>MUNG01000003.1 GCA_002154585.1 Streptomyces pseudogriseolus
CCCGCCGCGGCGGGCCGGACCGGGAGACGTCCACCCGCGTGGTCCGCGAGCACCTGCCCGGGCGGCGCGCGACCCCCGACCACCAGCACGCGCCGCCGCCCGGCGGGGGAGCGGGCCGCTACCAGCTCTCCCGGCCCATCGCCGGATCGCTCGCCGCGCTCACCCCGTACCTCGCCGCCGCCGTGTGCACGCTGGGGATCCTCTACAACGTCCTCAACGGCCGCAGCGTCGACCGGGTCGTGCTGATCACCGGGGGCACCGTGGCGCTCGCGCTCGTGGCGCGCCAGGGCATCATGCTCCTCGACAACATCACGCTCACCCAGGAGCTCGCCCAGGCGGAGAACCACTTCCGCTCCCTGGTGCAGGGATCGAGCGACGTCATCATGATCGCCGCCCCCAGCGGCGTCCTGCGGTACGTCTCCCCGGCCGCCGCCGGGGTGTACGGCCGCCCCGCCGAGGACCTGGTCGGCACCGAACTGGCCTCCCTGATCCACCCCGAGGACCTCGGCCGTGTGGTGCACGAGGTGCGCAGATTCCTCGCCGCCGACCCGGTGGAAGAGCCCACCATGCGCATCGAGTGCCGCTTCCGCTCCGGCGGGGGCGCCGCCCGCTCCTGGGAGGAGGCCGACGGCCAGGGAACCTGGCTCAACGTGGAGTCGACCGTCAACCGGCACCACGGCGGCCTGATCTTCAACAGCCGGGACGTCACCGAGCGGGTCCGGCTCCAGGCCCAGCTCCAGCACAACGCGGAGCACGACCCGCTGACCGACCTGCCCAACCGCGCCCTGTTCACCCGGCGCGTGCAGCAGGCCCTCTCCGGCCGCCGCGCCTCGGACCGGGGCGCCGCCCTGCGCGGCACGGCGGTGCTCTTCATCGACCTCGACGGCTTCAAGGGCGTCAACGACACCATCGGCCACCAGGCCGGGGACGAACTGCTCGTGCAGGCCGCGCGCCGGCTCCAGGACGCCGTCCGCAAGGGCGACACCGCCTCCCGGCTCGGCGGCGACGAGTTCGCGGCGCTCATCGTCGGCGACGGCGTACGCGACCGGGACGCGCGCGAGCGGCACATCCTCGAACTGGCCGACCGCCTCAGAACCACGCTGTCCCAGCCCTACCTCATCGAAGGCAACGATGTCCGGGTCAACGCCTCCATCGGCGTCGCCTTCGCCGAACCGGGCTTCGGCGCGGGCGAGTTGCTGCGCAACGCCGATCTCGCGATGTACCGGGCGAAGGCGGCGGGCAAGGGCCGGGTCGAGCTGTACAAGCCGCACATGCAGCAGGACGTCGTCCGCAGGGCCGAGCTGGCCACGCGGCTGCGCGCGGCGCTGCACCACGGCGAGTTCGCCCTGCTGCACCAGCCCGTGGTGTGCCTGGCGGACGGCCGCATCGCCTCCGTGTGCGCCCAGGCGCGCTGGCGCTCCTCCCAGGGTGTGCTGTTCACGCCCGCGGAGTTCCTGCGCGTCGCCGAGGACAGCGAGAAGACCGCCGAGCTGGGCCGCTGGGTGCTGGAGGAGGCCGTCGAGCAGGCCGCCGAGCGGCACGCGACGGGGCTGCCGGTGCCGGTGGCCGTACGGCTGAGCGCGCGCCGCCTGCTGGACCGGTCGCTGCCCCTCGGCTCGGTCGAGGCGCTGCTCACGCGCCACGGTCTGCCGTCCGGCTCGTTGATCGTGGAGCTGGCCGACACCGACCCGCGGGTGTCCCTCGACGAGCTGGAGCGCCGGCTCGCCGTGCTCAAGCGGCTCGGCGTGCGGATCTCCCTGGACGGCTTCGGCAGCGGACGCGCGGCGATCACGGCCCTCAGGCGGCTGCCCGTCGACATGCTGAAGCTGGACCGCAGCCTGGTCGACGGGGTGGCGGAGTCCGCGCGCCTGTACAAGATCACCCACGGGCTGCTGCGGATCGCCTCCGACCTGGGCCTCCAGACGGTGGCCGACGGCGTGGACCTGCCCGAGCAGGCCGAGGCGCTGCGCGCGATGGGCTGCACGCACGCGCAGGGGCTGGCGTTCTCCGGGCCGCTCGACGAGTACCGGCTGCGCCGGGCGCTGGCCGCCGGGCGGTACCCGGTGGCGCATGCCCAGGCCGAGCCGGTGCTGGCCGGCGGGGGCGTATCCCCGGTGTACTCCACAGGGGTGACGGCGGTGCTCAAGAGCGCCACGACACTCCGCTCACATGATGAGACTCCCGTCCCACCCACTTGACAGTGAGTGCGCGCCGGGGGGAGGGTCAGTGCCATGCGCACCCGAATTCTCGTACTTGGAAAGCGCGTCGGCTGACGCTGAGCGGCGAACGCTCAGCGACCCACCACCCGGCGCGCTCCCCTCGCTTGCCTTACGGCACGAGGGGTTTTTTGTTGCACAGGCACCTGCCGAGCAGCACGCGTAACCCGCACGAACTTCGCAAAAACCCTCAGCATCGAGAAGAGAATGCCGATGACCGAGCAGGCCACCGGGGCCCATCACCCGCAGCCGAGGCCCCGTTCCGGAGGACAGCAGTCCGCCCCCGTCGAGCACGTCACGGGCGCGCAGTCCCTCATCCGCTCCCTCGAGGAGGTCGGCGCCGACACGGTATTCGGTATCCCCGGCGGCACGATCCTGCCCGCCTACGACCCGCTGATGGACTCGACCCGGGTGCGCCACGTCCTGGTCCGGCATGAGCAGGGCGCCGGCCACGCGGCCACGGGGTACGCGCAGGCCACCGGCAAGGTGGGCGTCTGCATGGCGACCTCGGGACCGGGCGCCACCAACCTGGTCACGCCGATCGCCGACGCGCACATGGACTCCGTCCCGCTGGTGGCCATCACCGGTCAGGTCGTCTCCAAGGCGATCGGCACCGACGCCTTCCAGGAGGCGGACATCGTCGGCATCACCATGCCGATCACCAAGCACAGCTTCCTGGTCACCAAGGCGGAGGACATCCCGCGGGCGATCGCGCAGGCCTTCCACATCGCCTCCACCGGCCGTCCCGGCCCGGTGCTGGTGGACATCCCCAAGGACATCCTCCAGGCGAAGACCACCTTCTCCTGGCCGCCCGTCATGGACCTGCCCGGCTACCGGCCCGTCACCAAGCCGCACGCCAAGCAGATCCGCGAGGCCGCCAAGCTGATCACGGCAGCCAGGCGGCCCGTCCTCTACGTCGGCGGCGGCGTCATCAAGGCGGGCGCCACCGCCGAGCTGAAGATGCTCGCCGAGCTCACCGGAGCGCCCGTCACCACCACCCTGATGGCGCTCGGCGCGTTCCCCGACGGCCACCCGCTGCACGTGGGAATGCCGGGCATGCACGGTTCGGTCACCGCCGTCACCGCGCTGCAGAAGGCCGACCTGATCGTCGCCCTCGGAGCCCGCTTCGACGACCGCGTCACCGGCAAGCTGGACAGCTTCGCCCCGTACGCCAAGATCGTCCACGCCGACATCGACCCGGCGGAGATCGGCAAGAACCGCGCCGCCGACGTGCCGATCGTCGGTGACGCCCGCGAGGTCCTCGCCGACCTCATCCAGGCCGTCCAGAAGGAGCACGCCGAGGGCCACCGCGGCGACTACTCCGCCTGGTGGAACGATCTGAACCGCTGGCGCGACACCTACCCGCTGGGCTACGACCTGCCGGCGGACGGCTCCCTCTCCCCGCAGCAGGTCATCGAGCGCATCGGACAGCTGGCCCCCGAGGGCACCGTCTTCGCGGCGGGCGTCGGCCAGCACCAGATGTGGGCCGCGCACTTCATCCAGTACGACAAGCCCGCCACCTGGCTGAACTCCGGCGGCGCCGGGACCATGGGCTACGCGGTGCCCGCCGCCATGGGCGCCAAGGCGGGCGTGCCCGACCGCACGGTGTGGGCGATCGACGGCGACGGCTGCTTCCAGATGACCAATCAGGAGCTCACCACCTGCGCCCTGAACAACATCCCGATCAAGGTCGCCGTCATCAACAACGGCGCGCTCGGGATGGTCCGCCAGTGGCAGACCCTCTTCTACAACCAGCGGTACTCCAACACGGTCCTGCACTCCGGCCCCGACGACGTCAATCCGGAGGCGAGGGGCACCCGCGTCCCCGACTTCGTGAAGCTGGCCGAGGCGATGGGCTGCTACGCGATCCGCTGCGAGGACCCCGCCGACCTCGACAAGGTCATCGAGGAGGCCAACTCGGTCAACGACCGCCCGGTCCTGGTGGACTTCATCGTCCACGAGGATGCGATGGTCTGGCCGATGGTCGCCGCCGGCACCTCCAACGACGAGATCATGGCCGCCCGGGACGTGCGCCCCGACTTCGGCGACAACGAAGACGACTGAGCGAGAGAGACCGAAGAGATCATGTCCAAGCACACGCTCTCCGTCCTGGTGGAGAACACCCCCGGCATCCTGGCCCGGATCGCCGCCCTGTTCTCCCGCCGCGGCTTCAACATCGACTCGCTCGCCGTCGGCGTCACCGAGCACCCCGACATCTCCCGCATCACCATCGTGGTGAGCGTCGACGAGTTCCCGCTCGAGCAGGTCACCAAGCAGCTCAACAAGCTCGTCAACGTGCTGAAGATCGTCGAGCTCGAACCCGGGCAGGCGGTCCAGCGCGAACTCGTCCTGGTGAAGGTGCGCGCCGACAACGAGACGCGCTCCCAGATCGTCGAGATCGTCCAGCTGTTCCGCGCCAAGACCGTGGACGTCTCCCCGGAGGCGGTGACCGTCGAGGCCACCGGAAGCAGCGACAAGCTGTCCGCCATGCTCAAGATGCTGGAGCCGTTCGGCATCAAGGAGCTGGTCCAGTCCGGCACCATCGCGATCGGACGCGGTGCCCGTTCGATCACGGACCGGTCGCTGCGCGCCCTGGACCGGTCGGCTTAAGACACGGAACGGGCGGCCGGGACACGGCCGGCCGCCCGTATCGCGAGACCCCCAACCTTCCCCCTCCCGCACCGTCATACGGTGGGACGCAACACCTGCACACAAGGAGAGAACCCAGTGGCCGAGCTGTTCTACGACGCCGACGCCGACCTGTCCATCATCCAGGGCCGCAAGGTCGCGGTCATCGGGTACGGCAGCCAGGGCCACGCCCACGCCCTGTCGCTGCGCGACTCCGGCGTCGACGTGCGCGTCGGTCTGCACGAGGGCTCGAAGTCCAAGGCCAAGGCCGAGGAGCAGGGCCTGCGCGTGGTGACCCCGTCCGAGGCCGCCGCCGAGGCCGACGTCATCATGATCCTGGTCCCGGACCCGATCCAGGGCCAGGTCTACGAGGAGTCCGTCGCCCCGAACCTGAAGGACGGCGACGCGCTGTTCTTCGGCCACGGCTTCAACATCCGCTTCGGCTTCATCAAGCCCCCGGCCGGCGTCGACGTCTGCATGGTCGCCCCGAAGGGCCCGGGCCACCTGGTGCGCCGTCAGTACGAGGAGGGCCGCGGCGTCCCCTGCATCGCGGCCGTCGAGCAGGACGCCACCGGCGACGCCTTCGCGCTCGCCCTGTCGTACGCCAAGGGCATCGGCGGCACCCGCGCCGGCGTCATCAAGACGACCTTCACCGAGGAGACCGAGACCGACCTGTTCGGTGAGCAGGCCGTCCTCTGCGGCGGCACCGCCGCGCTGGTGAAGGCGGGCTTCGAGACGCTGACCGAGGCCGGCTACCAGCCGGAGATCGCGTACTTCGAGTGCCTGCACGAGCTGAAGCTGATCGTGGACCTCATGTACGAGGGCGGCCTGGAGAAGATGCGCTGGTCGATCTCCGAGACCGCCGAGTGGGGCGACTACGTCACCGGCCCGCGGATCATCACCGACGCCACCAAGGCCGAGATGAAGAAGGTCCTCGCCGAGATCCAGGACGGCTCCTTCGCCCAGACCTGGATGGACGAGTACCACGGCGGTCTGAAGAAGTACGACGAGTACAAGAAGCAGGACTCCGAGCACCTGCTGGAGACCACCGGCAAGCAGCTGCGCAAGCTGATGAGCTGGGTCGACGAAGAGGCCTGAGCACGGCCGTCCTGAGGGCCGGGGCACCGCGCCCCGGCCCTTCGGGCGAACCAGGGGTAACGTCGGTGGTACGGCGTTGTCCATCCCGTCCGCCACGGACGGGTGATCCTTCCGAAGCGGCGTAAGACGACGCCCTCGGCGCCACTACACTGCTGCACTACATACGCGTCAGGCCCACAGCGTCGTGCGTCTTCCACGCGGCTAGCACTTCTTCACCGCCTGCGGCCGTCGGGACGGCCGTCCGCATTGGGACTTGTGAGGACTCACGTGAGCTCGAAACCCGTCGTACTCATCGCTGAAGAGCTGTCGCCCGCCACCGTCGACGCACTCGGCCCGGACTTCGAGATCCGGCACTGCAACGGCGCGGACCGCGCCGAACTGCTCCCCGCCATCGCGGACGTCGACGCGATCCTGATCCGCTCCGCCACCAAGGTGGACGCCGAGGCGATCGCCGCGGCGAACAAACTGAAGGTCGTCGCACGAGCCGGCGTCGGCCTCGACAACGTCGACGTCTCCGCCGCCACCAAGGCCGGCGTGATGGTCGTCAACGCCCCCACCTCCAACATCGTCACCGCCGCCGAGCTCGCCTGCGGTCTGATCCTCGCCACCGCGCGCAACATCCCCCAGGCCAACGCCGCGCTGAAGAACGGCGAGTGGAAGCGGAGCAAGTACACGGGCGTCGAGCTCGCCGAGAAGACCCTCGGTGTCGTGGGTCTGGGGCGGATCGGCGCCCTCGTCGCGCAGCGCATGTCCGCCTTCGGCATGAAGGTCGTCGCCTACGACCCCTACGTACAGCCCGCGCGGGCCGCGCAGATGGGCGTCAAGGTGCTGTCGCTGGACGAGCTGCTCGAGGTCTCCGACTTCATCACCGTCCACCTGCCGAAGACCCCCGAGACGCTGGGCCTGATCGGCGACGAGGCGCTGCGCAAGGTCAAGCCGACCGTGCGCGTCATCAACGCCGCGCGCGGCGGCATCGTCGACGAGGAGGCGCTGTACTCGGCGCTCAAGGAGGGCCGCGTCGCCGGCGCCGGCCTCGACGTGTACGCCAAGGAGCCGTGCACCGACTCCCCGCTCTTCGAGTTCGACCAGGTCGTCTGCACCCCGCATCTCGGCGCCTCCACCGACGAGGCCCAGGAGAAGGCCGGCATCGCCGTCGCCCGCTCGGTGCGCCTCGCCCTCGCCGGTGAGCTCGTCCCCGACGCGGTGAACGTCCAGGGCGGTGTCATCGCCGAGGACGTCAAGCCGGGCCTGCCGCTCGCCGAGCGCCTCGGCCGCATCTTCACCGCCCTCGCGGGTGAGGTCGCGGTCCGCCTCGACGTCGAGGTGTACGGCGAGATCACCCAGCACGACGTGAAGGTGCTGGAGCTGTCCGCGCTCAAGGGCGTCTTCGAGGACGTCGTCGACGAGACCGTCTCCTACGTCAACGCCCCGCTCTTCGCCCAGGAGCGCGGTGTCGAGGTGCGGCTGACCACCAGCTCGGAGTCGGCCGACCACCGCAACGTCGTCACGGTGCGCGGCACCCTCGCGGACGGCGAGGAGATCTCGGTCTCCGGCACGCTGGCCGGCCCCAAGCACGTCCAGAAGATCGTCGCGGTCGGCGAGTACGACGTCGATCTCGCGCTCGCCGACCACATGGTCGTCCTGCGCTACGAGGACCGCCCCGGTGTCGTCGGCACCGTCGGCCGCATCCTCGGCGAGGCGGGCATCAACATCGCCGGCATGCAGGTCGCCCGTGCGACGGTCGGCGGCGAGGCGCTCGCCGTGCTGACCGTCGACGACACGGTCGCCGCCTCCGTGCTGGGCGAGCTGGCCGCGGAGATCGGCGCCACCTCGGCCCGCTCCGTGAACCTCGTCTGACCCCACCCTTCGTCACCCACCATTCGTCGGGCTCACGCGCCGGACGGGCTGAGTTCCTCGGCCTGTCCGGCGTTCTCCGTCTCCGGACGCACCCGGATGTGCCGCAGGCCGGCCACCGCGACGCCCGCCGCGACGAGGAGCAGCAGCGCCCCGGCGATCGCGGCGCCCCGCATCCCGTCGGTGAACGCCGCGCGCGCCGCCGCGGCCAGGGCGTCCCCCGCGCGCCCCGGCAGCTCGGCGGCGACGGCGAGCGCACCGCCGAGGGTCTCCCGCGCCGGTTCGGGCGCCGTGTCCGGCATCGCGTGCCGGTAGACGGCCGTGCCGATCGACCCGAGGGCGGCCATGCCCAGGGCTCCGCCGAACTCTGTGCCGGTCTCCAGCAGCGAGGACGCCGAGCCCGCCCGGTCCACCGGGGCCGAGCTGAGCGCCAGGTCGGTGAGCAGGGACATCACGACGACGATGCCCGCGGCCATCACCCCGCACGCCGCCAGTACCAGCCACAGGGAGTCCGTGCCGGCCAGGGCGAGCAGCCCGTAACCGCAGGCGGAGATCACGAACCCGGCGGTGACGACGTGCGCGCGCTCCATGCCCCGCTGGACGAGCTGGGCGGCGACCGGGGCGGCGGCGCCGATGAGCACCGACGGCAGCAGGCTCCACAGCGCGGCCTCCAGCGCGCTCTTGCCGAGCACCGACTGGAGGTACTGGGTGGTGAAGAGGGCCGAGCCCATCATCCCGAAGGCCGACAGGGTGTTGAGGGTGAGCGCGGGGGTGAAGCCGTGCCCGCGGAAGAGGGCGGGGGAGATCATCGGTGAGGCCGTGGTGCGCTGGCGGTGCACGAACAGCGCGGCGAACAGCAGGCCGACGGTGATCGAGACGACGTACCGGACGTTCCAGCCCTCCGAGGGCAGCTCCTTGAGGCCGTAGACCACGGGCAGCACGGCCGCCATCGACAGCGGGACGCTCGGCAGGTCGAAGCGTCCCGGGGAGGGGTTCCTGGACTCCGGCAGCAGCAGCGGGCCGAGGACGAGGAGCAGCACCATCGCGGGCAGGTTGACCAGGAAGACCGAGCCCCACCAGAAGTGCTCCACGAGGAGCCCGCTCATCACGGAGCCGAGCGCGATGCCGCCCGTCATCACCCCGGACCACAGCCCGATGGCCTGCGCCCGCTGGCGGGGGTCGCTGAACATCGTGCGGACCAGCGCCATCGTCGACGGCATCAGGGTGGCGCCGCCGATGCCGAGGACCGCGCGGGCCGCGATCAGCGTCTCGGCGGACTGCGCGTAGGCCGCGAGCAGGGAGGCCGCGCCGAAGGCGGCCGCGCCGCACAGCAGCAGCCGGCGGCGGCCGATGCGGTCGCCGAGCGCGCCCATGGTCATCAGCAGACCGGCCAGCACGAAGCCGTAGATGTCGAAGATCCACAGCTGCTGGGTGCCGGTCGGCTCCAGGTCGGCGCTGATCTCGGGGACAGCGAAGTAGAGGACGGAGACGTCCATCGAGACCAGCAGCAGCGGAAGCATCAGCACGACGAGCGCGGTCCATTCACGGCGGCCGGCGCGGGGCGGGTTCGTTGTCATGCCGGTGACTGTACGCACGTCTTATACGAGTGTCTAGAACAAGCGTATAAGACAGCTGTATGGAGGGATGGGTAAGGTGACGCCATGGGACACCGTGAGGATCTGCTGGAGGGCGCGAAGCGCTGCCTGCTCGCCAAGGGGTTCGTGCGCACCACGGCGCGGGACATCGTCAAGGAGTCGGGGACCAACCTGGCGTCCATCGGCTACCACTACGGGTCGAAGGACGCGCTGCTCGCGCAGGCCTACATCTCCCTGGTCGAGGGGATGGGCGACGCCTTCGAGGGCGACGGGACCGTGGACGAGACCGTGCCCGGTTCCCTGGAGCGGTTCGAGCGGGTGTGGTCGAACATCATCAGCACCATGAAGGAGCCCGGCTCGGTATGGCGGCTCAGCATGGAGGTGCTCGCCTTCGGCGACCGGCTGCCCGAGGTACGCGCCCATCTGTCCGTTGCCCAGCGCGAGGCCGGACGCGGTCTTGTCCCGCTGCTGATGGGCGGCCGGGAGGAGGACGTGTCCGACGCCACCGCCGACACCCTCGGCTCGTTCTACGTCACCCTGATGACCGGCCTCATCGCCCAGTGGACCTTCGACCCGGTCGGCGCTCCCGACGCCGGACGGCTCACCGTCGGTCTGCGCCAGGTGGTGGAGGCTGCCACGTCTGCTGAGCAGGGCGCGTCTACAGACGGTGCGCCTTGAGCGCCATGTGCAGCAGCAGGCGGTCCTCGCCGTCGTCCAGGTCCAGGCCGGTGAGCCGCTCGACCCGCGACAGCCGGTAGTACAGCGTCTGCCGGTGCACGCCCAGCTCCGCCGCCGTGCGCCCGGCCTGGCCCGCGCAGTCGAGGTACACCTCGGCGGTGCGGGCCAGTTCCGTGTGGGCGGGGGAGAGCAGCGGGCTGACGGCGGGGTCGTGCGCGGCGCCGGGGGACAGCGCGGTCAGCAGCCGGTACGGGCCGATCGACGCCCAGCGGGCCACCGGACCGAGGCGCGGCTCGGCCAGCGCCGCCCGCGCCGACGCCGACGCCTCGTCCCAGGCCGTGCCCAGGTCGGCCAGGCCCGTACGCGGTGCGGCGATGCCCGCGGCCACCGGGGGCGGCCCGGGCCGGCCCGCCGCCCCGCCGTCCCGGGCCCGCTCCAGCAGACGCCCGGCCGCAGTCGTCGCCGGCGTCAGCACGTCGGCGGAGCGCAACCGCAGCAGCAGCGCCAGGGACACGGCCGTGGCGCCCCACGGCAGCGTGCACAGGGCCGTCGCCCCCGGCACCGTGCGGACCGAGGGCGCCTCGTCGGGGTCGGCGGACGGCCAGGGCGCGACGCAGACCACCGTGTGCAGGCCCTCCGCGCGCGGGCCGAGGGCGGTGCGCAGCTCGGCGACCGCCATGTCCCGCTGCCAGCCCCGCTCCGCCGTCAGCACCGCCCGCAGTTCCCGGGTGAGGTCCGCGCCGTGCTGCGCCTCGTCGGCGAGCAGCGCGCCGATCCGCGCCGTCACCCGCATGGCCGCGTCGAGCTGTTCCGCCGAGGGGCCCGGGTCGTCCTCCAGCAGCCAGACGTAGCCCAGGGCCACCCCGCGATGGCGGACGGGCAGGCAGACGCGGCCCCGGTGCACGCCCGCCTCCGGGGTGCGCGGGATGTGGACAGGACCGGTCGCGCGGGTGATGCCGAAGCCCTCGAACCAGGCGCGGACGGCCGGTGTGGAGCGCCGGGTCAGGATCGAGCGGGCGCGCACCGGGTCCAGCGCGGACGGGTCGAGGTCGCCCTCGCTGTCGTACGCGCCGAAGGCGATCAGCTCGAAGTCGCGGTTCTCCAGGGTCGCCGGAGCGCCGAGGAGCTCCGAGATCTCGTCCACGAGCTCCTGGTAGTCGTCCCTGTATTCCGACGTCACCCGGGCATTCTGCCGCAAAAGCCGGCGCCCTTCATACATCTGTCTGAGATCTCGTCCAGGGATGCGTGACGTCTGTCGATGGCCCAGGATCAGGGTCATCCTTAGGTTTCACGGTGGTTCTCCGTGCCGTCCCCGAAACGTCGGGTGGCGGCCTCTCGCAGCTTGTGGAGGTGCCCCGTGCTGGGTCCCGTGATTCTCGCCGCGTCGCGCAGCGACCGGATGCGACGCCTGATCTCGGCGGCCCCGGTGACCAAGCAGGTCGTCGACCGCTTCATCCCCGGTGAGACCGTGGACGAGATCCTGCCGATCGTGCGGGAGCTCACCGACAACGGTCTCGAGCTGACCATGGACGTCGTCGGCGAGGACATCACCACGCCCGAGCAGGCCGAGGCCGCCCGCGACGCCTACCTGGAGCTGATCGACCGGCTGAAGCCGCTGGAGCTCGGCCCGCGCGCGGAGATGTCCGTGAAGCTGTCGATGTTCGGCCAGGCGCTTCCCGGCGGCCACGAGCTGGCCCTCGCCAACGTCCGCCCGGTCGTCGAGACCGCCGCCGAGATCGGCACCACGGTCACCCTGGACGCGGAGGACCACACCACCCTCGACTCGATGTTCGCCATCCACGAGGAGCTGCGGAAGGACTTCCCGGGGACCGGCTGCGTCATCCAGGCCTACCTCTTCCGCACCGAGGAGGACGCACGCCGGCTCGCTGCCGCGGGCAGTCGCGTACGGTTGGTGAAGGGCGCCTACAAGGAGCCCGCCGAGGTCGCCTACCAGCAGAAGCACGAGATCGACAAGGCGTACGTGCGCATCCTGCGGACGCTGATGGAGGGCGAGGGGTATCCGATGATCGGGTCCCACGACCCGCGCCTGATCGCCATCGCCCAGGAACTGGCCCGCACCGCCGGACGCAAGCTCGACGAGTACGAGTTCCAGATGCTCTACGGCATCCGCGGCGACGAGCACGTCCGGCTCGCCGCCGAGGGCCACCGCATGCGCGTCTACACGGCCTACGGCACCGACTGGTACGGCTACTTCATGCGGCGCCTGGCGGAGAAGCCGGCCAACCTCCGGTTCTTCGCCCGCAGCATGATCACCAAGGGCTGACACCACACCGCTCAGAGATAAGGAGTTACGGAACCCATGGACGCTGTGACCCAGGTCCCCACGCCCGTCAACGAGCCGGTGCACGGCTATGCCCCCGGAAGCCCCGAGCGTGCCCGGCTGGAGGCCAAGCTCAAGGAGCTGGCCGACAACCCGGTCGAGCTGCCCTGCACCATCGGCGGCGTGAAGCGGATGGGCGGCGGCGAGCGCTTCGACGTCGTGCAGCCGCACAACCACAAGGCCCGCCTGGGCACGTACGCCAACGCGACGCAGCAGGACGCCCAGGACGCGATCGACGCGGCCCTGGCCGCCGCCCCCGCCTGGCGCGCGATGGCCTTCGACGACCGCGCGGCGATCATCCTGCGCGCCGCCGAGCTGCTGGCCGGCCCCTGGCGCGAGACCATCGCCGCCTCCACCATGCTCGGCCAGTCCAAGACCGCCCAGCAGGCCGAGATCGACAGCCCCTGCGAGCTGGTCGACTTCTGGCGGTTCAACGTCCACTACGCGCGCGGCATCCTCGCCGAGCAGCCCCCGGCCAACTCGCCGGGCGTGTGGAACCGCCTGGACCACCGCCCGCTGGAGGGCTTCGTCTACGCGATCACGCCGTTCAACTTCAGCGCCATCGCGGCCAACCTGCCGACCGCGCCCGCGTTGATGGGCAACGTCGTGGTGTGGAAGCCGTCCCCGACGCAGACCCACGCCGCCGTGCTGCTGATGCAGCTCCTCGAGGAGGCCGGGCTGCCCAAGGGCGTCATCAACCTGGTCACCGGTGACGGCATCGAGGTGTCCAAGGTCGCCCTGGAGCACCGGGACCTCGCCGGCATCCACTTCACCGGCTCCACCAAGACCTTCCAGTACCTGTGGAAGACGGTCGGCGCCAACATCGAGAAGTACCGCTCGTACCCGCGGCTGGTCGGCGAGACCGGCGGCAAGGACTTCGTCGTCGCCCACCCGAGCGCCGACCGCGCGATCCTGAAGACCGCGCTGACCCGTGGCGCCTTCGAGTACCAGGGCCAGAAGTGCTCGGCCACCTCGCGCGCGTACATCCCGGCCTCGATCTGGAACTCCGGCTTCAAGGAGGAGTTCGCGGCCGAGGTGGACGGCATCAAGATGGGTGACGTCACCGACCTGTCCAACTTCATCGGCGCCGTCATCGACGAGCGGTCCTTCGCCAAGAACAAGGCCGCCATCGACCGCGCCAAGGAGGACCCCGCCTGCACGATCGTCGCGGGCGGCACCTACGACGACTCGGTCGGGTACTTCGTCCGTCCGACCGTCATCGAGTGCACCGACCCGGAGAACGAGGTGTTCCGCACCGAGTACTTCGGCCCGATCCTCGCCGTCCACGTCTACGAGGACGACAGGTACGACGAGATGCTGACCCAGATGGAGTCGGTGTCCGACTACGCCCTCACCGGCTCGGTCATCGCGAACGACCGCGCGGCGGCGGCGTACACGATGGAGAAGCTGCGCTACGCGGCCGGCAACTTCTACATCAACGACAAGTCGACCGGCGCCGTGGTCGGCCAGCAGCCCTTCGGCGGCGGCCGTGCCTCCGGCACCAACGACAAGGCCGGCGCCCCGCAGAACCTGATGCGCTGGACGCTGACCCGCGCCATCAAGGAGACGCTGGTCCCGCCGACCGACTACACCTACCCGCACATGGGCTGACATCCCGTCGCACGTGACAGGGGCCGGGCGCGTGACGCCCGGCCCCTTCGCGTCGTCCCGGGGTCAGCCCGGCATCTCCGTCCGCTCCCACCACTCGTACACCGGCAGCCGCCCCTCGGGCGTGTCCGCCTCGCGCGAGGCGGGCCGGAAGTGCTCGTAGCCGTTGCGGAGCTCGATCTTGACGTCCGGGCCGGGGTCGGGGGCCGGGACGATCCGCTCGGGCAGATCGTCGGGCCCGCCTTCGAGGAACACCTTCGCCGTGTCGTTCATGCCGGACACCGTTCCCCTCCCGCCCGCGGCAGTCGCCCGCCGGGCGCGGGGATCAGCCGGGTGGCCGATCCGGCAAACCGCAAAAGCGCAGGTCGGCGGGGCAGGGGCGGTGCCGCCGTCTCAGATAGTAGGAAGCCCAAGTAATTGGGCAGACAGATGCGACGCGCGCCCTTACTTTTGTAGGAGCCGAACGCATCGCTCGATCCAGCGAACGGCGGTTGTGAGCAGGCCCCGCGCAGGCGACCCCTGCGGCCCGGCTCCCCGCCCCTTCCGGCGTCTCGTCACCCTCCGCGCCTCTTCGAGTCCGCGCGTTCCACACGAAGGAGTCGATCCCTCATGCCCGAGACGACCGCCCGCCGCCGCGTCCGCCGCTCCGTCCGGGGCGCCGAGAACGACCGCAAGAACGCCGCCGCCGCCCTTCAGCGCGCCCTCGACCGCCGGGACAACGGCGGCTCGACCGGCCACTGAGTCGCCGCCGGCCGGCCTCTGACACGCCCGAGGCGTCCGTATGCCGGACGCCCCATGTCATCCCGTGGGACGAGGAGTAGGGTGCCCGCATGTCTCGCAGCATCAATCTCGCAGTGATCCCCGGTGACGGCATCGGCCAGGAGGTCGTGACCGAAGGCCTGAAGGTCCTCTCCGCCGTCCTTCCGCAGGATGTGAAGCTGGAGACCGAGGAGTACGACTTCGGCGCCCGGCGCTACCACGCCACCGGTGAGACCCTCACCGACGCCGACCTCGACGCCCTCAAGCGGCACGACGCGATCCTGCTGGGCGCCATCGGCGACCCGGGCGTCCCGTCCGGCGTCCTGGAGCGGGGCTTCCTGCTCAAGCTCCGCTTCGCCTTCGACCACCACGTCAACCTGCGTCCGTCGAAGCTCCTCCCGGGCGTCGCCACCCCGCTCGCCGGGCAGCCCGAGATCGACTTCGTGGTCGTCCGCGAGGGCACCGAGGGCCCCTACACGGGCAACGGCGGCACCATCAGGAAGGGCACGCCGCACGAGGTCGCCACCGAGGTCTCCGTGAACACGGCCTTCGGTGTCGAGCGCGTGGTCCGCGACGCCTTCGCCCGCGCCCAGGCGCGCCCGCGCAAGAAGCTGACGCTGGTTCACAAGAACAACGTGCTGACCTTCGCCGGCCACCTGTGGACGAACGTCTTCACCAAGGTGGCCGCGGAGTACCCGGACGTCACCACCGACTACATCCACGTCGACGCCGCGACCATCTACCTGGTCACCGACCCCGGCCGGTTCGACGTCATCGTCACCGACAACCTCTTCGGCGACATCATCACCGACCTCGCCGCTGCCGTTTCCGGCGGCATCGGCGTCGCGGCCTCCGGCAACATCAACCCGAGCCGCGAGTACCCGTCCATGTTCGAGCCCGTGCACGGCTCGGCCCCGGACATCGCAGGACAGGGCAAGGCGGACCCCACCGCCACGGTCCTGTCCGTCGCCCTCCTGCTGCGCCACCTCGGCCACGACGCCGAGGCCGCCCGCATCGAGGACGCCGTCTCCGCCGACCTCGCGGAGCGCGGCGCCCTGCCCGCCCGCTCGACCTCTCAGATCGGCGACGCCCTCGCCGCACGAGTAGCCGGCTGACCCGGCGCCCACCTCGACACACTCGAAGCCGCCGGGTCGCATCCGCACCCGGCGGCTTCGACGTGTTCCTCCGCCGGGTGCAGGTCAACGACCACCGGGTCGCATTCACCCTGTTTCTTCCGCCGCCTCCGCCGGGCGATAATCGAACGCGGAGCCGCGGCTTGAGGGAATGCTCGGACGTCCTAGTACTGGCCACGCGCCGTACGGGCGTGAGCGCGGCCCGTCACTACAACCGGTGAAGGACAACCACTCATGACGACGCCCACGATCGAGCTGAAGCCCTCGGCCCATCCGCTCTCCGACGCGGAACGAGACGCGATCCTGGCCAGCCCCGGCTTCGGCCGCCACTTCACCGACCACATGGTGACGATCAAGTGGACCGAGGGCCGCGGCTGGCACGACGGCCAGCTCGTCCCGTACGCGCCGATCCCGATCGACCCGGCGACCACGGTGCTGCACTACGCCCAGGAGATCTTCGAGGGGCTCAAGGCCTACCGGCAGCCCGACGGGTCCGTCGCCACGTTCCGTCCCGAGAAGAACGCCGAGCGGTTCCAGCGGTCCGCCCGCCGGCTCGCCATGCCGGAGCTGCCGGTCGAGACCTTCATCGAGGCGTGTGACGTCCTGGTCGCCCAGGACCAGGCGTGGGTGCCGGCCCACGGCGGCGAGGAGTCCCTCTACCTGCGCCCCTTCATGATCGCGACCGAGGTCGGGCTGGGCGTGAAGCCCGCCAACGAGTACCTCTTCCTGGTGATCGCCTCCCCGGCCGGCGCCTACTTCCCGGGCGGCGTGAAGCCCGTCTCCATCTGGGTCTCCGAGGACCGCGTCCGCGCCGTCCCCGGCGGCATGGGCGACGCCAAGACCGGCGGCAACTACGCGGCCTCCCTGCTCGCGCAGGCCGAGGCGGCCGCCAAGGGCTGCGACCAGGTCTGCTACCTCGACGCCGTCGAGCACACGTGGGTCGAGGAACTGGGCGGCATGAACCTGTACTTCGTGTACGGCAACAAGATCGTCACGCCCACCCTCACCGGCTCCATCCTGGAGGGCGTCACCCGCGACTCCCTGCTGGACGTCGCCCGCGACCTCGGTTACGAGGCGGTCGAGGAGCGCGTCTCGGTCGAGCAGTGGCAGCGCGACTCGGAGAACGGCACGCTGACCGAGGTCTTCGCCTGCGGCACGGCCGCGGTGATCACGCCGGTCGGCACCGTGAAGCGGGCGAGCGGCGAGTGGCAGCAGGGCGGCGGCGAACCGGGCGAGGTCACCCTCCGCCTCCGCCAGGCCCTCCTCGACATCCAGCGCGGCACGGCGGAGGACAAGCACGGCTGGATGCACAGGCTGGCCTGACGGCCGGGGGCCCGGGCCGGGGCAGGCGCCCCGGCCCTCCGTCCGGTCGCCCGGGCCTTCCGGCCACCTCGCTCGCCACTGCCAGGGCGGTTGAGTCCGGAACCTGAGCCACGCCGGGATGTGTCGGTGAGGTGCTGCGCGGGAGGCCGGGGCGAGCAGCCCGCCGGGGACCCGGCTCGCGAAACGCCGGTCGGCTACCGGTACGCGCCGTACCCGCCCGCGCCGCCGGAGCCCCGCCCCGTCCGCCGCGAGGCGACCCGCGTCGCGTCTTCGTGTCTCACCCTGCCGTCCTTACCGCCCGCATCTTGAGACGGGCGGTGAGGGGGTGGGCGCGGTGTGTCAAAATTGGGCCGTGCTCTCGTTCGCCACGATTATTGGCAGCAGGCGCGCCGGTCCGCAGTGACCGCCCGTACGACACCGTACGGGCGGACACCGTCGTCCTCGACCCGCGCGCAGACCTCTCGCACCCGCGAGGGGTTTTTCTGTTTCTCGGCCCACCCGCAGCCGGGAACCTGGCGCGAGGGACCATGGGGGAACGGTGGAACCGGTCATTCCGGTAGACCGAGATCCAGTACAGGAGCCTTCAGACCATGACCGCAACCAGCGAGCTCGACGACTCGTTCCACGTCTTCGACACCACCCTGCGCGACGGCGCCCAGCGCGAGGGCATCAACCTCACGGTCGCCGACAAGCTGGCCGTCGCCCGGCACCTGGACGAGTTCGGCGTGGGCTTCATCGAGGGCGGCTGGCCCGGCGCAAACCCGCGGGACACCGAGTTCTTCGCGCGGGCCCGGCAGGAGATCGAGTTCAAGCACGCCCAGCTGGTCGCCTTCGGCGCCACCCGCCGCGCCGGCACCACCGCCGACCAGGACCCCCAGGTCAAGGCGCTCCTCGACTCCGGCGCACCGGTGATCACGCTGGTCGCCAAGTCCCACGACCGGCACGTCGAGCTCGCCCTGCGCACCACCCTGGACGAGAACCTGGAGATGGTCCGCGACACCGTCTCCCACCTCCGCGCCCAGGGCCGCCGCGTGTTCGTCGACTGCGAGCACTTCTTCGACGGCTACCGCGCCAACCCCGCCTACGCCAAGTCCGTCGTCCGCGCCGCCGCCGAGGCCGGCGCCGACGTGGTGATCCTGTGCGACACCAACGGCGGCATGCTTCCCGCGCAGATCCAGGCCGTGGTCGCCACCGTGCTCGCCGACACCGGCGCCCGGCTCGGCATCCACGCCCAGGACGACACCGGCTGCGCGGTCGCCAACACCCTCGCCGCCGTCGACGCGGGCGCCACCCACGTCCAGTGCACCGCCAACGGCTACGGCGAGCGCGTCGGCAACGCCAACCTGTTCCCCGTCGTCGCCGCGCTGGAGCTGAAGTACGGCAAGAAGGTGCTGCCCGAGGGCCGGCTGCGCGAGATGACCCGCATCTCCCACGCCATCGCCGAGGTCGTCAACCTCACCCCCTCCACCCACCAGCCCTACGTCGGCGTCTCCGCCTTCGCCCACAAGGCCGGACTGCACGCCTCCGCGATCAAGGTCGACCCGGACCTCTACCAGCACATCGACCCCGAGCAGGTCGGCAACACCATGCGGATGCTGGTCTCCGACATGGCCGGCCGCGCCTCCATCGAGCTCAAGGGCAAGGAGCTCGGCATCGACCTGGGCGACGACCGCGAACTGGTCGGCCGGGTCGTCGAGCGGGTCAAGGAGCGCGAGCTCAAGGGCTACACCTACGAGGCCGCCGACGCCTCCTTCGAGCTGCTGCTGCGCGCCGAGGTGGAGGGCGGGCCGCTGACGTACTTCGAGGTCGAGTCCTGGCGCGCCATCGTCGAGGACCGCCCCGACGGCACCCACGCCAACGAGGCCACCGTGAAGCTCTGGGCCAAGAGCGAGCGCATCGTCGCCACCGCCGAGGGCAACGGCCCGGTGAACGCGCTCGACCGCGCCCTGCGCGTCGCCCTGGAGAAGATCTACCCGCAGCTCGCCAAGCTGGAGCTGGTCGACTACAAGGTCCGCATCCTCCAGGGCGAGCACGGCACCCAGTCCACGACCCGGGTGCTGATCTCGACCTCCGACGGGGCGGGGGAGTGGTCCACCGTCGGCGTCGCGGACAACGTCATCGCCGCCTCCTGGCAGGCGCTGGAGGACGCCTACGCGTACGGGCTGCTGCGCGCCGGGGTGGAGCCCGCCTGAGGCCGAGGGCTCTCCGGGCCGGAGGGCGGCAGGAATGCCTCCGGCCCGGATGTCCGTTTCGCGGCGTATTCAGGTAGCTTCGAGTGTATGAAGGCCGCATCGTCGCGCACCCTCCTCCGTCTGCTGATCCTGCCGGTGGCCGCCGTACTGGCGGTCCTGCTGGCCGGCGCTCCGGGGGCGCGGGCGGCGACGGACGTCTCCGTCGTCGCCGAGCACCTGCGCGAGAGCCCCGTCTACGTCGACCCCGCGGCCCGCGACATCCTGTCGGAGTCCGACGCCGAGGCCCTCGCCGACAAGATCGAGGACGCCGACAAACCGGTCTTCGTCGCCGTCCTCCCGGCCGACTTCCCCACCCAAAACCTCTTCCGTGACCTGCGCACCGAGACCGGCGTCACCGGCCTGTACGGCGTCCGGCTCGGCGACCGGTTCGACGCCCGCGCCGACAGCAGCGTGCTGAGCCGGCAGGGTGTGTCCAACCTGGTCGGGTCCGTGCAGGGCGCCGGGGACGCCAAGGCCCAGCTCAACGACTTCGTCGACACCGCGATCCGCAGCATCGACGGCGGCGCGCCGGGCTCCTGGAGCGACGGCTCCCCGGGTGTGCCCGTCGGCGGACTGATCACGGTCGGCGCGCTGGTGGCGGCCGGCGGGGTCGGCGTGTACACGGTGACCCGCCACCGCAGGCGCCGTCACGAGGAGGAGCAGGCGGCCGCGCTGGAGAAGCTGCGGGTGGTGGTGGACGAGGACATCACCGCGTTCGGCGAGGAGCTGGACCGGCTCGACTTCCACCCGGGCGAGCCCGGCGCGGACGACGCGATGCGCGCCGACTACGAGCGCGCGCTGGACGCGTACGAGCAGTCCAAGACGTACATGGCGGCGGCCCGCAAACCGGAGGACGTCCGGGCGGTGACCCAGGCCGTGGAGGACGGCCGGTACGCGCTCGCCTCGCTGACCGCACGCCGTGCGGGCGAACCGGTGCCGGAGCGCCGTCCGCCGTGCTTCTTCGACCCGCGCCACGGCCCCGCCGTCGCCGACGCCCGGTGGACCCCGCCCGGCGGGACGGAGCGTGAGGTGCCGGTGTGCGCGGCCGACCGGGCGCGGCTGGCCGACGGGCGCGATCCCGCGGTCCGCGAGGTCGACACCGAGTACGGCCGCCGTCCCTACTGGGAGGCCGGCCCGGCGTACGGCCCCTGGGCGGGCGGCTACTTCGGCGGCGGACTGCTGCCGGGCCTGCTGGCCGGCACGCTGCTCGGCAGCATGATGGCCGGCCCCGGGTACGCGTCCGACTACGGCTCCGGGTACGGCGACTTCGGCGGCTACGACGGCGGTGACGTCTCCGGCGCGGACTTCGACCCCGGTGACTTCGGCGGCGGGTTCGGCGGAGGCGGCGACTTCGGCGGGGGCGGCTTCGGAGGCGGCGGCGACTTCGGCGGAGGCTTCTGACCGGGGCCGCGCACCCGGACCGGGGCGCGCACCTGGCCGGCGCGCGCACCCCGGACACGCCGAGCGCCCGCCCTCCCGTACGGGAAGGAGCGGGCGCGCTCGGTGCGGCGGGGCGTCAGGCCTTGCGGATCGCCGAGATGTCGAAGTTCAGCTTGATCTTGTCGGAGACCAGCACGCCGCCCGTCTCCAGGGCCGCGTTCCAGGTCAGGCCCCACTCGGAGCGCAGGATCTCGGCCTTGCCCTCGAAGCCGACGCGCTCGTTGCCGAACGGGTCCTTCGCGGCGCCGTTGAACTCCAGGTCGATGCTGATCGGCCGGGTGGTGCCGAGGATCGTCAGGTCGCCGGTGATCCGGTAGTCGTCGCCGCCCAGGGCCTCGGCCTTGGTGGAGCGGAAGGTCATGGTCGGGAACTCGTCGATCGTGAAGAAGTCGGCGCTCCGCAGGTGACCGTCACGGTCGGCGTTGCCGGTGTCGATGCTGTCCATCACCACGTCGAGCGAGGCGGTGGACCTGCTCGGGTCCGCCCCGTCGAGGTGCAGCGTCCCGGAGAACTCCTTGAAGTGGCCCTTGACGTTGGTGACCATCGCGTGGCGGGCGACGAAGCCGATCGTGGTGTGCGCCGGGTCGAGCTCGTACTCGCCGGTCAGTGCTGCCAGGTCCGGGCTCACGGCGGAGTCGGTGGCGCCCTTGTCGTCGTCCTTGCGGCCGAAGAGACCCATGGTGTTCCTCCTGAGGGGACGGGGAAGATCCCGTTGAATGTTCAACTAACTCAACACGGCCCACCGTAGACCCATTCCCTTCAAACTTCAACATCTTTCGGGGAAGGTGTCCCGATCCGTTCACTCGAACGAGTGAGAGTGCGCGGCTGGGCGTGCGGCCGGACGTACGGCCGCCCTAGTCCGGCAGCCGACGCGCCGGGGCGCCCTGGGTCGCGCCGCGGGTGTGGACGTACAGCTGACGCCGGTCGCCCACGTCGAGCCGCTGGGGGAGCGGCAGTTCGTGACGCACCGGACGCGCGTGGTCGGCGAGCTGCCGGCGCGGGTTGTAGACCTGGTTGAACTTCCACAGCATGCGGGCGAAGTTCGTCTGCCCGTGCGCCAGGTTCCTGGCCAGCACCCGCGCCGCCCCGAACGCCGTGCGCAGCCCCAGGTGCTTGCGATTGATGACCGCCTGGGTGCGCACCAGCTCCTCGTAGAAGCGGTCCAGCGGCAGCGTGGTGGGCACCACCGCGTGCTGGATGTCGAACAGCCGGTAGTCGCGGGTGGTGAGCCGGCGCGACTCGGTGTGCCAGATCTCCGTGCCCGGGTACGGCGTCATCACCGTGAAGTGCACGATCTCCGGCACGGCCATCGCGAACTCCCGCACCACCCGGAAGCGTTCCTCGTCCCAGGCCGGGTCCACGATCAGGTTGATGGCGACCCGGATGCCCATCCGCCGGGCCGTCTCCAGCGCCTTCAGGTTCTCGTCCGGGCTGATCCGCTTCCGGTACAGGTCGAGCCCTTCGGCGTCGATCGCCTCCATGCCGAGGAACATGTACCGCAGTCCCAGCCGCGCCCACCGCTCGAACACCTCCGGGTGACGCAGCAGCACGTCGGCGCGTGTCTCCAGGTAGTACTGCTTGCGGATGCGCCGCCGCTCGACCTCCGCGGCGATGGCGTTGCCGTGCTCGGGCCGGATGAACGCCACGTCGTCGACGATGAACACGTTCGGCTCGCGGATCGCCGCGAGGTCGTCCGCCGCCGCCTCCGGCGACGCCTTGCGGTAGCTGCGGCCGTAGAACGTCCACGCCGAGCAGAACGAGCAGTCCCACGGACAGCCGCGGGTGAACTCGATCGACGCGCACGGGTCCAGCTCGCCGATGAAGTAGCGGCGCCGGCTGCGCATCAGGTCCCGGGCCGGCAGGGGCGTGTCGATGCTGTGCAGCATCAGCGGGGCGGGCCCGCGCCCCGACGCCGTGACGACCCCCGGCACGCCGTCCACGCCGCCGTCCCGCACCGCCTCCAGCAGCGGCCCGACGGCCGGCTCGCCCTCGCCCCTGATCACCGCGTCGACGGCGCCCTTCGCCTGCTCGACGACCTCCTGGGCGACGAACGAGACGCTGTGGCCGCCGAGGAACACGAAGCAGTCCGGCAGCTCCTCCTTCACCCGCTCGGCCAGCCGGATCGCCTCGGGGATGTTCGCCAGGTAGTTCAGGGAGATCCCGAGCGCCTCCGGGCGGAACGACCGCACCTCGTCGCGCAGCCGCCGCACGCTCAGCACCTGGAGGTCGACCACCCGGACCTCGTGACCCGCCTCGCGGGCGGCGCCGGCCACCCGCTCCAGGCCCAGGGGTTCGAGCCGGAGGAAGATCTCGGAGTACATCAGGGCGCTGGGGTGGACGAGCAGCAGGCGCATCGGGGGACCTCGTCACGGTGCCGGGAACAGGGCGGGACGTCCCTTTCGTAACCCGGCGGGCCGGGCCGCGTACTGCCCGTACGCCCGCATGGCCCACCCGGCGGCACGCAGGAGTGGTCCTGCGGCGCGGCGCGGCGGCCCCGCGCCCGCCCGGAGCACCGGCGGTCGCGCACGCCGGAGGGCCGCCCGCACCGCTGCCGCGAACGCCCCGCTGCGCTGGCGAGGTTCCCCGGACCGGGGGTGTCCTGGATGGCGAGGCCCGCAGCGACAGCGCATGGGAGACCGACTCGTGACCACCACCGGCTCCGGTTCCACCTACGACCCCCCGGCGGACCCCGCCGCCTCCTCCGCCGCCGCGGCGGTCGAACAGACCCCGCCCCGCACGGACCGCCGCGTCGCCCTCGTCACCGGCGCGTCCTCGGGCATCGGCGCGGCCACCGCCCGGCGCTTCGCCGCCGGCGGCTGGCATCTGCTGCTCAGCGGACGCGACCGGCGGCGGCTGGAGGAGACCGCGTCCGGCACGTCCGCCGTCCTGCTGCCCGCCGACCTCGCCGCCCCGGACGGGGCGAAGATGCTCGCCGAGGCCGCGCTGCGGGAGACGGGCCGGATCGACCTGCTGGTCGCCGGTGCGGGCATCGGCTGGGCCGGCCCCTTCCTGACCATGCCGCACACCGACATCGACCGGGTGCTCTTCCTGGACCTCAACGCGACCCTCCACCTGGTCCGCGAGGTGCTGCCCGCGATGGTGGCGGCCGGCGGCGGCCGGGTCGTGCTCGTCGGGTCGGTGGCCGGCGCGGTGGGCGTCCGCGAGGAGGCGGTGTACTCCGCGGCCAAGGCCGGACTGGCCGCGTTCGCCGAGGCGCTCCGGCAGGAACTGCGCGGCACCGGCGTCGGCGTCACGCTGGTCGTGCCCGGCCCCGTCGAGACCGCCTTCTTCGCCCGCCGCGGCCGCCCCTACCACCGCTCCCACCCGCGCCCCACCTCGCCCGGCCGGGTCGCGGCGGCCGTCTGGGACGCGGTCGGCGAGGCCCGCGACGACACCTACGTCCCGTCCTGGCTCACCCTGCCCTCCCGCGTCCGCGCCCTCACCCCCCGCCTCTACCGCCGGCTCCTCCACCGCTTCGGCTGACCCGTGCGCGGTCCCGCCCGCCCGGGTGGGCACTGCGCGTTCCCCCACGCTCGGCACCGGCCACGACCCGGCCGCCGAGGCGCCAACCGCGTCGACCTGTGCCGGACAGCCGCCCTGCCCGCACGGGCACCTGCGGGCAGACCTGCTCGACGGGCTCGTCATGGACGCCGTCAACGGCCGCGCGGCGCCGCGGCGAGGGGAGTACCGCTACGCTGCGCGTGAGCGACCCGACCCGAACGGGTCAACCCGTGGAACCGGAATGGGATCACCCCCGTACGGGAGGGGTCCGACGCCCCGGAGGCCGTGGAAGTTCCGGCCACCGGGCCCCCGGCCGCGGCTGTGCGTCACTCCGGGGGAGGCATGCGTGGCCTCTGTGTGTGAGGCGGCTCTCAGTGGCCGGCCTTTGTGCGACTCCCACAAGCCGCAGGGCCTCTGAGCAGTCGGAACGCGTGAACTGCCCCCTGGTTCTGTTCAGTGCTACCAGGAAAACACCCCGGACACTGTGAGGAGTCGACGGCTCGCAATCAGCGCCCGGCTTCGTAAGGTCACTACATGACCGTTTTGGATGAGGCGCCGGGTGAGCCGACCGACGCGCGCGGACGCGTGGCCGAACTGCACGAGATTCGTGCGCAGGCTCTGGCCGGCCCGAGCGAGAAGGCGACCCAGGCGCAGCACGCCAAGGGCAAGCTGACCGCGCGGGAGCGTATCGAGCTGCTGCTGGACCCGGGGTCCTTCCGTGAGGTCGAGCAGCTGCGCCGGCACCGGGCGACCGGTTTCGGTCTGGAGGAGAAGAAGCCGTACACCGACGGTGTGATCACCGGCTGGGGGACGGTGGAGGGGCGGACGGTCTTCGTCTACGCCCACGACTTCCGGATCTTCGGCGGTGCGCTGGGCGAGGCGCACGCCACGAAGATCCACAAGATCATGGACATGGCCATCGCGGCCGGTGCGCCGCTGGTGTCGCTGAACGACGGCGCGGGCGCCCGTATCCAGGAGGGTGTGTCCGCGCTCGCCGGGTACGGCGGGATCTTCCAGCGCAACACCAAGGCCTCGGGTGTGATCCCGCAGATCTCGGTGATGCTGGGCCCGTGCGCGGGCGGTGCGGCCTACAGCCCCGCCCTGACCGACTTCGTGTTCATGGTCCGCGACACCTCGCAGATGTTCATCACGGGTCCGGACGTGGTGAAGGCGGTCACGGGTGAGGAGATCACCCAGAACGGCCTGGGCGGCGCGGACGTCCACGCCGAGACCTCCGGTGTGTGCCACTTCGCGTACGACGACGAGGAAACCTGCATCCACGAGGTGCGCTACCTGTTGTCGCTGCTGCCGCAGAACAACCGGGAGAACCCGCCGCGGGTGGAGAGCTCCGACGCCGTCGACCGGCGCGGCGACGTTCTGCTCGACCTGGTGCCCGCGGACGGCAACCGGCCGTACGACATGGCGAAGGTGATCGAGGAGATCGTCGACGACGGCGAGTACCTCGAGGTCCACGAGCGGTGGGCGCGGAACATCATCTGCGCGCTGGCGCGGATGGACGGCCAGGTCGTCGGTATCGTCGCCAACCAGCCGCAGTCGCTGGCGGGTGTGCTGGACATCGAGGCGTCCGAGAAGGCCGCGCGTTTCGTGCAGATGTGCGACGCCTTCAACATTCCGATCCTGACGTTCCTGGACGTCCCCGGCTTCCTCCCGGGCGTGGACCAGGAGCACGGCGGCATCATCCGCCACGGCGCGAAGCTGCTGTACGCGTACTGCAACGCCACCGTGCCGCGGATCTCGCTGATCCTGCGCAAGGCGTACGGCGGCGCGTACATCGTCATGGACTCCCAGTCCATCGGCGCCGACCTGACGTACGCGTGGCCGACGAACGAGATCGCGGTGATGGGTGCGGAGGGCGCCGCCAACGTGATCTTCCGCCGGCAGATCGCCGAGGCCGAGGACCCCGAGGCCATGCGGGCGCGCATGGTCAAGGAGTACAAGTCCGAACTCATGCACCCGTATTACGCCGCCGAGCGGGGTCTGGTCGACGACGTGATCGACCCGGCCGAGACCCGCGAGGTGCTGATCCGTTCGCTGGCGATGCTCCAGACCAAGCACGCCGACCTGCCGTCCCGCAAGCACGGCAACCCGCCTCAGTAAGGGGGAGAACCGACGATGACGACACCTGACATCCGTGTGGAGAAGGGGCATGCCGAGCCGGAGGAGGTCGCGGCGATCGCGGCGATCCTGATGGCTCGTGCGGCGAGTGCGCCCGCCGCTGAGCCGGCACATCGGGGGCGGCCCCGGGCCGGCTGGCGGCGCCTGGAGCGCGAACCGAGCTTCCGAGCCCCCCACAGCTGGCGCTGACCCCAACAAGGGCCCCTCCTGTCCCAGGAGGGGCCCTTCTGCAACCCCCTAGAGGGGCGCGGGGAACTGCCGACTGCCCGCACCCGGCGCTGAAGGGTGCCGCCTGCGCCCACCCGTGCCGCCCCTAGCGGCACGACTGCCCGCAGGCTCAGCGCCCTGAAGGGGCGCGGGGAACTGCGCGATCAGCCACGGACTGCCCGCACCCGGCGTCAATACAAGCCTCCACACCCCGGTGCCGTAGCCACAAGAACAGCCCCCGTGCTGACAAAGCACGGGGGCTGTTCTCACGTCGGGGGGCGCGTCACCGCAGACGCGCCATCAACGCGTGCTCCACCAGCGTGATGAGCGTCGACTTCGCATCGGCCCGATGCCGCGCGTCCGTCGTGATGATCGGCGTGTCGGGCCCGATCTGGAGAGCCTCCCGGACCTCGTCCGGATTGTACGGCTGCTGGCCGTCGAAGCCGTTGAGGGCGATGACGAAGGGCAGTCCGCTGTTCTCGAAGTAGTCGACCGCGGGGAAGCAGTCGGCGAGGCGGCGCGTGTCGACGAGGACGACGGCGCCGATGGCGCCGCGGACCAGGTCGTCCCACATGAACCAGAAGCGGTCCTGGCCGGGGGTGCCGAACAGGTACAGGATGAGGTCCTGGTCCAGGGTGATACGGCCGAAGTCCATGGCGACCGTGGTGGTCGTCTTGTCCCCGGTGTGGGTGAGGTCGTCGATGCCTGCCGAAGCAGACGTCATGACGGCCTCCGTGCGCAGCGGGTTGATCTCCGAAACGGCCCCGACGAACGTGGTCTTGCCCACGCCGAAGCCACCCGCCACCACGATCTTCGCCGAGGTGGTGGAGCGGGAAGGACCGCCGCTAGAGCTTGCGAAGTCCACTGAGCACCCTTTCGAGCAGTGTCACGTCTGGCTGGCCGCCGGCGCTCTCGTCGCCGCCGGGCTGATGGATGGCGACCAGTCCCGCCTCCGCCAAGTCGGCGACGAGGATCCTGGCCACGCCGAGAGGGATGGTCAGCAGGGCCGAGATCTCGGCCACCGACTTGATTTCCCGGCAGAGGTTGCAGATCCGCTGATGCTCGGGCAACTGGCCCTGCATCTGGTGCGGCTGCGCGGTGGTGTGCACCAGCGCCTCGATGGCGAGCTGGTACCGCGGCCTGGTGCGGCCACCCGTCATCGCGTACGGACGCACCAGGGGATTGTTCGACGCCCCGGCGGGCGCCGCTTCGGGTGTCCGGCGCTGCGGCTGCACGGGCTGGATGCGCGGGCTGTGCGGCTGGTCGTACGGCGAGGGACCGGGGCCCTGCGGCGCGTACGGCTGACCGTGCTGCGGCGTGGAGGGGTAACCGTACCGGTTCTGGGAACCGTCGTTCTGGCCCTGGGCAGGGCCGTACGACCAGTTGCCCGCCGATGAACCGTCTGGGGGTGTTGCCACTTTCTCCTCCTCCGACTGTGCCTGGCGCCCGTACCTGTGGAGCCGCGTCCCGAAACCTTAAGGCCCCGGGACGCCATGTCGCACCGTCCGATTGTCAGTTGAGAAGGCTCCCCTGGAGCTCCGCTCGGAGGTCCGGCGTGAGGACCGTACCCGCTCGGTCGACCAGAAGGGCCATCTCGTAACCAATGAGACCGATGTCCGCCTCGGGGTGTGCGAGAACCGCGAGCGACGAACCGTCGGAAATGGACATGATGAAGAGGAATCCCCGCTCCATCTCCACAACCGTCTGATTCACACTGCCGCCCTCGAAGATCCGAGAGGCGCCGGCCGTGAGTGAGGTCAGACCGGAGGCGACGGCCGCGAGCTGGTCGGCGCGGTCGCGGGGGAAGCCTTCGGACATCGCCAGAAGGAGTCCGTCGGCGGAGACCACCACCGTGTGGGACACCCCCGGGGTGTTGTCCACGAAGTTGGTGATCAACCAGTTCAGGTTCTGTGCCGCCTGGCTCATCGGGCTCACACTAACGCTCCTGGTTGTAGGTGCTGTCAGGACCGAGGCCCTGGCCGTTCGTTTCACTGCCTGCGGTGCGGCCTCGCTGGACGCCGCGGCGCAGGTTGCTCAGCCTGCCCCGGACGTCCTCCGGGGCGCGGGAGACCTGGGGGCCTCCCTGGGGGGTCGTCTCGGCGGCTCCCTGGACCAGGTTGGCCTTCGGGACCCTCCGCGGCAGGCCGGAGGAGGTCACTCCGCCCGCCTTGGGCTTCCGAAGCTGCGAGGCCTGCTGCCAGCGCTCGTCGTTCGCCGAGCGCCAGCCGCTGTCGCCGTTGCTCTCCGGAGTGGTGGCCGGCGGCTCCTGGTTACCGCGGCCCGTGCCGCCCGAGCCGCCTGCGCCGTTCGCGGTGG
Organism: Streptomyces pseudogriseolus; assembly: GCA_002154585.1. Taxonomy (GTDB): domain Bacteria; phylum Actinomycetota; class Actinomycetes; order Streptomycetales; family Streptomycetaceae; genus Streptomyces; species Streptomyces pseudogriseolus. The sequence continues at coordinate 29,065 of MUNG01000003.1, forward strand.
AACCGCGGCGCGGGAGCCCGGCATCGGTCAGCGCGTGGGCCTCGGAGGGCGCCGGTCCCGGACGGTCGAAGCCTACGCCGTCCGGCTCACGCGCGTCAGCGGCCTGCGAGGATTCCCCCTCCGGGGTCTGAGCAGGGTACTGGTCCTGGTAGCCGTCGCGGTAGCCGTCGTGGCGCGGCCAGTCGTCGTCCTGACGCCGCTCGCCGAAGCCCGGGAACGAGCCCGTGGCGCCCTGGCCGTTCCGGGCCGGCTCGGCGTAGGAGCCGTTGGAGTAGCCGCCGTTCTGCGGGAAGGCGTCGTTCTGCGGGAACGCGTTGCTCTGGAAGCCGTCGTTCTGCGGCAGATCGCCGTTCGGCGCGTAGTAGCCCTCGCCGTACGTCTGCCGCTGCTCGTCGTAGCCGCCCTGCCGGCCGTCGTCGTACGCCTGCTGGTCGTACCCGCCGCCCTGCTGCTGCTCCTGGTAGCCGCCGTCGTAGCCCTGGGTGTCGTACCCCTGGCCGTTGTCGAAGCCCTGGCCGTCGTCGTAACCCTGCTGCTGCGCGGCGAACTCGTCCTGGTACGCGCCCTGCTCGGTGCCCTCCTGGGCGTTCCCGGCGGTCAACTCGCCCTGCTGGGCGGGCGACTGGGCCTCCAGGGCCGCACGCCGCTCCTCGCGCATCAGGGACCGGCCGACCGGGTCCAGCTCGCGGATGTCGTCGGGGACCTCCGCGTAGCGGCTGTCGTCGAAGCCGAGCTCCGCGGCCGTGCGCATCGGCTGGCCGAAGTTCTCACCCTGGAAGTTCTGCTCCGGGATGATCTGCGAGACCGTGAACTCGTCCTGCACCGGCGCCGCCTCGCCGCCACCGCCGTGGGTGATGGCGTCCGGCAGCATGACCAGCGAGGTGGTGCCGGCCTGCTCGCCCGAGGGGCGGAGCTGGACGCGGATGCCGTGCCGGTCGGACAGCCGGCCGACCACGAACAGACCCATGCGCTGCGAGATCGCGGCGTCCACGGTCGGCGGGTTGGCCAGCTTGTGGTTGATGTCCGCGAAGTCCTCGGCGGTGAGGCCGATGCCCTTGTCGTGGATCTCGATCATGATGCGGCCGTCGGGCAGCCGGGTCGCGGTGACGCGCACCTTCGTCTGCGGCGAGGAGAACGTGGTGGCGTTCTCCAGCAGCTCGGCGAGCAGGTGCACGAGGTCGGTGACCGCGCGGCCGTGGATCTCGGCGTCCGGCACACCGGACAGCTCGATGCGCTCGTACTGCTCCACCTCGGAGGAGGCGGCGCGCAGCACGTCGACCAGCGGGACCGGCTGGTCCCAGCGGCGGCCCGGCTCCTCGCCGGCGAGGACCAGGAGGTTCTCGCCGTTGCGGCGCATACGGGTCGCGAGGTGGTCCAGCCTGAAGAGGTTCTCCAGCTGGTCCGGGTCGGCCTCGTTGTTCTCCAGGTCGGTGATCAGGGTCAGCTGGCCCTCGATCAGCGACTGGTTGCGGCGCGACAGGTTGGTGAAGATCGCGTTGATGTTGCCCCGCAGCAGGGCCTGCTCGGCGGCGAGCCGGACGGCCTCGCGGTGGACCTGGTCGAAGGCGCGGGCGACCTCGCCGATCTCGTCCGTGGAGTTGATCGGGATGGGCGCGACCTTGGTGTCCACCCGGCCGGGGTCGGTCCGGGAGAGCTGGTCGACCAGCATCGGCAGGCGCTGCTCGGCGATGCCGAAGGCGGCGTTGCGCAGCTGGCGCATCGACCGGGACATCTGGCGGGCCACCATGCCGGCCAGGATGAACGCGGCGAGCAGCGCGAGCACGACCGCGGCGCCGGTGATGAAGGCGTCCCGCTGGGCGTCGGAGGCGATCTGCGAGGCCGCGTCCACCGCGGTGTCGGAGAGGTCGGACTCGATCTGGCGGTAGCCGTCGAACTTGAGGGTGTTCATCGCCCACCAGTTCTCGGGCGTGATGCCCTTGGCGGCGAGGTCCTGACGGGCGGCTTCGTCCGTGGTGGACAGCCGGCCCAGCTCGGAGATCATCGTCTCCGGCTTGGACGGCGGCGGGACGTAGTCCGGGTCGCTCTGCGCCGCCTCCTTCGCCCTGGCGGCGCCCTCGCTCTGGATGTTCGCGGCGATCTCTTCGAGCTTGGCGTTGTCCGCCTCGGTGCCGCCGCCCTTGTACTCGTCGAGGGCGATGCGCTCGAGGTAGGCGTACGACAGGAAGGCCACGCGCTGGCTGGCGAGCTGGCTGTCGGTCGGGCCCGGCTTCACCAGCAGGTGCATGCCGATGGCGCGCTGGAGCGAGGCGGCGGACTTGGTGAGCGAGATGGCGTAGACCGTACGGCCGTAGCTGGTGACGTTGCCGGTGCCGAGGCTGAGCTCGTTGGCGACCTCCATCAGGGGGTGGGCGACGGCGACGTAGCCCTCCTCCGTCTCGACGCCCTTGAGCTTGGAGGTGTAGGCGGCGGCGCGCAGCGCGGACAGCTTGGGCTCGGCCTCGCGGACGAGCTGGAGCCGGCGCTGGAGGCCGGCCTTGTCCGGCGCGCTCTGCGCCGCCTCGTCGAAGGCGTCGGCGGCCTGGTCGGTCGCCTGGCGCGCCTTGGTGACGTCCGCGTCGTCCGGGCCCTTGCCGCTGAGCAGCGGCACGGCGCTGACGTCGCGCTCGTTGTAGAGGGCGTTGGCGTAGGTGAGGGAGGCCCGCACGAGGCGGGCGGTGTTCTCGGCGTCCTGCGCCTCGTTCCAGGTGTCGATCGAGCTCTTCACCTGGAAGCCGCCCATGACGAGGCCGACCAGCACGGGTATGAGCAGGATCGCGTTCAGCCTGGTGGCCACGCGCCAGTTCCGCGGGGACATGCGTCCCCCGCTCTGAGCGGGCGCGGCCTTCGGCTCGGGACCGGGCACGGGGGCGGGCGCCGCTGTGCGCGGCGGCGGCGTGAAGTTGCCCCGGGCCGACGGCTCGGGACTGTTCTTGCTTCGCCTCACTCGACCAACAACCTCTCGGCGGTCGGCACCTTCGTCGTGCCGCAGTGTCTCAGAGCCCGGCATGCCATCGACTACTGAGTACGTCTTTGACCCATGGGCAGTTCAGGCATTCCAGCATGCCGACCAGCGCTCTTCCAAACATGGAAAGGCAGGGATCCCGAGTGATGTAAGCCCCAGATAAAACGGTCATACAGAGCGAGGACCGTCAAATGACGAGGTCTCCGTGCGCACAGCGACACTGCGCGAACGCGTCGCGTGTCGGCCTCACCCGATTCCTCTGCCGAAACGTTATGAACACCGGGGCCGGCCGTGTCAAAGGACACAGCCGGCGCCGGTACATCTACGACAACTGAAGTATGCCGCTTTTGCTTTGGCTCTACCTGAGTCGTGCCATAAGGGCGTGTTCGACCAGGGTGATCAGCGCACTCTTGGCGTCCGCGCGGTGGCGGGCGTCCGTGGTGATGATCGGGGCGTCGGGCCCGATCTGGAGCGCCTCGCGCACTTCCTCCGGGGAGTAGGGCTGCTGGCCGTCGAAGCCGTTGAGGGCGATGACGAAGGGCAGTCCGCTGTTCTCGAAGTAGTCGACCGCGGGGAAGCAGTCGGCGAGGCGCCGCGTGTCGACGAGGACGACGGCGCCGATGGCGCCGCGTACCAGGTCGTCCCACATGAACCAGAAGCGGTCCTGGCCGGGGGTGCCGAACAGGTACAGGATGAGGTCCTGGTCCAGGGTGATACGGCCGAAGTCCATGGCGACCGTGGTGGTCGTCTTGTCCCCGGTGTGGGTGAGGTCGTCGATGCCTGCCGAAGCAGACGTCATGACGGCCTCCGTGCGCAGCGGGTTGATCTCCGAAACGGCCCCGACGAACGTGGTCTTGCCCACGCCGAAGCCACCCGCCACCACGATCTTCGCCGAGGTGGTCGCACGGCTGTCGGAGACCGTCCCGCCGCTAGAGCTTGCGAAGTCCACTGAGCACCCTTTCGAGCAGTGTCACGTCCGGGGCGCCTGTCGCCTCGTCGCCGCCCGGCTGGTGCACGGCGACGAGTCCCGCCTCCGCCAGGTCAGCCACCAGGATCCGGGCGACCCCCAGCGGCATGTTGAGCAGTGCCGACACCTCGGCGACCGACTTCACCTCTCGGCACAGGTGGCAGATGCGCTGGTGCTCCGGAAGGAGCCCCATGAGCGCTGCCGGGTCGGCCGTCGTACTGATCAGGGCCTCGATGGCCAGCTGGTAGCGCGGCCGGGTCCGGCCGCCGGTCATCGCATACGGACGAACCAGCGGCTGGTCGCCCTCGTCCTCGTACGGCTCCGCGTACGGATCATGAGAGGCGGTGGGCGGGGTCATGAATCCTCCGGGCGGGACAGCAAGCGGTCAGTCAAGCCATCTGAAGGGGCCGGTGGGGGGAATTGTGGCGGCCGGACGGTGATTTGGTGAGACGGGTGGTGCCGGGGCCGATCAGTGAAGCAGACTTCCCTGTAGCTCGGCGCGCAGGTCCGGGGTGAGGACCGCCCCCGCGCGGTCGACCAGGAGCGCCATCTCGTAGCCGACGAGGCCGATGTCGCACTCGGGGTGCGCGAGCACGGCGAGGGACGAGCCGTCGGAGACGGACATGAGGAAGAGGAACCCCCGCTCCATCTCCACGACCGTCTGAGCGACGTTGCCGCCCTCGAAGATCCGTGAGGCGCCGGCCGTCAGGGAGGTCAGCCCCGAGGCGACGGCCGCGAGCTGGTCCGCGCGGTCGCGCGGGAAGCCCTCGGAGAGCGCCAGGAGGAGACCGTCGGCGGACACGACGACGGTGTGGGACACACCAGGGGTGTTGTCCACGAAGTTGGTGATCAACCAGTTGAGGTTCTGTGCCGCCTGGCTCATCGGGCTCAACTAACGCTCCTGCTGGTGAGTGGGGTGCGGGAAGCTGCCGGTCTGTGCGGACCCGGCCTGACGACCCTGTGCGATACCCCGACGGAGATTGGTCAGCCGGCCGCGCACGTCATCGGGGGCGCGCGAGACCTGAGGACCGCTCTGGTGGTTCTGCTGCTGAGCCGTGCCCGGGACGAGGTTCGCCTTGGGCACCCGGCGCGGCAGGCCGGAGGTGGTGACGCCGCCCGCGGCCGGCTTGCGGACGCGTTCGGCCTGCTTGACGAGCTCGTCGTTGGGCGAGCTGCGCCAGGCGGCATTGGACCGCTGCGAGCCGGTCGGGCTCTGCGGTTGCGGGGACTGCTGCTGCGGCTGGTGCTGCGGGGCGGCCGGCGCGGAGCCGTTGCCCTGCTCCTGCGCACCGCCCTGACCGCCGCGGAACCAGTTGGTCTCCAGCGTGTCGTAGAGCGGGGTGCGGCCGTCGCCCGGGCCGGTGGCCGGGGGCAGCGCCCACTGGTCGGACGGCTGGCGCTGCTCCTGCTGCTGCGGGGGCTGCGGAACCTGCGGACGCGGCGGGACGGGACCGGCGCCGTGCGTGCCGTTCACCCGCGGGCGCTCGAACTGGCCCGTGGCGGACGGGTCCTGGCGGCCGGGCAGCGCGTAGCCGCCGGTCGAGCCGTTGTCCTGGCCCGGGGCCGGGTACTGGCCCGCGCCGTTGTCGTAGCCCTGCGCGGGGAACTGGCCCGTGGCGGCGGGGTTCTGCGCGCCGGGGCGGCCGCCCTGCGGGGCGCCGAAGATGTCACCGCGGACGAACTGGCCCGTGCCCTGCGCACCGTTGGCGGCGGGGCGGCCGTACTGGCCGGTGTCCTGTCCGGGCGCGTGCTGCTGCTCGTCGAAGCGCGGGATCTCCGCCGTGGCGCCGGGGCCCTGGCGGTCGTCGAAGCGCGGCATCGCGGCGGTGCGGGAGACGTCCGGCTCCTCGTGGCCGCGCGGGGCGTCCATCGGGGCGCGCGGCGCCGGCGGGCGGGCGTTGTCGTCGCTCCAGCTCGGGGTGCGCTGCTGCTGGTCGCCGCCCGGCAGTTCCGGACGGGCGCCGCCACGCGGCGGGAGCTGGGGACGGCGGCCGCGCTCGGGGGCGTTGCCCCGCTGCGGCGGAACCTGGCCCCGGCCGCCGCCGAAGGCGTCCTGGTCCTGGTTGCCGGCCGGACCCGCGGCCTGCGGGGCGTTCGGGCCCTGCTGCCCGAAGCCGGCGCCGGCGCCCGCCGGAGCGGGACGGCCCTGCGGGGGAGCGGACGGGGCGCCCTGGTCGAACAGCGAGGGAGTCTGGTTGGCGGAGGGACCCTGCGGTCCCCGGCCGCCGGGACGGCCGCCGCCGTCCCGCCCGGGCAGTGCGGCGCGTGGACCCTGACCGGTGCCGAGGCGCCCGCCGGGCGCACCCGCGCCGAGCGGGCCGCCGCCGGACTGGCCGGCCCCCGCGGAGCGCCGCGCGGCGGCGGCGCCCGCGGCGGCCTGCGCGGCGGCCGGACCGCCCACGCCGCCCGGCTGACCAGGCTTGCCCTGCGGCTTCTTGCCGCCCTGGGCGACGTCGACGGGCAGCATGACCAGCGCGGTCGTGCCGCCGGAGTCGGACGGGCGGAGCTGGATGCGGATGCCGTGGCGCTGCGACAGACGGCCGACCACGAACAGACCCATGCGGCGGGAGACGGAGACGTCCACGGTGGGCGGCGAGGCGAGCCGCTCGTTGATCGCCGCGAGGTCCTCGGGGGACAGACCGATACCGGTGTCGTGGATCTCGATCAGCACGCGCCCGTCGGGCAGGGCGTGACCGGTGACCTTGACCTTGGTCTGCGGGGAGGAGAACGAGGTCGCGTTCTCCAGCAGCTCGGCGAGCAGGTGCACGAGGTCGTTGACGACGCGGCCGGCCACTTCGGTGGACGGCACCGCGGCCAGTTCGATGCGCTCGTACTGCTCCACCTCGGAGGCGGCGGCGCGGAGCACGTCGACCAGGGGGACCGGGCGGGTCCACCGGCGGCCGGGCTCCTCACCCGCGAGGACGAGGAGGTTCTCACCGTTACGGCGCATGCGGGTCGCGAGGTGGTCCAGCTTGAACAGCGAGGACAGCTGGTCCGGGTCGGCCTCGCGGGACTCCAGCTCGGAGATCAGCGACAGCTGGCGCTGGATCAGACCCTGGGAACGGCGCGAGAGGTTGGTGAACATCGCGTTGACGTTGCCCCGCAGCAGGGCCTGCTCGGCGGCGAGGCGGACCGCCTCGCGGTGCACGTCGTCGAACGCCGCGGCCACACGGCCGATCTCGTCCCGGGAGTGCACACCGACCGACTCCACGGTCGTGTCGACGTCCTGCGGGTCGGACTCGGAGAGCTGCTTGACCAGGTCGGGCAGGCGCTCCTGGGCGACCTTGGTCGCGGTCTCCTCCAGGCGGCGCAGCGACCGGATCATGGACCGGGCCACGACGAAGGCGCCGACGAGGGACACACCGAGCACGAGGAGGATCAGCGCACCGGAGATGAACGCGTCGCGCTCGGTGGCGCTGCGCAGCTCACGGGCCTTCTGTTCCATCTCCTCGAGCAGCGAGAGCTCGATGTTCTTCATCTGCTGGATCTTGGTGGAGCTGTCGTCCAGCCAGTCACGGTAGGAGCGCGCGCCCACCGACTGCAGACCGAACTCGGAGGCCAGCGCGCGGCCGGCGTACTCGTCGGTCGCCTTGATCGTGGTGTTGCCCTCTTCGATGGGCAGCAGCAGCTCGGCGGCGGGGTCCTCGCCGTAGATGCTCTTGAAGGCGCGGACCTCGGACTTCTGGCTCTCGAGGGCCGACTGCGCGTAGAGCCGGTCGTTCTCGTTGAGCTTGCCCTTGGTGGTGTTGCTGGCGGGCAGCGCGGCGGCCAGGACGGCGCGCTGGACCGACGCGTACTCCTTGGCGGAGGAGAAGGACGCCAGGGCACGCGTGCGCTGGATCATGTCGGGGTTGCTGGTCGCCTCCGCCATGTCCTGCGAGAGGTCGATCAGGTTCTCGATCAGGCGGTGGTAGCCCTCGACGGTCTGCGTCGAGTTGTCCTCCTGCTGGAACGCCGTGTTGCGGATCTTGGCGAGCTCGCTCAGGTCGCCGGCCAGCTGGACGAGGTTGTCGCGGACGCCCTTGAGGTTGCCGTCCTTGCTCGCCGCGTCGATCTCCTCGGAACTGTCGAGGAAGTTCGACATGGCGCGGTCGGTCTTCTCGCGGTAGCCCTTGACCGAGAAGTCCGTGCCCTTGCCGCCGTGCGCGAGCGGACCGGCCGACTGGTCACGCTCCTCCTGGAGGGCGTGCGCCAGCTCGGTGGCCTGCTTGGTCATCTCCGTCAGCAGCTTCATGTTGTCGAGCTGCTGGATGTCGTCCATCGACTGCTGGATACGCAGCGCGCCGAGCGAGGTGGCCGCGACCACCGGCAGCGCCAGCAGCGACACCAGGCGGGTCGAGATCCGCCAGTTGCGCAGGGCTATTCGCGAACCCGGGCCGGCCGGACCGGCGGGGGCGACCGGCGGAGTGGCGGGTGCGGACGGCGCGCCCGCACCGGGGCGCTCGCCGCCGCTGCTTCCGGGCGGGGTCGGTCCCTGGCTCTGGGCGTGCTGGGGCGAGGAGCTGACGGCCTTGGGGCCAGTCCCGCCCTGCGGCTCCGGCTCCGCCGAAGCGCTGCCATCCCTCTTGAAACGTCCCTGCACTAGCGTCGCAACCTCTGAACCAGGCGCCCCTCCGCGTGAACGGCGAGGCACGGTGTCGGCGTCATAGGGGCGCCCTGAATACGCCCCCGTGGTGGTCGTGATGGTCCGGCGCCGGTTCCCCCATCTCGCCGCCGCTCGGCGCGTGGTCGCGCCCCCTGTGCGCCGGCTCGATCCCTGCGGCGGTCCGTGAGATTCCAGCACAGTGCAGGATCTCCAACAAGGCCCGTGGGCTTACCCGTGACATACGTGACACCCCGTGTCCGCCGGGTCACCAGACGTAGAGCGGGATCTTCCCCATTCCGGGCATACCGGCGCGGACCGGCGGGGTCCTGAGGGTGTCCCAGTCGGCATGATCAGGAGCGGAATGGTCGCTTCAGGGGGTCAATGTCCGATTCCGGTCACCCCGACGGGCGTCCAGGATGTCCGAAATGTCATTCCTGTCGTGAGCAAACTCACACCGTGATCACGGCTGCCGCCCCCGGGCCGCCGGGAATTGAATGTTTAGCCTGACGCTTTACAAGGACGGCAGAACTGACAACCCGCGCCCGTCCGAGGGTCTTCCCGGCCCTCCGGGCGCCCGTGCACAGGACAGGGTCAAGTAAACAGTGAAGACGACGACGATGTTCCACAAGATCGCCAACCCGCGGCGCACCACGCTCGCGCACCTCGACGGTGCCGACGAACTGCAGAAGCCGGTCCAGCAGGAGCACCCCGTCGAACTCCCGGCCCAGACAGCCAACCCCAAGCGCACCGTCCTCATGGAGATCCCGGTCACGGCCGCCGCCGCGAACTGACACCGGTCCATACGCGCGGCCGCCGCGAAACGCTCAACGCGCGCCGCGCACCCACGAGGGGCGCCCCGCCGGCCGCGGTGGGGCGCCCCTCGTCAGGTGCGCCGGGCCGGGACCCCTGCGCGTTAGCCTGGAGCGTCAGACTCCAGCCGCTTCAGTCAAGGGGACCAGCATCCCGTGCGCATCGCCAGATTCTCCATCGACGGGAACGTCGCCTTCGGCGCGGTCGAGGGCGAGAAGCAGGACGAGCTCGTCCTGGACATCATCAAGGGCATCCCGTTCGCGGACTTCGAGCTCTCCGGCACCAAGGTCCCGGTGAGCAAGGTCAGGCTGCTGCCCCCGGTGCTCCCCAACAAGGTGGTGGCCTTCGGGCGCAACTACGCGGACCACGCGAAGGAGCTGGGCAACGAGGTGCCCGACGCCCCCTTCGCCTTCTTCAAGCCCGCCACCTCGGTCATCGGCCCCGGCGACGAGATCCAGTACCCCTCCTTCTCCCAGGACGTGCACCACGAGGCCGAACTCGCCGTGGTCATCGGCCGGCTCTGCCGCGAGGTCCCGCGCGAGCGCGTCAAGGACGTGATCTTCGGCTACACCTGCGCCAACGACGTCACCGCGCGCGACGTCCAGAAGCGGGAGAAGCAGTGGGCCCGCGCCAAGGGCTTCGACACGTCCTGCCCGCTCGGCCCCTGGGTGGAGACCGGCCTGGACGTCGAGAGGGCGTCCGACCTGACGATCCAGCTCACGGTCAACGGCGAACAGCGCCAGCTCGGCCGCACCAGCGAGATGACCCACTCCATCGAGGACCTGGTCGTCAACATCTCCGAGGCCATGACGCTGCTCCCGGGCGACGTCATCCTCACGGGCACCCCGGCCGGGGT
>MUNG01000030.1:0-19165 GCA_002154585.1 Streptomyces pseudogriseolus
GTGGATGCCGTGGCCGAACGCCGCCTGCCGGGAATTGGGGCGGTCCGGGCGGAACACGTCCGGGTCGTCGAAGACCCGCTCGTCACGGTTGGCGGACAGCAGCCACAGGTGCACCAGCGTGTTCGCCGCCACCTCCATGCCCGCGACGGTGGTGGCGGTGGTGGTGACCCGCTCGATCCGGGTGAACGGAGGCCGCAGCCGCAGCGTCTCCTCGATGACCGCCGGGATCAGCGAACGGTCCGCGCGCACCTTGGCCAGCAGCTCCGGGTCCGCGTCCAGACAGATCAGCGCGTTGCCGACGAGCACGGACGTGGTGATGTGCCCGGCGAGCAGCAGCAGGGTGGCGAAGCTGGCGATGTCCTCGTCCTCCAGGTGCTCCCCGTCGAGCTCGGCGGTCACCAGGGTCCCCAGCAGGTCCCCCTGCGGCACCTTGCGCCGGTCCTCGATGAAGCGCTGGAGGTAGGCGGTGATGGTGACCGCGGTCTCCTCCATGCTGCGCACGCTCTCCGGGTCGTCCGGGTCGGTGGACAGCAACTGGTCCGCCCAGCCCTGGAACAGGTCGCGGTCCTCCGTCGGCACGCCCAGCATGCGGGCGATGACGGTCACCGGCAGCGGGTTGGCCAGCGCGTCCACCAGGTCGAAGCCGTCCCCGGTGACGGCGTCCAGGAGTTCACCGGTCAGCTCGGTGATCCACGGCTCGAGACCGGCGATCAGGTTCGGGGTGAACGCCTTGCTCACCAGCCGGCGCATCTTCCCGTGCAGCGGCGGGTCCAGCAGCAGAAGGGTGCCGCGCGGCGCCTGCCGCTTGCCGCCCGAGAGCCGGCCCACCGTGTCCGAGGAGAACGTGCCGGGATCGGACAGCACCTGCTGCACGTCGGCGTGACGGAAGACGTGCACGTTGCCCGTCTCGTCCCGCCAGGCCGGCTGGTCCTGCCGCATCCGCGCCGCCCACTCCAGCAGGGTGGCGCCGCCGTCCGGCTCCACGGTCGGCGCACGGCCGGTCCGGGAGGCCGCCTCCGGCGTAGGGTCGAGCACGTCCGAAGTGCCTTGCTGCGCCACCCGGGTTCCCCTTTCACGAAAGTCGTCGTACGGCCGCCCGCCCCCCGCGCCCGTCGGCGCGGCCGCCGCCGGGCCGGGCCGCACCGGACCCCGGAACGGGCACCGCGACGGCCGGTCCGGACACGGACCCCGGCGGGCACGAAGCGGCACCCCCGCCGGATCCGCGGGCTGCCGTTGCCGCCGGTCACTCCAGCACGCCCGGCGCCGGCCGAGCCAGAGGCCGCCGCGCGGTCTAGGGATTTTCCGAGTACCGGCCGCGCCCGCCCCGCCCGCCGGCCGCACCCGCCGCGTGAAATGTCTGGGCGAAACCCCAGACAGCGCCGCGTCACGGCCGCGGCCCCGCCCGGACGCCCCAAGATGAGCAGGACCCGGCACGCGTAGGAGTCCCGGACCCGGACCGGCGAACAGGAAACGGCATGGACATCACCATCGACCACGACCGGTGCATCGGCGCCGGCCAGTGCGCGCTCGTCGCGCCCGGCGTCTTCGACCAGCGGGACGAGGACGGACTGGCCGTCCTCCTGGTCGACCGGCCCGACGGCGAACAGCGCGCCGCGGTGCGCGAGGCCGCCGAGTCCTGCCCGCTCAGTGCCATATCCGTACGGGAGGACCGGCAGCCGGCGGCCTGAGACCCGCCGCGCACCACCCCAGAGGCCCCCGCGGCCCCGACGAGGAGAGAAACCCATGCGCGTCCTGTTCGCCGGCCTGCCGGAGAAGTCGCACGTCTACACGATGGTGCCGCTGGCCTGGGCCCTCATGGCCGCCGGGCACGAGGTGCTGATGGCCAACGCCCCCTCCCTGACCCGGGAGATCACCGGCGCCGGTCTGATCGCCGCGCCGGTGGGCCGTGACCACGACCTCCACAGCGAGATGGTCATCGCGCGCGACTCCCAGGACGCGGACGTCGCCAACTGGAGCCGCCTCGGCTACGGCGACGTCGACCACGCCGCCCTGGTCGCCCGGTACGAGATCAGCGTCCCCTACGGCTTCGCCCGCTACAACGACCCCGTCCTCGACGACCTCGTCGCCCTCGCCCGCCACTGGAAGCCCGACCTCGTCGTACGCGACCCCATCGCCTACGCCGGCGCCGTCGCCGCCCGCGCCTGCGGCGCCGCCCACGCCCGGCTGCTGTGGTGCGCCGACGTCTACGGCCGCGCCCGCGCCACCTTCGTCGAACTCGCCCAGGACATGCCCGAGGACCAGCGCACGGACCCCCTCGCCGACTGGATCGACGAACGGGGCCGCCCCTACGGCGTGCGCTGCGACGAGGAACTCCTCAACGGGCAGTTCACCATCGACACCCTCCCGCCCAGCCTGCGCCCGGCCGGCGACCTGCACACCCTCTCCATGCGCTACGTCCCGTACAACGGGCGCGCCGTGCAGGAGAACTGGCTGCGCGAGGAGCCGAAGCGTCCCCGGATCTGCGTCACCCTGGGACGCACCAACACCGAGGCGTACGGCGGCGACTACGTGGACGTGCCCGGCATCCTGCGGTCCCTGTCCCGCCTCGACGCGGAGATCGTCGCCGCGCTGCTGCCCGAACAGACCGAAGGCCTCGGCGAACTCCCCGACAACGTACGGGCCGTCAGCGGAGTCGCCCTCAACACGCTGCTGCCCGGCTGCTCCGCCGTCGTCCACCACGGCGGCTGGGGCACCTTCTCCACCTCCCTGGTGAACGCCGTGCCGCAACTCGCGGTCTCCACCCTCGTCGCCGACCAGGAGCTGCGCGGCCGCTCCCTGGAGGAGGCCGGCGCCGGGTTCTTCCTGCACCACTCCGAGGGCGACCCCGACCGGGTGGCGGACCTCACCCGCCGCCTCCTGGAGGACCCCTCCCACGCCGCCGCCGCACGCCGGCTCCGCGACGAGTCCGCCGCCATGCCCAGCCCCCACGACATCGTGCCGGAACTGGCCGCCCTGGCCGCGCGCGGCTGACACCCCGCGCCGGTTCCGCCATCCGCCGGCCGGCCACCACCGCACCACTCGAACAGGAAGGAGGACGGCGCACCCTCGGCACGCCCCGTGACGCGCCGCATCCCCATGAGTCACACGCGCATCCTGGTGACCGGCGGCGCCGGCTTCATCGGTTCCCACTACGTCCGCACCCTGCTCGGACCCGAGGGCCCCGACGACGTCACCGTCACCGTCCTCGACTCCTTCACCTACGCCGCCAACCCCGCCAACCTGGACCCGGTCTGCGACTCGCCGCGCTACCGCCTCCACGCCGGCGACATCTGCGACCCCGCCGTGGTCGACGGCCTCATGGCCGAACACGACCAAGTGGTGCACTTCGCCGCCGAGTCCCACGTCGACCGCTCCCTGCACAGCGCCACCGAGTTCGTCCGCACCAACGTGCTGGGCACCCAGGTCCTCCTGGACTCCGCGCTGCGCCACGGGGTCGACCGGTTCGTGCACATCTCCACCGACGAGGTCTACGGCTCGGTCCCCGAGGGCTCCACCTCCGAGGAACACCCGCTGCACCCCAACTCCCCGTACGCCGCGTCCAAGGCGGCCTCGGACCTGGTCGCCCTCTCCTACCACCGCTCGCACGGGCTCGACGTGCGGGTCACCCGCTGCTCCAACAACTACGGGCACCACCAGTTCCCGGAGAAGATCATCCCGCTGTTCGTCACCCGCCTGCTCACCGGCGCCAAGGTGCCGCTCTACGGCGACGGGATGAACGTGCGCGACTGGCTGCACATCGACGACCACGTCCGCGCCGTCGAACTCGTGCGCACCCGCGGCCGGGCCGGCGAGGTCTACAACATCGGCGGCGGCACCGAGCTCGACAACCGCGGGCTCACCGAACTGCTCCTCCAGGCGTGCGGCGCCGGCTGGGACAGCGTCGAGTACGTCGCCGACCGCAAGGGCCACGACCGCCGCTACTCCGTGGACTGGACCAAGGCGCACGTCGAACTCGGCTACAAGCCGCAGAAGGACTTCACCGAGGGCCTCGCCGAGACCGTCGCCTGGTACCGCGACCACCCCGAGGTGTGGAAGGAGGCCGCCCGCCGCGCCGTCCTGCCCGGAGCGCGCCGGTGAGCCGCGCCGCGCTGAGGTGGCGCGCCCTCGGCCCGCTGCGGGCCGTCCGCGACGGCCGGGACACCACCCCGACGGCGCCGAAGGTGCGCCAGGTCCTGGCCCTCCTGCTGGCCCGCCGCAACACCGTCGTCCCGCTGACCGTCATCACCGAGGAACTCTGGTCGGGGCGGGCGCCGCGCAGCGCGCTCACCACCGTCCAGACGTACGCCTACCAGCTGCGCAGGGCGCTCCAGGACGGCGAGGAACCGGCGGATCCCGCCGACGGCCCGCTGGTCACCCACCCGCACGGCTACCTGCTGCGGGTGGAGCCCGACGAGTACGACGCGGAGGAGTTCACCGCGCTGACCGGCGCCGCCCGCACCGCGCTGGCCTGCGACGACCTCACCGCCGCCGAGACCCTCACCGGCCGTGCGCTGGACCTGTGGGAGGGACCGCTCTTCGCGGACGTGGCCCACGGCCCCCTGCTGCGCGGATACGCCCTGCGCATGGGGGAACTGCACCTCCAGGCACAGGAGATGCGCATCACCGCGGGCCTGCGGCTGGGCCGGCACCGCGAACTCGTCGGCGACCTCAAGGAACTGGCGTGCGCGCACCCGCTGCACGAGTGGTTCCAGGGGACCCTGATCATCGCCCTCCAGCGGTGCGGCCGGCGCAGCGAGGCACTGGACGTCTACCAGCAGCTGCGCGTCGCCCTGCGCGACGAGCTCGGCCTGGACCCCTCGCCCGGGCTTCAGCGGCTGCGCCAGCACGTCCTGACCGACAAGGTCAGCACCGCGGACCTGGACCTGCTGCCGGGCTGACGCCGCCCGCCGGCGCCCAGGCGCCCCGCCCGGTCACTCCCGGCCCGCCGCGGCCCGCCACAGGTCGCCCACCATGTCCCGGGGCGTGCGCACCGGCTCCCAGCCGAGCACCCCGCGCGCCGCCGACACGTCCACGCCCATCCAGTCGTCGTCCCCGGCCGGACGCAGCCCGGCCGCGCCCCGCTCCACCAGAGTGGCCGGCCGGCCGCTGATCGCCAGCAGCAGATCGACCATGTCCCGGACGTGCTGCGAGACGCCGCTGGCGATGTTCAGCACCCGCCCCGAGGCGCCGGGGACACGCAGCGCCGCGACCACCGCGCGGGAGACGTCCCGCGCGTCGACGAAGTCACGGCTGCTGCGCAGCGGCGCGACCCGCACCTGCGCCGGCGCCCCGTCCCCGCTCCCGGCGAGCAGCTGCGCCGCCACCTGCCCCAGCAGGCTGGCCGTGGGCGTGCCGGCGCCGATGACGTTCGACAGCCGCAGCACCACCGCGTCCGCCTCCCCGGCCCGCACCGCGCGCAGAACGGCCCGGCTGCCCCGGAGCTTGGTCCGGCCGTAGTCGGACACCGGCTCCTCCGGCGAGGACTCCGTCAGCAGCACCCCGCGCGGCTGCGGCGCGTACTCGTGCACCGACCCGAGCTGGACGAGCCGGGGCCGTGCCCCGGACGCGGCGACCGCGGCCAGCAGCCGGTCCACCAGCAGTTCGTTGTTGCGGCGCATCCCCTCGGCGTCGGGCGACCACACCTCGCCGGCGGCGTTCACGATCGCCACCGGCCGTTCCGTCTCGATCAGTGAGGTCAGGGCCTCCGGACCGCCGTGCACCAGATCCATCGGCCGGAACCGCCAGGACGCCGGAGTCTTGAGCGGGCGGCGCGCGACGGCCAGGACCTCGTACCCGGCCGCGTCCAGCGCCGCTCCCACGTGCCCGCCGACGAAACCGGTCGCTCCCAGGACGACGACACGGCCGGACCCCGTGTCCGGCCCGTCCGGTCGCCCCGGCACACCGACCTGCGTCATGCGGCTCTCCTCCCGGGCCCGCCGACGGGTGCCCGTTCGCCTCCTGCCGGCCCTCGCGAGCGGACGCGCGGGGCCTCGCCAGTCACCTTGGCACCCGCCGGTCCAGGATCCCTCCGGGCCTCCTCCAGGATCGTTCGAGGTTCCGTCCACCCGATCGGTCCCCGACCGGTCCTGGACCGGTTCTGGACGGCTCCTCGAACGGCGTTTCCTACCGTGGTGCCACCATGAAGGTTCGAGAGATGGCCGTGCCGGACGCGTTCCACATCACCCCGCGCCACCTGCGCGACGCGCGCGGCACCTTCTACGAGTCGTTCCGCCACGACCGGCTGGCCGAGGAGATCGGCCGTCCCGTGACCGTCGCGCAGGTGAACTACTCGGTCTCGCGCCGCCACACCCTGCGCGGACTGCACGGGACGCTGCTCCCGCCGGGCCAGGCCAAGGTCGTGTGCGTGGTGCGGGGCGCGGTCCTCGACATCGTCGTCGACCTGCGGGTCGGCTCGCCCACCTGGGGCGTGCACGAGGTGAACGAACTGTCCGCCGAGTCCGGCGAGACCCTGTTCGTCGCCGAGGGCCTGGTCCACGGCTTCCTCGCCCTCACCGACGACACCTGTGTGTCGTACCTGTGCTCCACCGAGTTCGTGCCCGGCACCCAGGTCGACATCGACCCCTTCGACCCCGAACTCGCCCTGCCCTGGGGCCTGTCGGAGGCGCCGCTGATGTCGGCCAAGGACTCCTCGGCCATCTCCGTCGCCCAGGCTCGGGACAGCGGCATCCTCGCCGGGTACCAGGAGTGCCTGGCGCACTACGCGGCGCTCCGCGAGACCGCCCGCTGACGTTCCACCGCCGGCCGGCGCCGCCGCCCGGCCGATCCCCAGGAGAGCCGAT
This sequence comes from Streptomyces pseudogriseolus, assembly GCA_002154585.1. Taxonomy (GTDB): domain Bacteria; phylum Actinomycetota; class Actinomycetes; order Streptomycetales; family Streptomycetaceae; genus Streptomyces; species Streptomyces pseudogriseolus. The sequence goes on from MUNG01000030.1 coordinate 6,801, forward strand.
GCCGTCCGGCACCCCCGCGCCCGCCCTGCACTACGCCCTGCTGCTCTTCGCCGACTTCGGCCACATCGCCCCCACGCTCGGCGTGACCCGCGAACTGCTGCGGCGCGGCCACCGCGTCACCTACGTCGTCGACGAGCGGTTCGCCGCCGTCGTCGAGGAGACCGGCGCCCGCGCCGTCACCTACACGTCCGCACGCGGCGACTTCTACCGCTCCGCCGATCCCACCGCCGACCAGCTCGCCGAGGACGGCTACCGCCTCCTCGTGGACACGGTGCACACCGTCTTCCCCACGGCCATGGAGGCGTTCGCCGCCGACCGCCCCGACGTCGTCCTCTACGACTTCGAGACGGTCGCCGCAGGCCGGGTGGCCGCCCGGCTCCTGGACGCGGTGCCGGTGCAGGTGTGCCCGAGCCACGCCGCCAACGAGTCGTTCTCGATGCGCGCCCAGATGTGGGACGCCGACCACCCGGTGATGGCCGAGGGCGCCAAGGTGATGATCGGCTTCATGGGGGAGCACGGCATCGGCCTCGACGAGATGGCCCGCTACGGCGCCGAGTGGGACCTGCGCAACCTGGTGTTCCTGCCCCGCGCCTTCCAGATCGAGGGCGACACCTTCGACGACCGGTTCGCCTTCGTCGGCCCCACCTTCTCCGAGCCGCCGGCGGACTCCGCCCGGTGGACGCCGCCCGGCGACGGCCGGCGGGTGGCGCTGGTGTCCCTGGGGACCGAGGCGGGGGACCGGGCCGGCTTCTTCCGGCAGTGCGCGCAGGCCTTCGACCCGGCCGGCTGGCACGTCGTGATGACCCTGGGACGCGACAGCGACCCGGCGCACCTCGGGCCGCTGCCCGAGCACGTCGAGGCCCACTCCTGGCTGCCGCACCCGCAGGTCCTGCCGTACGCCGACGTCTTCGTCTGCCACGCCGGCATGGGCAGCCTCATGGAGGCCCTCCACTACGGCACACCCGTGGTGGCGCTGCCCCGCGCCCACGAACTCGCCCTCAGCGCCCAGCAGCTGGAGCGGTGCGGGGTGGGCAGGGCCCTGCCCAGGACCGGGCTGACCGCGCCCGCCCTCGCGGAGGCGGTGGCCGGCCTGCTCGCCGACCCCGGGACCCCCGCGGCGCTCGCCCGCATGCGGGAGGCGGTCCGCACGGCGGGCGGCGCCGTCCGCGCCGCCGACCTGCTGGAGACCTGGGCGGCCGGCCGCCACGCGGTCCCGGCCGCGGGCTGACCCGCCGCGCACACGCGTGGTCCCCGGCACCTCGTCGGTGCCGGGGACCACCACGTGCGCGCGGATCCTGAGCGTCAGTGCGGCAGCGTCACGTACTCGCTCACCGTGGCGATGCTGTGGTCGATCATCTCGTCGGTCAGCCCCGGGTACACCCCGATCCAGAACGTCCGCTCGGTGGTGATGTCACTGTTCGTCAGAGGCCCGCTGACCCGGAACTCCCGCCCCTCGTACGCGGGATGACGGGTGAGGTTGCCCGCGAAGAAGCGCCGCGTGGCGACCTTGCTCGACTCGAGGTGGTCGATCAGCGCGCCCGGCGCGAACGGCGCGTCGGGGTGCACGGTGATGGCGAACCCGAACCAGCTGGGGTCGCTGCCCTTCGTCGCCTCGGGCAGCACCAGGTGCGGCAGCCCGTCGAGCCCTTCACGCAGCCTGGCCCAGTTGTGCCGGCGCGCGGCGCCGAACTCGTCGATCCGGCCGAGCTGCTGAAGACCGAGGGCGGCCGCCACATCGGTCGACTTCAGGTTGTAACCGACGTGGGAGAAGATGTACTTGTGGTCGTAGCCCTCGGGCAGCGACCCCATCCGGTGCTCGAACCGCTTGAAGCACCGGTTGTCCTCACCCGGTTCGCACCAGCAGTCCCGGCCCCAGTCGCGCATCGACTCCACGATCCGGGCCAGCGCCAGGTTGTCGGTCAGCACACAGCCGCCCTCGCCCATCGTGATGTGGTGCGCGGGGTAGAAGCTCTCCGTCGCCAGATCACCGAAGGTGCCGGTGAGCTGCCCCTCGTAGGTGCTGCCCAGGGCGTCGCAGTTGTCCTCGATGAGGAACAGACCGCGGTCCTCCGCCAGTTGCGCGATCTCCCGCACCTGGAACGGGTTGCCCAGCGCGTGCGCCATCATGATGGCCTTCGTGCGCGGGCCGATCGCCTGCTCCACCCGTTCCGGCGTGGCGTTGTACGTGCCCAGCTCGATGTCGGTGAAGACCGGCACCAGCCCGTTCTGCAGGATCGGGTTGACCGTCGTGGGGAAGCCGGCGGCCACCGTGACCACCTCGTCGCCGGGCCGCAGACGGTGCTCCTCCAGCTGCGGCGAGGTCAGCGAGCTGAGCGCCAGCAGGTTCGCCGAGGAACCCGAGTTGGTCAGGTGCGCCTTGCGCAGACCGAAGTACTTCGCCAGCGCCCGCTCCAGCCTCCGCGAGCTGACGCCCGCGGCGATCCGCATGTCGAGCGCCGCCTCCACCAGGGCGACCCTGTCGTCCTCGGTGAGCACGGCGCCGGAGGCCTGCACCGGGGTGACACCCGGCACGAACCCCGACGAGACGGCGGAGCGGTGGTATTCGCGTACCAGATCGAGGATTTCGGTCTTGTCGTGCCCCATCGGCTGCTGGCCTCCTGTGTGTGCCGGTGGGGACGAGACGTACGGCGGCGCGCGGTCGAAGCGGGTCCCCACGCCCGTGTCGATCGGGCACTCCAGACCAGCACGCGGGCGCACCCGGGGGCCAGCGCCGCCGCGCAACTCTAGGGATAGACCAAAACCGCGGCCCGCCGTCGCCGGGCGGCGGGCCGGAGGGCGGCGAGGCGGGCGTGACGGCCGAGCTCTAGGGATTTCCTCGCCCCGCACAGGTCACCCTGGAGCGTCCGGTCACCGAACTCTTCACCCCGACCACCCTGGAGACGTTCATGAAAAGCGGGTCCGCGGCGGGCGACGCCGGCCGTACCGTGCTCGTGCGCAGCGGAGAGGCGAGCGGCGAACGCGTCCGGCTGAGCGTCTACGACCTGGTGAACGGCACCTTCGGCAGCACCCGCACCTTCTACTACCGGCAGCGCCTGGACACCGAGGCGCTACGGGAGTCCCTGCGCCGCACCCTCGTCCACTACCCCCTGCTCACCGGACGTCTCGTCCGGGACGCGGACCGCGGCCTGAGCGTCGTCTGCGACGACGCCGGCGCCGTGTTCGCCGAGACCGACTCCGACCGGCCCATGCCCGACTACGGCCCCGACCACCGCGTCGGGGACGACCTGCGCCGCTACATCCACCCCGTCAACGCCTTCCGGGTCGTCGGACACGACACCCCGCTGCTGACGGTCAAGGTCACGCACATGCGCGGCGGCGGCTCCGTCCTCGGCGTCTCGACCAACCACAGCGTGGTGGACGGCAGCGGCTGCCTCGACTTCCTCCTGCACTGGTCGCGCACCCACCGAGGGCTCGACCACCGGGCCCCGTCCCACGACCGGGCCCTCCTGGACGGTCTCGCCGCCGGCGTCCCGCCCGCGCCGGACGACTCGCAGTACGCGGTGATCACCGGCCGGGCCAAGTTCGGCTTCATCTGGCGGGTCAACGCGCGCGCCCGCCGGGTGAGGACCTTCACGGTCCGGTTCCCCTCGGCGGAGGTCCTCGCGCTGCGCGAGACCGCACGCGCCGGCGGCGACCACGCGCGGGCGACCAGCGGCGACGCCCTGAGCGCCCACATATGGCGGGTGCTGGGCGCCGTCCGTGACCGGGAACCGGCGGCCACCGAACGGCTCGGCATCGTGGTCGGCCTGCGCGGCCCGCTGTCGGAGCACCTGCCGCACGGCTACGGAGGCAACGCCGTCTCCAACATCACGGCCGCACTGCCGGCCCGCGCGCTGCGGGAGGAGCCCCTGGCCCACACCGCGTCGGCCGTCCGCGAGGCCCTCGACCGGGTCACCTCGGAGCGCATCCGCGAGGAGGCCGCGTTCCTGGAGGCGCAGCGCCGCGCGGGCCGGGTGAACCGGGTGCTCAGCCGCATGGCCCTGGACTCCTTCGCCGACACCGTCTCCCTGAACAACGTGAGCCGGCTGCCCGTGTACGCCATCGAGTTCGGCGCCGGCCGGCCGTTCTGGTTCGAGCACCCCGCGACCCCCGTCCCGTGGACCGTCCTCATCACCCCGACCCCGGACGACGACCACAGCCGCGACGTCCACCTCAGCGTGCCCCGCGAGGCGGCCGAGGCGCTGCGCACCCCCGAGTGGTCCCGGCGTCTGCATCTCCGGGAGAGCTCACCGGACCGCTTCTGAGCGAGGCGGACGATCCGGCTCCGTGAAGGGAGCCGGCGTGAAGGCGGACGCGAGCCGCCGTGCACGCATCGGGGAGCGATCGTGCACATCCATGCAGCAGACACCCTGACGATGGCATAGTTGAATCGTGTTCATGGTCGATCACATCGGCGCCGTCTTCTTCTCCGTGGACTGCGTCCTGATGCAGGGAAGGAACCTTTCCCGTCACGTCGAGGAGCGCCTCGGCCTGCGCGCGGACCCTGACCCCGCCCACTGGGCCGGCGTGTCCGAGAAGGCGCTGTGCGCCGAGCTGGAGGACCTCGCGCTGCTCCCGGGCGTGCAGGAGACCACCGACTGGTGCTGGCGCAGCGGACTGGTCCCGGTCGCCTCCTCCCTCGGCTGGGCGCCGATAGCGGCCCACCTGGCCGAACGGTTCGGCTTCCACTCGTACGCGGGCCGGCCCCTGGAGACACGCGCCGGCCGTTTCACCGGCCGCGCCGGCACCCCGCATAAGGACCTGGACCAACGGGCGTTCGCGGCCCGGCGCGCCGGCGAACTCGGCGTCCCCCTCACCGCCTGCGCCGCCGTCGGGGCGTGTCCGGACGACGGCCCGCTCCTCGACGCGGTGGGCGTCGGCATCGCCTTCAACGCCCCCGACGACGTCCGCGCCTTGGCGAGCACGGCCGTGGAGGGCGACGACCTCCGCACGGTCATCCCCGCGCTGGAGGGGCTGACCGCCCGAGTGCAATGACCAGGCGCCCGCGCGTCATCACCTGACGCTGTCTCCACCGAAGGAGCGACACGTCACGGTGCGTGCCCGGTCCGCCCGGCTGTATAGGGTGTCTGTCGTGCCCGGTGAAACTGACCTGCGACGACTCCTGACCGACATGCGGCCCGAACGGAATCCGGGACGCTACGTGTTCACCACCGTGGCCGGCGGAATCCCGCCCGGGGTCACCCCGGCCGTCACGGTGACCGAACCGGAGGGACTCACCCTGGTGCTGCGGCAGGAGGACGCCGAAGCGGCAGGGCTCCGGTACGACTACGTGGCCGGGTGGCTGGTCCTGCGGGTGCACTCGGCCCTGGACGCGGTCGGCCTGACCGCCGCCGTCGCCCGGGAACTCGCCGGGGCCGGGATGAGCTGCAACGTGGTGGCCGGATTCCACCACGACCACCTCTTCGTGCCGTACGAGGCGACGGACCGTGCCCTGGAGCTGCTCGAAGGACTCTCCCGGAGAAGTGCGGTCGGCGTCGCGTAGTAGTCTCGGTGATCCATCCGGGAAGGGCCTTCAAGAGGCTCAGGACGAGGAGACCCGGCCCTCCCGGGCGCTCCGGTCCCGTGCGTCCCCCTTCCCGTCGTAGGGGAGAGGACTGAAACCATGACAGCAAGCGTGCGCACCTCGGAGACCATCGAGGTGGTGGGAGCACGGACCAACAACCTCCGCGACGTCGCCGTGACCATCCCCAAGGGGCGGGTGGTGGCCTTCACCGGCGTCAGCGGCAGCGGCAAGACCTCCTTAGCGATCGACACCCTCCACAACGAAGCACAACTCCGGTACCTCGAAGGGCTCTCGCCGTTCGTCCGGCAGTACATCACCCAGCGCAACCGCCCCAAGGTGGACCGGGTCCTCGGCCTGGGCGCCACCCTCGCCGTCGACCAGCGCCGGCTCAACCGCAATCCGCGCTCCACCGTCGCCACCATCACCGGCATCGACGGCCACCTCGGACTGCTCTACTCCCGGCTCCCCGCCATCGGTCCGGACCCGCTCCCCGGTGACGGCCCTCTCAGCTCCGCCCACTTCGACCGGCACACCCCGGAGGGAAGCTGCTCCGCCTGCCACGGCGTCGGCGGACTCTGGCAGGCGCAGGAGGAACTCATCATCACGCGGCCGGAGTTGCCCCTCTTCGAGGGAGCCTCCCCGTGGTACGCGAAGTGGCGCTCCGGTGAACACGCCTTCATCCCCGCACTGGCCGAGAAGCGCGGCGTGGACCTCGGTCTGCCCTGGCAGTCGCTGCCCGAGCGGTTCCGGCACGAGGTGCTGTACGGCACGGGGGACGAGAAGATCGAAGCCACCGTCGACATGCCGAACAAGAACGAGACGTCCTCCTGGACGTACACCTCCAGCGAGCCGCTGCGCGGAGCGCTCGCCGAGGTGGAGCGGGTCTTCGCGAACGCGGCGACACCCACCGCGAAGGAGCGGTACCTGCCGTACATGCGCAAGATGCCCTGCACCACCTGCGGAGGCAGCGGCTACGACGAGATCGCCCGGTCGGTACGGCTCGGCGGACTCGCCTACCCCGACCTTCTCGAGGCCGACGTCCGCGAGGTACGCGCCTGGGGCGACCGGGTCACCTCCGGCCTCGACACCGCACAGCGCACGGTCGGCGAACCGCTCCTGCAGGATCTCGCCCGCAGACTCCGGGTGCTGGACCGTCTCGGCCTCGCCCACCTCCAGCTGTCCCGCAGCGCGGCCACCCTGTCCGGCGGCGAACTCCAGCGCACCCGGCTCGCCGCCCAGCTCAGCACCGAACTCAGCGACATCATCTTCGTGCTCGACGAACCGGGCACCGGTCTCCACCCCGCCGACAAGGCGCATCTGCTTGACATAGCGCTGGAGTTGCGGGCCGCCGGGAACACCGTGCTGCTCGTCGAGCACGACCCGGAACTCATCGCCCGCGCCGACTGGGTGATCGACATGGGACCGGGCGCCGGGCGCCTGGGCGGCGAGGTGCTCGTCTCCGGCACCCCCGCCGACGTCGCCGGGCATCCCCACTCGCTCACCGGCCACTACCTCGCCGGGAAGGGACCGCGGCTGCGCCGCACCCGCCGGCCGGTCGGGGAGGGCACCCGGTGGGTGGAGCTGCACGGGCTGTCGGCGCACAACGTGACAGCGGACCTGGTCCGCTTCCCCGTGGGCCGGCTGACCTGCCTGACCGGGGTCAGCGGCAGCGGCAAGAGCAGCCTCCTCGGCGCCCTGGGCGCCGGCACCGAGGCGGCTCTCGCCGGAACGGCGACCGACGCCGTCCGCCGGGTCACCGGCGCCGGCACCTTCGGCTGGGTCGCCGTGGTCGACCAGGAGCCGATCGGGCGCACCCCCCGCTCCAACCCCGCCACCTACAGCAAGGCCTTCGATGTCGTCCGCAAGCTGTTCGCGGAGACCGACGAGGCACGCAAGCGCGGCATCAAGGCATCCTGGTTCTCCTTCAACACGGCCAACGGCGGACGCTGCGAGGTCTGCACCGGGTACGGCCGCAAGCTGGTCGACATGCACTTCCTGCCGGACGTGTGGGTGGTCTGCGACGCCTGCGAGGGACGCCGCTACACACCGGAGGCCCTGGAGATCACCTACCGGGGACTGACCATCGACGGGGTGCTGGAGCTGACCGTCGCCGAGGCCGTCGAACGCCTCACCGAGAACCGGCAGTTGGCGGAGACGCTGAAGGCCATGGACCGGGTCGGCCTCGGCTACCTCCAACTCGGCCAGAACGCCACCGAACTCTCCGGCGGCGAGGCGCAGCGCCTCAAACTCGCGTCGGCGATCCAGCGCGGCTCCGCGGGCCGCAAGGCCGGACTGGTCGTGCTGGACGAGCCCGTCTCGGGCCTGCACCCCTCCGACATCCAGCGCATGGTGGACGCCTTCGACCTGCTCCTGGAGTCGGGCAACACGGTGGTCGTCGCCGAGCACGACATCCCCGTCGCGGCCTCCGCGGACTGGGTGATCGACCTGGGCCCGGGCGCCGGACCGGACGGCGGCGCGGTCGTGGCGGCCGGCACCCCCGACCAGGTCGCCGAGGCCGGCACCCCGACCGCGGGCTACTTCCGCCGGTACATGGCGGGCCTGCCGCTGCTGAACGGGTACGGCGACCACTGAGCCGCCGGCGACGCCCCGCGCCCGGCCGTGGCGCACACGGTCAGGCGCGGGGCGACGCCAGTTCCACGACGGTGATCTCGGGGTCGGCGTCCAGGCGGACGGGCGGTCCCCAGAAGCCGGTGCCCCGGCTCACGTACAGCACGGTGTCCCCGTACCGGCTCAGCCCGGCGACGTCCGGCTCGACCAGGGACGCGAGACGGGTGAAGGGCCACAGCTGACCGCCGTGGGTGTGGCCGGACAGCTGGAGGTCCACCCCGTACCGGGCGGCCTGCGTGACCTGCGCCGGCTGGTGGGCGAGGAGGACGACGGCCCGGTCCCGGTCCCGTCCGCCGAGCGCGGCCTCGTAGTCGGGGCCGGCGCCGTGGTCGGCGCCGCTCGCGTCCTCGACCCCGGCCAGGTCGAAGCCCGGCAGGGCGACCCGCTCGTTGCGCAAGGGACGCAGCCCGAGCCCTCTCACGAAGCGGACCCACTGCTCGGCGCCCGAGTAGAACTCGTGGTTCCCGGTCACGTAGTACGCGCCGTGCGGCGCCCGCAGATCCTTGAGCGGTTCGGCGGCCCGCCCCTGGACCTTCACGTCGGCGTCCTCCACCAGGTCCCCCACGAGGGCCACCAGGTCCGGCTCGGTCCTGTTCAGGAGGTCCACCAGTTGCCGGGTGCGGGACCGCCCCACCAGCACGTTCAGATGGATGTCGCTGATCAGCGCGATCCGGAAGCCGTGGGCCTGCGGGCCGAGCCGGGCGAGGGGCACGACCAGGTGCCTGACGCGGGGCGGCCCCAGCGCGGTGTACGCGCCGTACCCCACGGCGGCGCCGGCGGCGGTCCCGGCGGCGACGGCGACGACGCGGCTCACGAACAGCCGCCGGGAGGCCAGGAGTCCGTCGGCCGAGGCGGGCACCGGGACGTCCGGACCGGGCGCGGAGTCCGCACCGCGCGACCGCCCCCGTCCGTCCTCGGCGGCCGTGTCACCGGCGAGGCGCCGCCGCGCGACCCGCATCAGCAAGGGCCGGACCGCCTCACCTGCCAACAGTGCCAGCGTCAGGTAGAGAAGACCCGCCATCCAGGTGAAGCCGGGCCAGCCCACCGCGGTGGCCAGCGCCGGGGGCAGCGCGCGCTCCCCGGGCGGCGCGGCCACCAGCAGCAGCCCCAGCAGCACGATCAGGACCGTACCGGCCCGGCGCCACCACGAACCCGGGGACGTGGTGGCGCGAACCGTCCGCCACCACACGTAGAAGTGGGCACCGGCGAGGGCCGGCAGCACGAGCGCGACGAACAACGCGGAGGACACCGGAACCCCGGATCAGCCGGCGACCGTGCGCGGCTCACCGCACCAGCGGCGCAGCGCCCTCGTCAGCCCCCGGCCGGGTTCGACGCCCGCCCAGGCCACGTACCCGTCCGGCCGGATCAGCACATGCGCGGGCCACCCCGTGCCGAGGGGTTCGGCGAGCACACCCGTACGCAGCCGTTCCTCCCAGCCCGCGGCGGCGGGCGGACAGCCGCCCGTGCCGGTCAGCACGAAGTGCCCGCTCCGGAACAACTCGTACAGCCGCTCCGGGCCGCCGGGGGCCGCCACGAGGGGCCGGTCCGGCACCCGCCGGCCCGACCACCGGTCACCCTTGTCCGCCGGGTAGCGCAAGGTCAGCCCCGACAGGTGCAGCACGTTCAGCCGGTGCACCGGCCTGATCCGCATCGACCACATCGCCGCCTTCCGCAGCACCCGCGCGGGAAGACTGTCGGACGTCTCGAAGCGGAAGGACAGGTCGGTCTTGCGCAGCGTCTCCGCCGCGATGGGGTACCGCTCCGCCTCGTAACTGTCGAGCAGCCCTCGCGGTGCCCATCCGTCGAGCACCGCCCGCAGCTTCCAGCCCAGGTTGAACGCGTCCTGGATGCCGGTCTGGAGCCCCTGCCCGCCGGACGGGATGTGCGTGTGCGCGGCGTCCCCCGCGAGCAGTACCCGGCCGACGCGGTAGGTCTTCGCGTGCCGCTGCGAGCTGCGGAACCGGGACAGCCACAGCGGGCTGTGGATGCCGATGTCCGCGCCCAGGATGGCGGCGCAGCTCTCGCTCAGGTCCTCCAGGGTGAGCGGCTCGTCGGCGGGGACGGTGAACTTCTCCCGGTCCAGCACGATGACCCGGTACGTGCCGTCCCGGAACGGGAACAGGGCCGCCATGCCGCGCCGGGTGATCCGCGCGTACTCGGCCGGCCCCGGCGGACCGCTCAGCCGGGCGTCGGCCATCATCAGCGACTGGTCGTAGTTCCAGCCGTCGAACTCCACGCCGAGGGCGTCACGGACCGTGGAGTTCACCCCGTCACAGCCGACGACGTACCGGGCCCGTACGGTGGCCGGACCCTCCGGACCGGTCAGCTCGACGTCGACCCCGTCGTCGTCCTGCGACAGCCCGGTCATCTCGGTCCCGAAGAGCAGCACCGCGCCCGCCTTCTCGGCGGCGGCCTGCAACGCGTCCTCGGTCCGCGCCTGCGGGATGGACAGGCTGAACGGGAACGGCGTGTCGAGCAGCCCGTAGTCCAGGTAACCGTCCTCGTTGCCGAGCGGCGGATGCGGGCACTCCCGCCCCCAGGCCAGCACGTCACCCACCCGGCCGCGCATGTCGAGGAGTTCCAGGGTGCGTGGCTCGACCGTGCAGGCACGGGACAGCCGGCTGCGCCCGGTGCGCTTGTCGACCACCTGGCAGGAGACGCCGAAGCCGGCCAGTTCCGCCGCGAGCGCGAGCCCGGCGGGTCCGGCGCCGACGATGAGCACCTGGGGGGACGGCGGCATCTTCTGACTCCTTCGCAGGCGGCCGGACCCGCCGCACGGGCAGTGCGCGGGGGCGGAACGACGGCAGGCGGAGGCCTTGCCCCGGACCACGGGGCGGCCGCTTCCCGCCGGGATTCCGGCCAGTTAACGGGCGGGTGCGAAGCGGGCGCAACCACGCTGAGAACGAGGTAAGAGACGCCGGAGAGCGAGGGCCGGCGGATGAGACCGGATCGAGCACCGGATTGAGAACGGCGCGTCCTAGCGTGGCGACCGATCACGTGGTGTGCACGAAGTCCAGCCCCGCAGGGAGGAGTTCCGCCATGACCGCGCGTCCGCCGGAACCGAGCCGTACACCGGCCGCCCCGGCCGCCGCACCCCCACCGGCCGCCCCGTCCCTCGCGGAACCCTCCGCCGTACCCGGGCGTGAGGACCTGGAATCCCTCCTGACCATCCGCCATTTCGAGAACCTGCTGCTGCGGATGTTCGCCGAGGGCAGGCTCAACGGCACCACGCACACCTGTCTCGGCCAGGAGTACGTGCCGGTCTCCCTGGCCCCGCTGCTCGCCGGCGACCACGTGCTCAGCAACCACCGGGGCCACGGCCACTACCTCGCCCTGTTCCGGGACCCCGCCGGACTGCTCGCGGAGATCATGGGCCGCGCCGGCGCGGTGTGTTCGGGCGTCGGCGGCAGCCAGCACATCCGCCGCGACGGCTACCTCTCCACCGGGGTGCAGGGCCAGAGCCTGCCGCTCGCCGTCGGCATCGGACTGCGCTGCAAGCGCACGGGAGACGGCCGGATCGCCGCCGCGTTCGTCGGCGACGGCACCTGGGGCGAGGGAGCGGTCTACGAAGCGCTCAACATGGCCGCGCTGTGGCAGGTACCGGTCCTCGTGGTCGTCGAACACAACGGGATCGCCCAGTCCACCCCGACGCACGCCCAGATGGCCGGTTCGATCGCCGGCCGGGCAGCCGCCTTCGGCATCGACTTCGTGGAGATCACCGGCCACCACATCCCCGGCATCCGGGAGCGGCTCACCCCCGTGGTGCGCCGGGTCCGCGAGGAACACCGCCCGGCGGTCGTGCAGTTCACCACCCACCGGCTGGGCCCCCACAGCAAGGGCGACGACACCCGCGACCCGGCCGAGGTGGAGCGGCTCCGGGCCGGCGACTGGCACCGGGAGCTGACCGGACGGCTGGGCGCGCCGTTCCGGGAACTCGACGCGCGGATCCGCGCCGAACTGGAGGAAGTGGCCCGCGAGGTGGAGGCACGGCCGCCCGCCACCTGGACGGGGTCCGGTCCCGCGGACCCGAGGACGGAGGACCGATGGCCGAACTGACCGAGCCCACCGACCTGAGCGGACTGACCGCCCTCGTCGCCGAGGTGCTCCAGATACCCGCCGCCGAGGTGACGGAGGAGACCGGGACCGCCACCACGGCGGCCTGGACGAGCCTGCGGCACGTCCAGATCGTCTCCCGCGTCGAACACGCCTACGG
>MUNG01000030.1:19200-19423 GCA_002154585.1 Streptomyces pseudogriseolus
ACGCGGCCCTGCACCGCCTGTTCGAGGAACGAACCTCACTGCATCTGCTCGGCGAGGACGTCCGCGACCCGTACGGCGGCGCCTTCAAGGTGACCCGCGGCCTGTCGGCCTGCCACCCGGACCGGGTGCTCTCCACCCCGATCAGCGAGGCGGGCATCACCGGCGTGGCGGGCGGTCTGGCGCTCGCGGGCGACCAGGCGATCGTGGAGATGATGTTCGGCGA
>MUNG01000300.1 GCA_002154585.1 Streptomyces pseudogriseolus
GTGCTGTCCGCCTGGGCGGCGAGTGCGGAGGCCAGGACGCCGCCCGCCGCCCAGGCGGACAGCACCCACCAGGCCGTGGCGGTGTGATGGCCGCCGAAGTAGGCGTAGTTGCGGAGCAGCGTCACCGATGCCCCGTTGGGCAGGGCGGGGCCGAGGTCCCGCCAGAACGGCGGCAGCAGGGCCGAGGGATAGACACCGCCCGCGCTGGGGTTGCCGAGCACGACGAAGATCAGCACGGACAGGGCGATGCCCATCGGCCCCAGCAGTACCTGGAACGCCATCCCCGATGCCGCCGCGGCGAACGTGGTGAGCGCGCCGATCCACCACAGCGCGGCGAAGTGCCCCGGCAGCGCGTCGAAGACCAGGTCGACGACGATCGCGCCGCCGAGCCCCGACAGCACCGACAGCACGGCGAGCGCGCCGAGCCGGATCAGCATGCGGTGCGGATTGGCCGGCCGCGCCCCGTACGTGGCGGACACCGCCGCCGAGGCCAGGTAGCCGCCGACGACCAGGCCGACCGCCAGGTAGAAGGGGGCGAGACCGCGCCCGTCGGCCTCGTTGGGCGGGCGCAGGTCGGTGATCCGCAGCGGCTGCGACGGGTCCGCCTGCTGGAGGACCCGCTCCAGCGCCTGGACGCCCGACGGGCCGCCCGCCGACGCCACGAGCAGCCGGTCGGCCCGCCCGTCCGGGGCGACCAGGAGGGCCGCGTCCACCTCGCGCTCCAGCACCATCGTCCGCGCCTGGGCGACGCCGTCCGCGGGCCGCCCGGACAGTGGCTCGCCGGGGATGCCGTTCAGCCGGTCGATCACCGCCCGCCGCTCCGCCTCGGGGGCCACCACGGCGACCGGGATCCTTTCCGGGGTGGGGGAGTGGAACGCCCCGATGTAGGAGACCACGAAGGCCAGTTCGAGGACCAGGACGCCCAGCATGACGAGCGCGGCGCGGGGCGTGATCGCGTCCCGCGCCTCGGCCCGGAAGCGGCCCAGCGGCGTCGCGGCGGGGGAACGTCCGGGTGACCGCCCGTCCGGTCCGGGGGTCTCGGCCATGTCGGCTCCTTGCTTCGGTGAGGTCGGTCGGCGCGGCGAGGCGTCAGGGGTCCGGGGAGCCCGTCCGGTGAGCCCGTCGGGGAAGCGCGAGGAGCGCCACGGTGGTGCCGGCCGCCGCGACGGCGGGCCCGAGCCTGGCGTCGACCGCCATCGCCCCCGACGCCGTCAGGGCGCCCAGGAACAGCATCACGGCCGCTCCCACACGGACGACCGCGTGCCGGGAACTGCCGTCGGCGGCGTCCTGCGCCAGGCTGGTCAGCGTGCCCGTGACGAACGTCGTGGTCACCCCCGACCCTCCCGCCGCCCGCCTGGCGGCCGCGGTCTGGCTGCCCATCGCCGCCGCGGACGCGGCCAGAGTCAGCAGCCGCAGTGCCGTGCCGGGCGCGGGACTCACGGACTTCAGCACCAGCACCGCGAGGTCGAGCACGACGACGGCCACGAGGACCGCCCGGATCCTGCCCCACCGCGGCCCCGGCCCCTTCGGCGCCGCCCTGGACGCCGCGTACACCGCGGCCAGGAACGCCGCGAGCGCCGTGGCCGCCCCCGCGACGAGCGCCCCGTACCCCGGCCGGCCGGTGAGTCCCGACAGGACGAGGCTGCCGGTCATGTTGGCGGTGAACACGCCCCCGAGCTCGACGAACGCGAAGGCGTCACCCGCCCCGGCCGCGAACGACAGCAGCGCGGCCGTGACCGCGAGGCGCGTCGACGACGGCGCCGCCCGCATCGTCGGTCAGGTGTCGTCGGCCGGGGGAACCGGGTCCGGGGAGAACGGGGCGTGGCGGCGCGGGAGTTCGCTGGCGGCGGGCTCGGCGGAACGTCTGGCGGTCCACCGGGGAGGCGTCGCGGACATCTCGATCACCCTTTCGGACGGGATTCCCACCATGGTGGTCATACGTCGTTGAAGGGTGCATCTCGAACGGCCGGCGGGCCGGACCGGCCGAGGGCGTCAGTCGTCGTCAACGGCATCCAGCGCCTTGAGCAGTTCGCCCAGCACGCGCAGACAGGCCGTCACCTCGGCGTCCGTCAGGCCGCCGCCCGTCTCCCGCAGCAGCGCGTGCTCCCGGCGCAGCACCTCGCCGATCGCCGCCGCGCCCTTCTCCGTCGGGCGGATGAGCGACGAGCGCCGGTGGGCGGGGTTGGGGACGCTCTCCACCAGCCCCTGGTCCGCGGCCTCGTTCACCATGCGCTGCACGAACTGGCGGCTGATCGCCTGCGCCCGGCCCATCTGCGGCACGGTCATCGGCCCGTTGCGGTGCAGCAGCGTCAGCACGGCGCGCACCCCGAGGGACAGTTCACCGTCCGTCAGGCCGCGTTCGACGCTGCGCTGGGCGCGCCGGTACAGGGGCCCGACCAGGTCGTACACCTCGGTGAGGCGTCGGCCGAGCTCGTCGGGCGGGAGGGGGGTCTCGTGGTCCGTCACCCGTCCATCATGACATCCAGGTTGTCAAAGTGCTCCTGACATGACACCTTGGTTGTCATGACTGGTGCTTCGGATCTCCGCTCTTTCCCGTCCGCCGACGGCGACCTCGCCTACCGCGACACCGGCTCGGGCGACCTCGTCGTCCTGCTCCACTCCGGCTTCGTCGACCACCGCCTCTGGGACGACCACGTGCCCCTGCTGGCCGAGCGGTACCGGGTGATCGCCCCCGACACCCGGGGCCACGGCTTCTCCGCCAACGCCACCGCGCCGTTCCGCTGGGCCGACGACCTGGCCGCGCTGCTGCGCCACCTCGACGCCGGGCCCGCGGTCCTCGTGGGGCTCTCCATGGGCGGCGTGATCGCCACCGACACCGTGCTCGAACACCCCGGCCTGGTCCGCGCTGTGGTCACCGCCGGGGCCGTGACCGGCGACTTCCAGTACACCGACCCCTGGCACCGCGAGCTCCAGGGGACCATGGCCCGGGCGCTGGAGACCGGGGACGTGACCACCTGGCTCGACGCGTTCCTGCGGCTCGTGCCCGGCCCGGAGCGCACCGCCGACGACATCGACCCGGACGTCCCGCGCCGCGTGCGCGAGATGGCCCTGCACACGCTGTCCAAGCACAGCCCGGACGAGAAGGACTGGCTGGTGCGGGTCACCGGCTCCCTCGACCGCACCGGCGAGATCCGCGTCCCGCTGCTCGCCGTCAACGGCTCCCTGGAACCGGCCGGCCTGCACACCGCCGCCGAGCGCCTGGCCGGCGCGGTCCCCGACGGCCGTACGGCGACGATCGACGGCACCGGGCACTACTCCGCGCTGGAGCGCCCCGACGCGTTCACCCGCGTCCTGCTGGACTTCCTGGAGTCCCTCTAGTCGCTCTGGTCGCTCTGGTCCCGCTTCCCGGCGCCGTCCCCGGCCGCCCGCGCGAGCGCCGAACGCCGGTAGGAGTAGCCGAAGTAGACGATCAGGCCGATCGCGAACCACACGGCGAACCGCACCCAGGTCTGCCACTGCAGGAACGTGATCAGCCAGACCGAGAACACCACGCCCACCGCCGGCACCACCGGCATCCACGGCGTGCGGAAGGAGCGCGGCAGCTCCGGCTGCCGGTAGCGCAGCACGATCACCGCCGTGCACACCACCACGAACGCCAGCAGGATGCCGATGTTGGTCAGCTCGGCCGCCTCGCCGATCGGCAGGAAACCGGCGATGGCGGCCGACGCCACCCCCACGATCCAGGTGACCCGCGTCGGCACGTGCCGCGTCGGGTGCGTCTTGGCGAACCACCGGGGCAGCAGCCCGTCCCGCGACATGGAGAACCAGACCCGGGTGACGCCCAGCATGAACGTGAACATCACGGTGAGGATGCCGATGATGGCGCCCACCGCGATCACGTCCGCCAGCCCGCTCAGCCCCACCGACTTGAACGCCGTGGAGAAGCCGCTCTCCGGGTCGATGTCCTTGTAGTCCTGCATGCCCGTCAGCACCAGGCAGGCCGCCACGTACAGCACCATCGAGATGATCAGCGAGTAGATGATCGCCTTCGGCATGTGCCGCTGCGCGTCCTTGGACTCCTCCGCCGCCGTCGACATGGCGTCGTAGCCGAACACCGCGAAGAACACGGTCGCCGCACCCGTGAACGCCCCGCCGACGCCGAACGGGAAGAACGGCTCGTAGTGTTCCGCCCGGATGTGGAAGACGCCGACGCCGATCACCAGCAGCACGACCAGCACCTTCAGCACCACGACGACCGTCTCGAAACGCGCCGCGTTCTTGATGCCGAGGTTGAGAAGCGCCGCGATCAGCAGACACAGCAGCGCCGCGAACAGATCGACCCGGTGCCCGTCCCCGGTGCCGGGCGCGCCCAGCATCCAGGCCGGCAGGTCCGCGCCCATCTCGTTCACCAGGAAGCTGAAGTAGCCGGAGATGCCGATCCCGACCACCGCGACGATCGCCGTGTACTCCAGCAGCAGGTCCCAGCCGATGAACCAGCCCGCCAGCTCGCCCAGCACCGCGTAGCCGTACGTGTACGCCGAGCCGGCCTTCGGGATCATCCCCGCGAACTCCGCGTACGACAGCGCCGCCGCGGCGCTCGCGACACCCGCGATCAGGAAGGACAGCAGCACCGCCGGCCCGGCCGTGCCGTTCGCCACCGTGCCCGCGAGGGTGAAGATGCCCGCGCCGATGATGCCGCCCACGCCGATCGCGGTGAGTTGCCAGAGCCCCAGGGTGCGCTCCAGCGCAGGACCCCGGCCGACCTCCGTCTCCTCGATGTGCTCGATCGGTTTGCGGCGGAGAATCCCCTCACCCGCCCGGAGCCGGTCCATGCGCCTCACCTCTTCGCGTTCGGCAAGCGGCTGACGAGGGCACATGATCCCCCCGGGGCGCCGCCGACGGAAGACACCACGCGAGCCGCACGGCCCGCCTTCACCGGACTACGGCACCACCGTCACCGGCCAGCGACCCGCCTTCACCAGGCGCACCGCCACCGACCCCACGAACCGGTGCCCCGCCTGCTCGGACGCGCCCACCACCACCGCGTCCGCCGTGAGGTCGTCCGCCGCCTTGACCAGGCCGTTGTACGGGTCGCCCCGGAAGGTGTGGAACTCCCAGCGGATGTCGAAGATCCCCTTGATCCGCTCCATCGACTCCCGGATCTGCGCCGCCAGGTCCTGCGCTATCTCCTCCGTCGTGTCCGCCACCGGCGCGCCCAGCGCCGCCCCGCCCGCCAGTACCGGCTGCACGTACACGATGGCGAGCAGCGCCCCCTGACGCCGCGCCAGGCCCGCGGCGTACGCCGCCGCGCGCAGCGACGAGTCGGAGCCGTCCACCCCGGCCACGATCACCTTCGGGCCGTCCGTGCCCCGCTCGAACCGATGCGCCTGCTGTTCCGTCACGACCGGGAGGCTATCGGAGCGCCGCCCGGCCGGACACCGCGAGGTCCCCGCACATCTCCGCCGTATGCTGCGCCGATCAGGTGAAAACGTGCCGCCGCACCGGTGTCGCGGCGCTGCGCCCGTCCCCCGCGGGGCGACTGATGAGTCATGCAGAAGGATCAATTGCTCACCCGGCGCCGGGCGTTGCTCGCCGGTGCCGTCACGCTGGGCGCGGCAGGCATGGCCGCGGCGCTCGCGCCGGGGACCGGGAACCGGGGCGCGCCGGCGTCGCCGCCCGCCGCCGGGGCGCCCGCGGCCCGCCGCCCGCTCAGGCCCTCCGAGTACCGCCTGAGGCCCCTGACCGGCTACGGCCCCCCGCGCACCGTGCCCGGCAGGACCCCGGTGCGCGAGGAGCCGCTGCTGAAGGTGCCGGACAACGGCCGCACCGTCGTGCTCACCTTCGACGACGGACCCGACCCCCGCTACACCCCCGACATCCTCGACACCCTCGCCCGCCACGAGGTGCGCGCCATGTTCTTTGTGTGCGGCGAGATGGCGCACTACAACCCGGACCTGCTGGCCCGCATGGCCGACGAGGGGCACGTGGTGGGCAACCACACCTGGTCGCACCCCCTGCTGACGAGCCTGCGCCGCCGCACCATCCGCTCCGAGATGGAACGCACCAGCGACGTCGTCGAGCGGCACCACGGCACCCGCCCGGAGTGGTTCCGCGCCCCCTACGGCGCCTGGAACCGCGCCGCCTTCGAGCTGGGCGCCGAACTGGGCATGGAGCCGCTCGCGTGGACCGTCGACACCCTCGACTGGACCGAGCCCGGCACCCGCACCATCGTCGGCCGGGTCGAGGACGGCGCCGCCCCCGGCGTCGTGGTGCTCTCGCACGACGCCGGGGGCGACCGTTCGCAGAGCGTGAAGGCCCTGCGCTCCTATCTGCCGCACCTGCTGGACTCCGGCTACCACGTCACCGTGCCCCGCCGGGAATACGTCTGAGCACGCACGGAGCGGCCCCGCCCGCCCGGGCGGGGACCGCTCAGCGGACCTCCACCAGGCGGGCGAAGGCGACCACGTTGCCGTCGTAGCCGTTCTGCTGGGTGAAGCCGCCGCCGCAGGTGATGACCCGCAGCTCCGCGGCGCCCTTGGACGCGTAGACCCGGTCGCCGGGGAAGTCGTTCTTCGAGAAGACCTCCACGCCGTAGATTTCGAACACGGCCGTTTTGCCGTCCCTGCGGCCGATCTCGACCCGGTTGCCCTGCTTCAGCGCGCCCAGTCCGTAGAACACGGCCGGGCCCTGCGCGTTGTCCACGTGCCCGACCACGACCGCCGTGCCCTTCTCGCCCGGTGTGACCGCGCCGGTGAACCAGCCCGCCAGGTTCGGGTCCTCGGGCGGCGGCGCGTCCACCCAGCCGTCCGCGTCCAGGCCCACCGGCACGATCGGCGCGTCCACCTGGATGGCCGGGATCCGCACCCGGTCCGGCACCGAGTACGGCAGCGGCGCCAGCGCGCCGACGGTGACACCGGGGGTCGCGCTGCCCGCGGCGGCCGCACCGGCCGGCTGCGGCGGGCCCACGTCGAACTCCCCGGAGCCGTTGCGGAGCAGCGCGAGGCCGGTGAGCAGGACCAGCGCTATCACGCCCCACGGAGCGCGCCTCCTCGGGCGCGCCTCCTCTTCGGCTTCGGCCGGCTCGAAAGCTGACATTCGCCTTCCCCTCTCGACACGGCCGTCGCCGTGTCACTCGCGCATGACGTGAACGCTAAGCGGAGGGTGCGCCACCGGCGACGGGACGGCGGCGAACGGGTGGCCTCGGGGCGGGCGGGGTGCGCCATCCGAGGTGATCCCGGACGAAGATCTTCTGACGGTCCGTGACCTGCGGCGATGGGCCCGCCCGCGGGGGAGGGGCGGGGGGAGCCCTCAACCGTACGGACCATTCCCGAAATGCGCGGCGGCGCAGGGCAACTGAGGGTCTTTCCGGGAGGCGCTTTCTCGCCGATCGGACCGGGGACGGGACCCGGGGCGTCTCCCGCGGAGGATCACCATGCGCAACACACGTGCCCTCGCGGCCGCCGGAGCCGCGGTCGCCGTCCTCGGGGTCGCCGCCCCGGCGGCCGTCGCGGACGGCGGACGGGTGCCCAACCCGTCCAACATCGTCGCCCTGCCCAGCGTCATCGCCCGCGGCGGCCAGCTCACCATCACCGTCGACGGCTGCCCCAACGGGGGCCACGCCACCTCGAACGCCTTCGAGCGGACGAACCTGACGCCCGTCAGCGGCGGCAACGACGCCGGCAGGGGCGGTATCGACGCCGGCAGGGGCGGTATCGACGCCGGCCGGGGCGGCAACGACACCGCCAGGGGCACCGCCACCATCCACCAGGACGCCCGCCCCGGCTCCTACGACATCACCGTCCACTGCTCGGGCCGCAGCCTGACCCGCCCGGCCGCCTTCACCGTCATCGGCGGTGTCCGTGGCGGCATCGGCGGCAGCAGCGCCACCGGAGCGACCCCCACCGACATGGCGATCGGCGGGTCGCTGGTGGCCGCCGCCGTCGTCGGCAGCGGCGTCTTCTGGATGCGCCGCCGCGCCGAGAAGCGGATCTGAGGCGCTGTTCCCCTCGGTCTCCCGTTCCGCACGTGCTCGGCGCCCGCGCCCCGGACCCTGACGGTCCAGGGCGCGGCCGCGCGCGGCATCGGTGTCGGCACGGGGACCGGCGGCTAGGGCCTTTCGTTTGGATCAGGCCGGCCGTGAGGCGCGGTGCCTCTCCGGCCGACCCGAGCGGGGTCTGGTGCGTGCAGCTGCAAGGCGGAGGAGGGAGTCGACGCGGAGCGTCGGCGACCGACGACAACGCCGCAGATGTGCGTGCCAGACCCCGCGACGCCGGGGTGATCCAAACGAAAGGCCCTAGCTCTTGATGTCCGGGAACAGCCTCAGGAACGGCTCGGCCGTAGCCGCCAGGCCCCGGCTGTACGGCGCGTCGAAGTCCCAGATGAGGAACAGCAGGAAGGCGATCAACGCGGAGAACAGCCCGGCGAGGATCAGTTCGCGGCGGGTGCGGCGGATCTGGAGGGCGAAGATCATGCCGATGGTGATCACGGCTCCGGTGACCAGCCCGAACCACACCACGCCCGGCATGGTCGCCCCGGTCGACTCCGCGCGGGCGCTGCGCGCCTGGTCGGCCGCGGCCACCTGGTCGACGAGCGGCTGGTAGGCCTGCGCCTCGAAGTCGGTGCGCGGCTCGTAGTCGGTCACGTCCCGGCGCAGCCGGTCGAGCAGTTCGGTTCCCTCGTCGGTCAGCCGGCCGTGGTCGGCCATGGTCCGCCACTCGGTGGTGACGACGTGTCCGACATAGGCGTTGACATCGTCACGGATCCGGTCACGGATCTCGGCGGGGTAGACGCGTACCCGCTCGGAGACCTCGTGCAGGGCGACCGCCTCGGCGCGGACGTTCTCCTGGGCGGCGCTGCGGCCC
>MUNG01000301.1 GCA_002154585.1 Streptomyces pseudogriseolus
CCCCCTGCCCCTGCCGCGGACGAGACACCCGCCCGCACGGCCGACGGGCAACCCACCCCGCGAAGGACGACCCCGGTCCCGGCGAAGACCTCTGAGCCGGCAGCGCCCCGAGACGCGCGCTTCGAGAACGGACCCCTGGCGGTCATCGACGCCGAGGACGGGAAGGTGTCGGCCTACTGCGTGGGCGGCCAGATCCTGGACGTGCCTGCCACGTCCCTGCCGTCCCTGGTGGAGTGGACCCTGTCGAAGGCGAGGCTGGGGCAGCCGAAGCTCTCCGGCCCGGGCCGCCCTGCCGACCCGCTGCTGGTCCTCACCGAAGCCGCCCTGGAACACTTCGGCCTGCCCACCGCGCTCACGGACGAGGAAAAACGGGCGGGCCGCATCCCCGACGGCCACACCACCGTCAGACAACTGGCACGCGCCGACTGGAAACTCACCCAGCGGGGCCTGGGCCCCTGGGCGCGGATCTACCGCCCCGCCCAGGGCTCGGAGCGCCAGTGCGTGCAACTGTGCATCCCCGCCTGGCACGCACTGGACACCCGCCACTGGGGCCACGCCGCCCAGCTCCCCCCGGCGGAACTCGCCCGCGTCCTGGGCGTGTACGCCACCCGCGTGATGACACCCCGCGGCTCCACCGCCGTCACCGGCCTGGAACTGATGACGGCGCTGCACCCGCCGACCCGCGCGTCCGAGCCCGACGCCGCCGGCCGACGGCACCCGGAGCGCAACCCGGGCTCACTGGGCGCCCAGCCGGTCGACCCCGCACCGTGCGAGGCCCCCGACGGGCATCCCGTCCTGGCCCACCTTCCCCGCTTCCACGTCCGCGGACCGGACGAGAAACTCTTCGAAGAGGCCTACGACTGGGCACGGCCCATGACGGACGAGGAATGCACCCTGCACCACCTCGTCGGCATCGACGTCAACATGGCCTTCGCCGCCGGCGCCAACGGCCTGAGTGTCGGCCTCGACGCACCCACCCACGTCGCGAACCCGGAGTTCGACCCCAAGCTGCCCGGCTCGTGGCTGGTCGACCTCTCCCACGTCGACCTGTCACGGGTGAGACTCGGCAAGGAATGGGTGAACCTGGACGGAGACCTGCTGCCCTCCCCGTTCACGCCCAAGGGCGACCGCCCCCAGGGCCCCGCCTGGTACGCGACCCCCACCGTCGCCTACGCGACGGAACTCGGCTACGACGTACAGCCCTTGGAGGCCTGGCTCCGCCACCACCACGGCCGCTACCTCGACAACTGGTACAAACGCCTGCGCGACGCCTACCTCACGACCATGGCAGACCTCGGCGTCCACACCGACCTGCCCCCAGCCGAGTTCCTCACCGCGATGGACAGCTACACAGACCGTGACCCCGACCTGGGGCTGGTCGTCTCAGCCATCAAGGCAACAGTCAAGGGCGGACTCGGCAAACTCCGCGAACGCCCCCGCGGAGAAGGCTGGCGCCCCGGCCAGCCATGGCGCGCCCTGTCCCGCCCCACCTGGCGCCCCGACATCCGCGCCGCGGTCATCTCCCGCACCCGCATCAACCTGCACCGCAAAATCGTCAAACACGCGGCGCACACGGGACAGTACCCGGTGGCGGTCCTGTCGGACTGCGTCGTCTACGCATCCCCCGGCCCCTCTCCGCTGGACTTCCTGCCCTACCGCGACGACAAACCGCTCCCCGGGGGCTTCAAACTGGGCGTCAGCCCAGGCCTGGTGAAACACGAGGGCACCCAGACCGTCCTGTGGGGAGAGGAAGTCCGTGAACGCTTCGACGCACCGACCCTGAACCTGGCCCGGTACATCAAGGACGGCACCGTCACCGACACCGACACCGGCGAGTGAGGCAGAGCAGGAATGACCGTGATCGGCGACGGCCTGGAGGCGGCGGTCCACAAGGCGTTCACCCGCCCCGCCCCGAAAACCGCACCCGCACAGATGCGCTACCTGGTCAGAAAACTGAAAGGCACCAAAGCGGTCGCCCAACTGCTGCGCGTCTCACAACGCACCGTCGAACGCTACGTGAAGAACCAGATCAAGAAACCCCGCCCCGAACTGGCCGCCCGCCTCGAACGCGAAGTGAAAAAGCGCTGGCAGCCCCAGATCCGCGCCCAGGCCCGGAAGCGGGCGGCGACCAGCGACGGCATCGTCATCGACACCCGCGCCCGCCTCGGCTACACCGCACCCATCGGCTCCACGGACGAGTCCCGCGTCCGACACCTGACCGTCGCCCTGCCCCCGCACCACGCGGCACGCCTCTTCGACGCCCAGGAAGCCGGCGCCGACGACCGCCAACTCCAGCAGATCACCGCCGACGCACTCCGCGAGGTGTACTTCCAGGACGGCGGCCGCCGCGCCGGCACCCTGGAAGAAGTGCGCTTCACAGACATCGAACACGTGGAGTTCGAGCTGTAGTGGGCGTCATGTGAGGCCGGACTTCTGGGACTTGCCCAGGCCCGAGATAACAGCCGCCCGGACTGTTACTCGGGCGGCAGGTCGTCCAGGCTCGGCGCCGACCGGGACGTACTGGAGGCATACGAACGGGCGGTGGTCAGGAAGTAGCTGACCGAGCTCCGGTTCATCACCGACACAGTCGCCCGCACACGGCTGCGCTTGCCGGCCGAATCCGCCCGGCAACCGCAGTCGCGTTCCTTCCACGTGCGCTGGAAGGATGCACGGTGCCGGTGACCGAGCTGGCCGACGCAGGCGGACCTGGCCGTTCTCTCCCTCCACGGTCCGTGTAATCCACCGGCGACCTTCGGCAATCGATCGCTGGAGTACGCAGCCGTACTGGTGAACATCGCCGGTGACCAGGGACAGGTGTTCGCGGCGCAGCACGGCTCCGTCCACGTCACCGGAGTCGACGATCCCGATGAGGGCGCGGTTGGCGTGCCGAGAACGGCTTCGCCTACGCGTGCCAACGGCGCGGATATCCACGTCTCCATCGATGGCCGCCGTCCCTATTCGTGGCGGCGCGCCACCACACGTCGGGCGTCGCGCCACCGCCGCACGCGGTCACCGGCCTCCCCGATCACGACCAAAAG
This sequence comes from Streptomyces pseudogriseolus, assembly GCA_002154585.1. Lineage (GTDB taxonomy): Bacteria > Actinomycetota > Actinomycetes > Streptomycetales > Streptomycetaceae > Streptomyces > Streptomyces pseudogriseolus. The sequence goes on from MUNG01000301.1 coordinate 3,039, forward strand.
CACTGCGGAGGCGGCGCACGCCGCCAACCCAGCCTGTTGGTCGACGAGTTCACCAATCACCCAGAGGACAGCGGTGACCAATACCCACCACGCCGCATAGACGAGGACGACGTACGGACGGACTCTCTTCACAGTGACCACGATACGCCGACGCCGCGCCCGGACCGCACGGCCGGTGCACGACGAGCCGGGGGCAGGCACCGCGCACTCGGCGTGGTGCCTGCCCCCGGCGGTTCGACGACCGTGTGTCACCCGCGGGTGTAGACGATCCGGTAACTGGAGACGTACGTCCGGGACGTGCGCGCCCAGCTCCAACCACCGGTCCGGGTCCACTTGATGCCGGTGAAGGCGATCCGGTACGTGGTGCGGTCCCGGTAGGAGTACTGGTAGCGGGTCTCGTGCGTCGCCAGGATCTTCTGCTTGCCCCAGCCGTACCAGGCCACGACCTTGCACTTGAAGACGTACTGCTTGCGGTAGCGGTACTGGCGCTTCCAGGCGGTGATCGGCAGGGGGCCCTTGTCACCGCTCACGACGTCCCACATCCAGTGGTAGTTGTAGTTCTGCCAACTGCCGTAGGTCCACCGGGTGGTGCGCAGCACCGTGGTGAGACTGCGGCCCGTCCAGGCGTGCTTGGGTACCCGGCATGTGGCGCAGCCGGTCACGTCGTCGCTGTTGACCGGATCGGCGCAGGCGTAGTCGTAGGCGTTGCAGCTGCCGCCCGGAACCGGGTCGGCCGACAGGAACCGGCCGGTGGCGGGGTTGTACAGGCGCACGCCCATGAGCAGCAGGTTGCTGCGCGTCTCGCCCGAGCGGTGCTGTCCGCCGTGCCAGCCGTACCGAACCGGGGCAGAGCTCTCGGCGCGGTTGCCGTACTCGTCTGTGGCCAGCACTGTGGGTGCCCGCCCGGCGGTGGCGGGAAGCTCCAGCACCACGTCGCCGTGGAGGTTGACCAGGTGGAGCACCGTGCCGCCGGTCTTGGCGGTGGTGGCCACCAGGTTGCCGTCGAAGCCGTTGACGTTGCGGGTAACCTCTCCGGTCGCGGTGTCCTCGACGATCCAGCGCGGGCTGTCGGCGTCCGAGCTGTAGTGGTTCAGCTTGGACTGGGTCCGGGTCCAGGAGCCGGAGGCGTTGGACTCGACCGTCCAGCCGCGGAAGCGGAGCTGGGAGTCGAGCGACCAGGTCTGCCGCTGGGAGCCGGCCGTCTGCTGGCGTACCAGGTCGTTGTTGAAGTACGCGAGCGTAGTGCCCGGCGCGGAGGTGGTGCGGCCGAAGGCGTCATAGGCGTAGCCGCTGTCCACGAGCCGGTCGGCGCTGTCGTAGGTGTGGGTGGTCGTGGTCGCGCCGCTGGTGGTGCTCTCCAGTCCGGGCGCCGCCGCGGAGACGGCCCGCGTCTTGCGGTTGGAGTTCTTGTCGAACGTGTAACTGCGGGTCACGCAGACGGCGTCGACGGTGTCGTCCTGGGCTTCGGTGAGACGGCCCGCCTTGTCGTAGGTGAATGTCTGGTTGGCCGTCTGCCCGGCCGAGCCGGTGTAGGCGGCTCGCTGGCCGTGGACGGTAGGCAGCAGGTTCTCGGAGAAGAGGACCGCTCCGTCGCTGTCCCGCGTGTAGGTGCGCTCCGTCGGCTGGCCGGCCGGGTTGGTGCTCTGGCGCATGGTGTAGCCGCCGGGCAGCTTCTGGCTCTGCACCTGGCCGTCCGCGTCGTAGCTGACGGTGAAGGTACCGGCCACCGAGTCGGTGATGGCCGACGGCAGACCGCGTGGGTCGGCCGTGGTGTCGTACGCGTACGTGGTGCTCGACGGTACGTTGTCGCTCACCCGCAGCGGCTGGCCTTCGGCGTCGTAGGTGCTGGTGGTGACACCGCCGTCCGCGTCGGTGTAGGAGATCAGGCGTCCCAGCTTGTCGTAGGACTTCCTGATCGTGCCGCCGTCGGTCGAGGTGATCGTGGCCACCTTGCCGCTGGCCGGGTCGTAGGTGGTGGTCACGGTGGGGACGGCGGAGCCGAGCCCGCCGGTGACGGCGACCCTGACGGCGCGGCCGGCTGCGTCGTACTCGGTCGTCTTGGTCCGCGTGCTGCCGGCTGCGGTCTCCGTGAGCTTGGAGGTTTCGCCCCAGCGATCGTATTCGGCCAGGGTGGTGACCGTCTCGGCCGGGTTGGCGCCGCCGCCGGTGACGGCTGCGGCGGGCCGGGTGCGGCACACCTCGTCGGCCCACTCGGGGCGGCCTCCGCAGACTCCGGTGCCGTCACCGGTGTAGTACTCGGTGATCAGGGTTCCAGCGTCCGCTCCGGTGGAGGCGGGCAGGCTGCGGCTGATCTGCCGGCCTGCCGCGTCGTAGGTCGCCTTCTCGGTGATGTCGAGGCCGCCGGGGTCCTGGACGGTGCTGGTGGGTTGGCCCTTCGTCCAGTCGAACACCGTCTGGGTGACTCGGGCGTCGGCGGTCAGCGCCGGCCAGTTGCGGGGCTGCCCGCCCTCGGTGGTCTTGGTGACCTTGTCGGAGACGGTGGCGGTGCCGTCGGTGGGCCGTCCGCTGTCGTACTCCATCACGGTGTGGTGCCGGACCATGAGCTGGTCACCCGCGGCGGCCACCGTGGTGATGCCGTCCTTCAGGTCCGTTTCGAGCACCGCGCGGTGCAGCGGGCCCAGGGTCTCCAATTCACGCGAGCCGTCGGCGCTGTAGACGCCGCGGTTGGACAGCAGTTCCGCCCGCTCCGCGGTCGGCAGGGAGCCGATGCCGAGGTCGGCGAGGGTGGCCTTCTGCGCGGCGGTAGTGCCGAGGGCGAGGGCGCGGTTGGCCGCGGACAGTTCCCGGACGGCGTTGCCGAACTCGTCGTACTCGGTGGTGGTGACGTTTTTCGCCGGGTCCAGGGTGTTGACCTCGCGGCCGGAGGCGTTGAGGTAGGAGACCATGGCGCGCCGGTAGTCCGCCGCGGTCAGGGCGCCGCCGTCGTGGGAGGACGGCCGGGCGTCCGTCGGGAAGACCGCGGTCGCGTCGGTGGGCGCGTCGAGCTGACCCCACGCCCGCACATCGGCGGCCCCCATCGGATGAGGTGCCTTGGTGCCCGTCAGGGGCACGCCGTAGACGACGGTGGTCTGTGCGGTGTTGCCGTCGGTCTCGTCGGCCGAGCCGGCCTTGAGAGTGGGGCGGGACACCTTGAGCAGCATGCCGTCACCGGCGACCGGGTCGCCGCCGACCTTGCCGTAGGTGAAGGTCCACGGCAGCTGGCCGGGCGGGGTCAGCTCGGTGACCCGGCCCGCCGCGTCGTAGGAGTACGCGGTCTTCAGCGCCGGCGAGATCCGCGGATCCCACGTCTCGCGCAGCCGTCCTGCGTCGTCGTAGGCGTACTTGGCCACCGGCGTGGCCGTCGAGGCGGCCGCGCCCGGCGAGGTCGCCCACACCCGGATCTCGGAGACCTGGTCCTTGAAGTCGCCGAAGGCCGAGGCCGTCGCCGTGGTCGAGGAGGCGTAGACGAACTCCAGCACCCGGCAGCCCTTAGTGGCCGGGGCGGCCTCGCAGGTGCCCACCGTCACGGCGCTGGTCGCGGCGATGATCCGCTTGGGGCGGGCCAGGGCCTTGCCGTCGACGGTCACCGACTCGGAGACCACCTCGGTGGTGGAGTGGGCCCGCCCGTCGACCAGGGAGCGGCTGACGGCCCAAGCGGTGCCGGCGGTGCCCACCCGGCGGAACGTGGTGACCGTGCCGTCGGTGTCCGACAGGACGAGGTCGCCGCTGGTGAGGCTGCCCTTGAGGGTCAGGTTCTCCGCGCCGGGCTCGGGAACCCAGCCGGTCCTGGCGGCGTTGGAGGTGAAGGACACCGTGCCGCCGTCGGAGGTGACGACGTCCAGCGAGGTCGCCGACGTCTTGCGGATCTCGGAGTAGTCGGACTCGACGGCCTGGGCGGCCGTGCCGGTCACCCACTGCTTGCCGAAGATCGCGGCCTGCCCCTCCTGGTCGGCGCCCGCCGTGGGGGTGCGGGAGGAGGCGCTGCGGGTGACGCTCATGTCCAGCACTGACACGTCGCTGCCGGACAGGGTGTAGTCGCCGGTGAGGAGGTTAAGCGAGCCGGGACCGACCTCGGAGGTCGCGGCGCCGTCGGCGTTGCGGTCCACCACGACGGTCAGCGGCTGGGTGGCGCCGACGGCACCGCCCGGGCCCGTGAAGTCTGCCTTGATCTGCACCGTTCCGTCGGGGTCGACGGTGTCGGTGGCGTTCCAGACGAGCGGCGCGTTCTTCCCGTCGGTCAGCGGCACCGGCCAGGCGGACAGCGGCTGGCCGCCGGCCGTCACGTGGCCGACCGGAATCCTCACCCAGTTGTCCGCCGCGGATCGGCGCCAGGAGAACGACACCTGGTCGTACTTACCGGCCTCCGCCTCGGCGACCAGCGGCACCCGGCGTGCGGTGCGCTCGCCGTCGGCGGGCTGGACGAATCCGCCCGGACCGGCGTGAAAGGTGTACTCGGCGGCGTCCGAGGTGTTGGCTGCCTTGTCGACCGAGCGGACCTGCAGGGTCTGGGTCCCGTCCCGCGGCGGTACGACGCTGATGGCCTTGGCCGCGGTGGACCCGCCGGTGGCGACCTTGGTCCACGTCACGCCGTCCAGCGACCACTCCAGCCAGTTGTGGTCAGCGGCGGGCGGGGTGACCGTGAAGGTGCCGGCCTGGCCCGCGCCCTTGACCCAGGCGTTCGCCGGGTAGTCCGTGGAGGTGATCTTCACGGGGGCGGAGGGCACCGAGGTGTCGACGGTGAACGTCTTCCACGCCGACCAGCCGGTGTTGTAGTGCGACCCGTCGTACGGTGAGGTGCGGAACTTGTACGTTCTGCCGTTGGTCAGCACCCCGGCCGGCACCGTCACCGAGGCGGGCTGGCCCGAGGGCACGTACGGGGAGACGAGGACATTGCCGACCTGGGCGTTGGTGGCACTGTCGAAGATCTGGAAGGTCCCGTTGACCTTGTCCCCGTCGGCGTCGACGAAGGTGTCGCGCAGGGTGGGCGTGGTGGTGTTGACCATGTAGGCGCCGCTGTACGAGTAGTACGGCGGTCCTGCCTCCTGCTTGGTCCCGGTGCGCGGCCGGTAGTTGTAGTTGACGACCAGCTTCGGCGGATTGGCGGCGGCGTTGGCCGAGTTCACCCGCTTCCACTGGGTGGTCGCGGTCTCACTGGACGCGCGCAGGCCCATGTGCCCGCGCGAGGTCTTGGCGGACGCCCACTCCTGCACCAGGGCGGTGACATCGGCGTTGATCCAGCCGTCGGGGGCCGAGGTGCACGCCGAGTTGCCCCTGGTTTCGGTGGAGGTGGCTTTCAGCGCAGTCCAAGCGGGCTGCGCGTTCCACCGCGAGGAGGTGGTCGCGGCGCCGGTGGACCACACCTCCCACGGGTACGCCTTGCAGTCGGTGTTGCCCGAGTGGAAGTTCCACAGGGACAGCTTGGCGCCTGTCACCAGCGCATCGGCGATCGGCGCGGTGTTCCACGAGATGAAGGAGCGCGCGGTGCGCGGGGTGCCGTCGGCGTTCTTCGTGCCGGGGTCGCCAAGGTCCAGTTCGACGTCGGTGGACCAGTCGCGGGTCTCGCCCTGCTGGACGTAGGTGTCGAAGACGTTGGACAGGGTCGAGGTGGAAGGGTCCACCGTTACCGGGTACTTGGTGGCCGGGTCGTTGAGGAACTCCATGTCTGGGGTGATCACCAGATCGACGGTGGATCCCCTGGTGACGGCCTTCATCGCCACCGGCACCCGGCGGGTGTGCTCGCCGGAGACCGGGTCGACGGTGGCGTCCCACATCACCGGCGCCGGCATGACTGCCTGTGTCTTCTTCTTGTCGGTGAAGACCACGCTGCCGTCGGACCGCTGCTCGACCTTCAGGCCCTTGGCCTTCAGGGGCAGCGTGTAGCTGTAGCCGTCCGCGGCGGGCCGCCGCTTGATCTCGACGAACTGCTCGAAACCGGTCCGGGTCGCCTCGACCACGACGTCCGCGCCGGGCACGGCGTCGACGTACTCGGCGCGGGTGCCCTTCAGCGTGGGCTGGGGGAGGCCGCCCCTCCACTGCAGGGTGATCTGCTCGTCGCCCTCACCGAGGGTGACGAGATCGGTGGCCCGCGAAGCCTGCGCGGCCTTGAGGGACGCCGCCGGAGAACCGGTCTCGCCGGCGAGTCGCAGGCCGCGCGGGTGGGCCAGGGGCTCGACCGTTCCGCCGGGTCCGCGGACGAGGTCGAGATCGACGTCCCGCCAGGTGCCGTCGGCCTCGTCCCGGAACCGGACCGGGCCGGCCGTCAGCTCCGTGGTGAGCGACCCGTCCTTGTTCGCCCACGTGGTGGATGTCTCCGTGCGCTCCGAGAGAGCCTCGACCCGCTTGCCGGACAGCCGGGCGGCCACCCGGGCGGACGGAATGTCAGCGGCCTGGGTGACGGCCGCCTTCTCGGCGGCGTGGGGCTGTTGGGGCGACTGCGCCAGGGCCGGACCGACGCCTTCGAGCACGGTGACGGCCAGGGCGAGGGCGAGACCGCCCGCCAGGCAGCGGAGGCTCACCCCCGACCAAGGACGCCCGCGCTCCTGCGGCGGGGGTATGTGAACCGACATGACTCCTCGTCCACTCCTTTCACCTGCGCCTTACCTATGTAAGGGCGATGTAAAGATAGCGAGGAGGGGATGTGATGCAACTCGGGCAAGCCCGGGCAAGATTGACGTCTCAACAGTCAAACGTGACAAGATCCACTTCGTTGGGACCACGTCGGCGGCGTTCTCGCGGGCGTCCCGCGCCGCGGCCCGCCGGGCCGTCCGCCCCGGCACCGGCGCCAAGGGCGCGCTCCGGGACGGACGGGGCGGACCAGGACGCCGCCACACACCCGCGACGCGACGGCGGGGGAAGGGCTGTTCGGAGGACTCGGCGGCAGGTCGCGGCAGGCCGGCTACGCACGCCGCCCTCGCCGCATCCAGCCCGTCACCACGACCGACCACCCCGGCCGGGGAAAACGACCACCTGCGCGCGAGCGCCCAGGACACCTTCACCGACCTGATGCACCCCGCACAGAGAGCGTACGGACGCCATTGACGCCACGCTCGTACGGGATGCGGCGGCGGTGGCGCCCGTGCTGCTGTGGACAGCCGGGCCGGCGTTGAGACGGCGCCGGTGGGCGGCCTGGCGGCAGGGATCTCCGCAGTACTTGCGGGGCAGGTCGCGAAGCCGCAGACCGCCGGCCAGCCCGCCACGGCCCGAACACAGGCCCGAGCCGGAGGCCCACCACGTCCCCCAATAACGTGACCACGTCGCGCCACGGACCGGACGGGACGCCCCGCGCGCCGATGGGGCGCGCGTCCGGCGCCGGGCGGGGAGTACCCGCCCGGCAGGCCGTCGACGCGAGGGCGCCGGGACCGTCAGATGTCGATGACGCGGTAGGCGATGGTGTAGACGCCACCAGACCCCTCGAGCGAGCGGTACTGGATCTCGGCGCCCGCCTCACTGCCCGTCACCAGCGTCGCACCCAGCTTGTCGTCGCCGCTCGTCGTGTCGTAGTCCCACAGCGTCATGGTGCGCGCCTGCTGCTTGCCGAGGACGAGGGCCGCGTTACCGTTGCCATCGGTCATCGACCGGACGTAACCCGGGCCCATTGTCTGGTACTTGACGCTCCCCGGCCACACCTTGACGGCGTTTCCGTTGGCGTCGGTGACCTTCAGGTAGGCCTCGTCGTGATCGCCCTCGCTCTGCTGGTGACAGGTCAGCTCCAGCAGTTCGATGCGGACGTAGTCGATCGGCTCGGCCTGGGCCGCCGCGGCGAATCCGGCGACGCTGCTCAGCGAGAGCAGAGCGGCGGTGGCCACTCGAGCGATTCCACGCATGGTTGGTTCCCCCTTGAACGGTGTGGTGGCCCCGCGTCGTCCTGCGAGGGCCTGTGCCGTCCCCCGGCACGCATCCACCCTGCCGCCGTCACCGCCTCGCATCTACGCGCGTCCCACTGAGCGGAACACGGCCGGACGCCCTCACGGACGTACCTCGATCCGGGACCGGCCCAGTGCACGGGTGACGGCGGCGGCTGCTTCGGCGACCCGGTCCGCCATCACCTCCAGCCGCTGGCCGGCCTCGACCATCACGGCCACCGCCCCCACCACGGCTCCCGTCGCGAGCCGCACCGGGTGCGCGGCGCAGCAGACCCCGGCCACCACATCCTCCCGGTCCAGGACGGCGCCGCTGCGCACCGGGCCTCGCAGCGCTTTGCCCAGCGCCGTGTCCAGAGAGAACGCCTCGCCGTTGCGGACCGGCACGAGTGGCTCCACCCGGCCGGGCACCGAGCAGACCGTCAGAGCCCGTTCCTCGTGCATCACCGCCAGCACCGCACTGCCTCCGGTGGCGGCTCTCAGCCGGTGCAGCGGCAGGCGTCCCGCCATGCGCAGTCCTGGGTGCGGCTGCCATGCCTGGCCGAGCCGGTAGAGCTGTGCGCCCAGCCGGTAGCGCGCGCCGCGGCGCTCCACGGCCCCCAGGGCCACCAACTGCTCAAGCAGTCGGTGAGCCGTGCTCTTGGGCACTGCGCAAGCTACCGCCAGTTCCGTCACCCCTGCCTCGTCACCGTGCTGCCGCAGCGCTTCCAGCAGCGCGAAGGCCCCCTCCAGCACTCCGCGTCCTCTGTCCGCGGTTCGTGTACGTACGGCTGTGTCCATGACATCCCCCGATGGCGTGTCCCGGTCGCGTCCCCCCACAACGGCGCGGCCAACGTCCGGGACCATGTTCCCCGGACCGCTGTGCCGGGCGAAACCATTCCGGTGTGTCGCCCCGCACACACCCGGGATGGCTTTCGTGAGGATCGACGGAGAGCGGAAGTACCTGTGGCGGGCCGTGGACCAGGACGCAACGTGCTGGACATCCTCATGCAGAACCGCCGGGACAAAGGCCGCAGCCAGGCGCTTCTTCCGCAGGCTGCTGAAGAGGACCGGTGCGGTGCCGCGGGTGGTGCGGCAGCAACGAGGATCGTTCTGATGCCTTCATGAACGGAACGTTGTGGGGGACGCTCGGGGCCAGTCCAGCTGGATCCTGGCTCGGACGCGTCCTGGGGTAGGGCGACTTACGTCAAGCCTCACGGATCAGTAAGGAGCGGGCCATGAGCCGAGATCGGTCGAGCCTGCGGCGTCGTTGGCGCGGCATGCTCGTCCTGGGTGCCTTTGGAGCCATCGTTGCGGGACCGCTGGAGTTTTTGGACCCTGGAGCGGGCTGGGACGTTTTCTTCGCACTACTGGTCGGTGCTGCGGCCGGAAGTGTCGTGGGCTTCCTGTTGCCTTCTTTGCTGACACCGCCCACAGAGACCACAACCTGGTCGTGTTCCTGGAGGGCGCCTGCGTCGCCGAACCCGAGACATCCTGGACGACCCGCAGTGGGTGGAGGGTGGCGCGGCGGCCACGCCCACGCATCCCACGCCACCTGGCGGATGCGGTGGCAAGTCAGTACGAGGCCCACCGTCAGTTCCCTCAAAGGAAACTGCACCCGGCCGGCCGCACTGACGCGCGCCCACCGCCTTTCGCACGCCTGATATTCGCCTCCCCTCAGTGGCGACAGAAGCTACAGTCGGTGGGCGGTCAGGTGTTGATCCGAGGGGGCGGACCATTACCGGAACCATGAGCCGGCGGCATCCGGCGTGCACGGCGCCCACGGCCCGGCCGAAACGCGTCCCTCCGCGGCGCCGCACACGCCGGTGGACTACAACCGCCGGCCGCTTCCCGGGTGACCCCTTTCCCTGCCCCCTCCGCGTCACCATGACGTTCGCGCCCGGGTCACTGCGGCGCACAACTCCTTCTTCCCGGAATCAGTTAGGTGGTATTCCCATGAGCGTGGTCGACCTCGCGGCGCTCGGCGAGTCCTTCACCCGCGACCCCTACCCCGTCTACGCCCGGCTGCGGTCGCAGGGCCCGGTGCACCGCATACGCATGCCGGAAGGAGGCGCGGAGGCCTGGCTCGTCGTCGGATACGAGGCCGGACGCGCCGCCCTCGCCGACCAGAGACTCTCCAAGGACTGGAGCAAGGCCTCGCCCTCCCTTCCTCTCGGCGCCATATCCCCCGGCACCCATATGCTCAGGGCCGACCCGCCGGACCACACCCGGCTGCGCAAGCTGGTCGCCCGGGAGTTCACCACGCGCCGCGTCGACGAACTCGCCCCGCGCATCCAGGAGATGACGGACACACTCCTGGACAGGATGCTCGCCGCCCCCGGCGGGCGCGTCGACCTCGTCGAGGCGCTGTCCTTTCCGCTGCCCATCTCCGTGATCTGCGAACTCCTGGGTGTGCCGGACCTGGACCGGGGCTCCTTCAGGGCGTGGTCGAACGACGCACTCGGCGCGGCCGACCCCGAACTGCGTCAGACCGCGGCGAAGTCGATGGCGCACTACCTGGTGGAGCTGGTGGAGCGCAAGCGGCAGCAGCCCGGTGACGACCTCATGAGCGGACTGATCCACGACTCGGACGACAACGGCGACAGGCTCTCCCACGAGGAACTCCTCGGCATGGCCTGGCTGCTGCTCGTGGCCGGCCACGAAACCACCGTGAACCTCATATCCAACGCCGTCCTCGCCCTGCTGACCCACTCCGAGCAACTGGCCGCCCTGCGCGCGGACCTCTCCCTCGTCGACGCAGCCGTCGAGGAGGCACTGCGCTACGAGGGACCGCTGGAAACCCCCACGTTCCGCTTCACCACCGAACCGGTGACGATCGGCGACACGGTCATCCCTGGAGGGGGCGAACTCGTCCTCGTCGCCATGGCCGATGCCAACCGCGACCCCGAACGCTTCCCCGAGCCCGACCGTTTCGACATCTTCCGTGACGCCCGCGGCCATGTGGCGTTCGGCCACGGCATCCACCACTGCCTGGGTGCGCCGCTGGCCCGGCTGGAGGCGCGCATCGCCCTGAGGACGCTGCTGGAACGCTGCCCGGACCTGACCCTGGACGTCCACCCGGCGGCGATCACCTGGCGCCCGGGAATGATGATCCGCGGTCCGCACAGCCTTCCCGTACGGTTCACCCGGTAGGACGGAGGAGCCACAGGGCTGTCACTTCCGCTGATCCGGCGCGGCCCGCCGGATCAGCGGGCGGGCCCGGCCGTCGAGGAGCCCGGTCTTCCTGTTGACGCCTTCGGTGACCTACGGCCCGCCGTCGTAAGGCTCATAGTTGACTGAGGTCTTTGACGTAGCCGATCAACCGACCGTCCAGCCAGACCGTGGAGGACGACCCGCTCGTCCGGCGTGACCGGCACACCGGCCCGCACCGAGGAAACGCCCGCGGTTAGAGTGCCCTCATGAACCGGCGGTCCCCGACGCTCGAGGACGTCGCGCGCGAGGCGGGGGTGTCCCGCGCCACCGTGTCGCGGGTCGTGAACGGCGTGCGCAACGTCGATCCCGGCATCCAGGAACTGGTCCGCAACGCGATCGAACGGACCGGCTACACGCCGAACCGCGCGGCGCGGGCGCTGGTCACCCGGCATCCCACCGGAAGCGTGGCCCTCGTCGTCTCCGGCGCGGGCGACGCCTTCGCCGGCCGGGTGTTCGCCGACCCGTTCTTCGGGCGCGTCGTCAACGGCGTCGTGGGATACCTCCGGGCACGCGCCATGCAGCCGGTGCTGCTGTTCGCCGAGTCCCCGCCGGCCAGGGAGCAGGTGGTCGGCTACCTGCGGCAGGGCAGCGCGGACGGCGCCCTGGTGGTCTCCGTCCAGCCGGACGACCCGCTGCCGGACCTGCTCCTGGCCGCCCGGGTGCCGACGGTGCTGTTCGCGCGTCCCGCCCGCGACACATCGGTCAGTTGTGTCGATCTCGACCACTACGCGGGAGGGCGGCTCGCCGGGGAGCATCTGCTGGCCCGCGGCTGCGGACGGATGGCGACGATCTGCACGTCGCCGGAGGTCAGGGCCGGCCGGGCACGCCTCGCCGGATTCCGCGACGCCCTGGCCCGGGCGGGCCACGGCAGCGTACCCGTGGCCGAGGGGTCTTTCAGCCTGGACAGCGGGGCTACGGCGATGGCCGCGCTGTTGCGGGACCACCCGGAGGTGGACGGCGTGTTCGCGGCCAACGACCTGATGGCTCAGGGCGCCTGCCACGTGCTGCGGGAGGCGGGGCGGCGCATACCGGAGGACGTCGCCGTCGTCGGGTTCGACGATTCGAGCGTCGCCGTGACCTGCCGGCCGCCGCTGACCACCGTGCGCCAGCCCGTGGAGGACATGGCGGCGGCCATGGCCGGGATGCTGGAGGAACAGGTCCGGGGCGTCCGCACCGCACCTCGCACCCTGGTCTTCGCACCGCAGCTGGTCGTACGCGAGTCCGCCTGACCGCCGCGCCCGCTCGTCCGCTCCTCGCACGAACGACGCACGGGCCCGACGGCACCCCTGTCACGCGGGTGCCGCCTGGCCCTCGGGCCTCCGGCCGGGTCAGGGCAGCCGGTGGTCGGCGTTCAGTACCGCTCCGCGCTCGGGGTGGTTCTGGTCGTAGCCGCGGGTGTCGCACTGGAGGCCGCCGACGATGCAGTGGTCGACCAGCGCCTTCAGGGTCCGCTCCTCCCAGGCGTTGAAGAAGTCGTAGTGGAAGGAGTACCCGCGGCCGCTGGCCAGGCGGACCTGGCTCATGTCGCCGTTCACCGGGAACGCCATCTTGAACTCGATCATCGGCAGGGCGACCGGGTGGGAGGCCGGGCACATGTTGTCGTTCGTGCCGGGTTTCACGACCGGGTAGGCCATGTGGCTCTTGTGGTCGGGGGTGTCGAGGTACTTGCCGTCCCAGCAACTGGGCGCCTGGAAGCGGATGTTGAGCTGCACGTCGGGACGGCTCGGGCAGGTGGCGGGGAAGTCGACGTTGAAGAAGCTGTCCCCGCACTCCCAGCCCTCGACGAAGCCTTTGTGGGCGCGGAACTGCTGGGCGCTCTGCAGGGGGTCACCGACGACGTACCGCAGCCCTCTGGGGAACGGCCGCACGCTGGTGTAGTCGGTGATGCCCGACTTGTAGTAGATGACCTGCGGGCCCACGGGGAGGATCTTCTTGTCCCCGTTGTACAGCGAGGGCATCCAGTACGCGGAGGCGTCGGCCGGTGCGTTGCAGGTGGTGTTGCCGCCGTAGAGGCTCGCCGTGGTGCTGCCGGCGTTCGTCGTGGTGTTGCCCATGAAGGTGTGGTCGTGGGACTTGCCGGGCTGTCCCGGGTAGATGATCGGATCGTCCGGCGCGGTGTGGGTGACGGAGCAGTTGGCCTGGAACTCCTTGTGGTAGCGCGGCGGCGGGGTCGAGGTGGACGGGGTCACGCCGGTGACCTGGGGCACGGCCGGTATGTAACCGTCGCCGTCGGGGTCGTCGGCGGACGCCCGGGCCGACACTGCCGTCGTGTGCCCGCTGTGCCCGCTGTGCCCGCTGTGCCCGGCGGCCGAGGCGGCCGGGGCGGCCGGGGTCGCGGCGGGACCGGCCGCCGTGGCGACGGTGCCGACGCCGAGGACGCTTGCGAGCAGTGCGGTGCCGAGCAGCAGTGCGGGGAGTTTGGAGCGTGGTCTCATGGGGCCTCCTTGCCCGCTGAGGTGCCGGTGTGGTGACAGCCGCGACGGTGCGAGGGGTGACGCCGGGCGCCCTTCGCCGTCGTCAGCCGTAGATGCCGAACTCGTGCAGCGAGTAGCCCCAGCCGGTGCCACGCGCCGTCAGGTGCAGGCGTACGTGCCGGGCGGTGGCCGCCACGTCGATGGTGTCGATGTCGCCGTTGCCGGTGGTCGTGGAGTGGACCGTGCGCCAGGCGGTGCCGTTGTCGGACACCTGGACCTCGTAGGACTTGGCGTAGGCGGGGTCCCAGACGAGCTGGAGCTTGCGGACGGGTGTGGCGGAGCCGAGGTCGACCTGGATCCACTGCGGGTCGCTCCAGTCGCTGGCCCAGCGCGTGTCGGTCCGGCCGTCCGTCGCCTTGGCGGGCTCGCACGGGCAGTCGCCGTAGGAGGGCTGGAAGGAGGAGGCGGTGGTGGGCTTGTTCAGCGCCACGTTCGTGCCCGTGACGGGCGGGGCGACGACCTTGACCGACTTCGTCTCGATGCCGGCGTTGCCGCGGCCGTCCTCGGCCTGGAGGTACACCTTCCACACGCCGAGCTTCTCGGGGGCCCGCACGGCGAAGGTGCCGTTGCCGGTGGACCGCCAGGAGGCCTCGATGAGGCGCTTGTCACCGTTGGCGTAGTTGCCGCTGAGGAAGATCTTGTAGGTGATCGGGTCGCCGTCGGGGTCGCGCACGTCCGCGCGGACGGTGAACTCGCCGCCCGCCGGAGCGGAGGAGGCCGGGCTGACGGCCAGGGCGGAGACGACGGGCGGGGTGTTGTCGTTGCCGGCCGTTCCGGTGTAGGCCCGTTTGACGGCGTAGTAGGAGAGCCGCTTCAGCCCGTCTGGCAGGAGGTTGAACCAGATGCCGCCGAAGTCGTGTTCGGTGCCGTAGTGGAAGAGCGTGGCGCCGAGGGCGACGCCCCGGTGTCCGGTGACGCAGTTCCAGGCCTTGGTGTAGCCCTCGGCCTTCTGCACGTCGGTCGGCTCGTCGGGGACGCCGTTGGCGTCGTCGGGCACCTCCCACTCTCCCGCCGGTCCGCCTTCGGTGATGAGGTACGGCTTGGTGTAGCCGCCTTGTTCCCAGTCCTCCCGGACGCCGCAGATGTCGCCGTAGGAGTTCATCGAGTACAGGTCGAGGTCGGGCGCGTTGCGCTGGTAGTAGGGCCAGGCACCCGTCCAGGCGTCGGTGGAGGTGACGGGGTGGCCGGGGTCGATGCTGTGGATCTTCTTCGCGACGTCGTTGACGAAGCCGGTGTAGGCGTTGCGCTGTGCCTCCAGCTCCGCTCCGCTGTAGCAGTTCTGCAGGCCGAGGACCGACTCGTTGCCGACGTTCCACATGAGCGTCGCGGGGTGGTTCCTGTACGCCTCGACCCACTTGGTGAACTCGGTGAGCATGGTGTTCTTGTAGGTGGTGTCGGTGACGTAGTTGACGCAGCCGCCGGAGCCGGGGCCGCCGCCGGGCTGCAGCCAGAAGCCGTTGACGACCTTGAGGCCGTTCGCGGCGGCGCTGTCCAGCAGCGGCTTGGTGCCGCCGTCGGTGCCCCATGTCCGGATGGTGTTGACGCCCATGGACTTCACGTCGGGCAGGTACGTCGGGGCGTCGGCGATGGCGGGGCCCCAGGTCAGGCCTTTGACGGTGTACGGCTGCCCGCCGACGGTCAGCTGCCAGTTCCCCTGGGAGCCGGTGACCTCGACCGCTCCCGTGGCGGGCGGCGTGCCGTCCGTGGAGCCGTACACCTGGAATTCCCAGAGGGAGTAGCCGTAGCCGCCGGAGCGTTCGGTGCCCAGCATGCGGACGTAGCGGCCGGAGCCGGTGACGGCGAGTTCGTCCGTGCCGCCGTCGCCGCCGGTCACGGTCTTCAGCGTCCGCCAGTCCGTGCCGTCGTCGGACGCCTGGATCTGGTAGCTCCTGCCGTACGCGCCCTCCCAGGTCAGTACGACACGGCTGAGGTCGGACCGCTGCCCGAGGTCGACCTGGAACCACTGGGGGTCGCTCCACCGGCTGGCCCAGCGGGTGCCGGTGAGGTTGCCGTCGACGGCCGCCGACGGGGCGTATCCGTCGCCTTCCTGGGAGGAGGCGGTGGCGGGTCTGCCCTGCGAGAGCAGGGTCTCCGCGGCCTGGGCGGGCGGGGCGGCGAGAGCGAGCGCCGGCGCCACGAGCGCGCCGAGGGCGAGCAGGGGGACGGCGCGCCGGACGGCTGGTCCGTGGTACGG
>MUNG01000302.1 GCA_002154585.1 Streptomyces pseudogriseolus
GTCTTGGACAGGGCCGTGGACTCCGGGGTGACCGCGGGGACGTCGGCGAGGGTGCGCGGGGCGGGGCGGCCGGCCGGCTCGGGGGCGTGGGACCAGATCAGGGCGTCCAGCTCGCCCGGCGCCCAGCCGGCCAGCACGCGCGCGTTGGCGAGCGTGGCGTCGATCTTCGCGCGGTTGCGGATGATTCCGGCGTCGGCGAGCAGCCGCTCGCGGTCGGCATCGGTGAACTCCGCGACCTTGGCGATCCGGAAGTCGGCGAAGGCGGCGCGGAAGCCGGGGCGGCGGCGCAGGATCGTGATCCACGACAGCCCGGACTGGAACGCCTCCAGGCTGAGCCGCTCGAAGAGGGCGTCGTCGCCGTGCACCGGGCGGCCCCACTCCTCGTCGTGGTAGGCGAGGTAGTCGGGGGCGGACAGTGCCCAGGGGCAGCGCGGCAGGCCGTCGGGGCCGAGCGGCGTGTCGCCGGGGGTGTCGCTCACCGCTGATCGTCCTCCGGGTGCGGCGCGGGCTTGTCCGCCGACAGGTGCGCCGCGGCGGCGCGGGCGCCGGCCAGCGCGGACTCCAGGTCGGCGATCCGGGCGTCCCGCTCGTCGAGTTCGGCGGCGAGGCGGCCCAGGGCGTCGTCCACGTCCGCCATGCGGTAGCCGCGGGCGGCGAGCGGGAAGCGCAGGCGGTCGACGTCCGCGCGGCCGACCGGGCGGTCCGGCGGCAGGGAGTCCTGGAGCCGCTCCGGCGCCGCCTCGGGCAGCGGGGCGTTGTCCCCGCCGCCCACCACGGCGAGGGTCACCGCGCCCACCACGACGGCCAGCGCGACGACCAGGAACAGGAACATAACCATCGCCGGGGCCCCCACGGTCGGATGAGTCGGAGTCGGATGTGTGGCTCCGATCGTGCCATGCGAGTCTGACAGTCGGGACCGCCGGGCGGACGGAGGCGGCCCGGACGGCAGGACGAGGAGAGGTTCCAGGGGATGCTCAGGCTGGGCAGGCGGGAATTCGCACCGCACGAGCGGGTGATCATGGCGATCGTGAACCGGACCCCGGACTCCTTCTACGACCAGGGCGCCACCTTCCGCGACGAGCCGGCGCTCGCGCGCGTGGAGCAGGCGGTGGCCGAGGGCGCCGCGATCATCGACGTCGGCGGGGTGAAGGCGGGGCCCGGCGAGGAGGTCTCGGCCGAGGAGGAGGTGCGGCGGACGGCCGGTTTCGTGGCCGAGGTGCGCCACCGCTTCCCGGACGTGATCATCAGCGTGGACACCTGGCGGCACGAGGTCGGCGAGGCCGTGTGCGAGGCGGGCGCGGACGTGCTGAACGACGCGTGGGGCGGGGTGGACCCGCGGCTCGCGGAGGTGGCCGCCCGCTACGGCGCGGGGCTCGTGTGCACGCACGCGGGCGGGGCCGAGCCGCGGACGCGGCCGCACCGGGCGGCGTACGACGACGTGATGGCGGACATCCTGGACGTGACCCTGGGGCTGGCCGAGCGGGCCGTGTCGCTGGGGGTGCCGCGGGAGTCGGTGATGATCGACCCGGGGCACGACTTCGGCAAGAACACCCGGCACAGCCTGGAGGCGACCCGGCGGCTCGGGGAGATGGTGGCCACCGGGTGGCCGGTGCTGGTGTCGCTGTCCAACAAGGACTTCGTCGGCGAGACGCTGGACCGCCCGGTGAAGGAGCGGCTGGTGGGGACGCTCGCGACGACGGCGGTGTCGGCGTGGCTGGGCGCCCAGGTGTACCGGGTGCACGAGGTCGCCGAGACGCGTCAGGTGCTGGACATGGTGTCGTCGATCGCCGGACACCGGGAGCCGGCGGTGGCGCGGCGCGGGCTGGCGTGACGGGGGCCCGCGTGACGGGGGTCGGCGTGACAGAGGCGGGGCGGCGGGGTCGTCGCCCCGGCCGCCCCTGAGGTGCCGCGGGCGGTCAGCGGCCCGCTTCCTTGGAGACCAGGGCCACGGCCTCGTCCACGTCGTCCGTGACGTGGAACAGCAGCAGGTCCTTCTCGGCGGCCTTGCCCTGGGCGATCACCGTGGAGCGCAGCCAGTCGACGAGGCCGCCCCAGTACTCCGTGCCGAAGAGCACGATGGGGAACTGGGTGACCTTCTGGGTCTGCACCAGGGTGAGGGCCTCGAAGAGCTCGTCGAGCGTGCCGAGGCCGCCGGGCAGGACCACGAAGCCCTGCGCGTACTTGACGAACATCATCTTCCGGACGAAGAAGTACCGGAAGTTCAGCCCGATGTCGACGTACGGGTTGAGTCCCTGTTCGAACGGCAGCTCGATGCCGAGGCCGACGGAGACGCCGTCGGCCTCCAGGGCGCCCTTGTTGGCCGCCTCCATGGCGCCCGGGCCGCCGCCGGTGATGACGGCGAAGCCCGCCTCTACCAGGCCCCGGCCGAGCCGCACACCGGCCTCGTACTCGGGCGAGTCGGCGGGGGTGCGGGCGGAGCCGAACACGCTGATCGCGGGCGGGAGCTCGGCCAGGGTGCCGAAGCCCTCGATGAACTCCGACTGGATGCGCAGCACCCGCCAGGGGTCGGTGTGCACCCAGTCGCTCGGCGCGCGCTCGTCCAGCAGCCGCTGGTCGGTGGTGCTGGAGTCCACCTGACCGCGCCGGCGGAGGACCGGTCCCAGGCGCTTCTCGTCCGGCGGCTGCCGCTTCCCCTCGGGGTTGCCCGTAGCCATGTGCGCTCCCTCCGTTTGCCAGGTCGTACCGCCTCAGCGTAGATCTACGCGGGTTACGTACGGGGGACGTCAGCATGTCCACGTGAGAGCGTTCCAAACGCGCACCCGCCCGTACGGGGGTCAGGCGGTCAGCCAGGACCGCAGCCGCTCCTCCCCCGCGAGGATCTTCGCCGTGTCGACGCGCTCGTCCCGCCTGTGGGCCAGGTGGGGGTTGCCGGGGCCGTAGTTCACGGCGGGGATGCCCAGCGAGGAGAAGCGGGAGACGTCGGTCCAGCCGTACTTGGGCTGCGGGGTGCCGCCGACCGCCTCGATGAAGGCCGCGGCGGCCGGGTGGGACAGGCCGGGCAGGGCCGCGCCGCTGTGGTCGTCGACGACGAACTCGGTGACGCCGCAGTCGGCGAAGACCTCCCGGACGTGCGCCAGGGCCTCCTCCTCGCTGCGGTCGGGGGCGTAGCGGAAGTTGACGGCGACGACGCACTCGTCGGGGATGACGTTGCCGGCGACGCCGCCGGAGATGCCGACCGCGTTGAGGCCCTCGCGGTACTCCAGGCCGTCGATCACCGGCCACCGGGGCTCGTACGAGGCGAGACGGCCGAGGATGGGGGCGGCGGCGTGGATGGCGTTGGAGCCCATCCAGCCGCGCGCGGAGTGGGCGCGCTCGCCGGTGGTCTTCAGCAGCACGCGCAGGGTGCCCTGGCAGCCGCCCTCGACCTGCCCGTCGGAGGGCTCGAGGAGCACCGCGAAGTCGCCCTCCAGCCAGTCGGGGTGCGCATCGGCGACGTGCCCCAGGCCGTTGAGGTCGGCGGACACCTCCTCGTTGTCGTAGAAGACGAAGGTGAGGTCGCGGTTGGGCTCGGGGACGGTGGCCGCGATGCGCAGCTGGACGGCGACCCCGGACTTCATGTCGCAGGTGCCGCAGCCCCACAGGACGCCGTCCTCGTCGAGACGCGAGGGCACGTTGTCCGCGATCGGGACCGTGTCGATGTGGCCGGCCAGGATCACCCGCTCCGGGCGGCCGAGGCGGGTGCGGGCCACGACGTTGTTGCCGTGCCGGTCGACCTCCAGGTGCGGCAGCGCGCGCAGCGCCGCCTCGATGGCGTCCGCGAGCGGCTTCTCCGTACCGCTCTCGGAGGGGAAGTCGACGAGCTGCGCGGTGAGGCGCGCGGCGTCCAGCGTGAGGTCAAGCGGGGTGTCGGCCATGCCGTCGACCCTAGCGCGGGAGGTGAACGGCCCGGTGTCCACACCTGGCTCACATGTGAACGTACTCTCCAGTACCTTGTACGCGTGCCAGAGCCGTCCCCCACTCCTCAGCGCAAACGCCGTGGCCGTCTGCTCCGTTGCGGCGCGGCCTTCGCGGTGCTGTCAGCCGTCGCCGGTTACCTCGTGGTGCAGTACGTCACCGGAGGCTCGGGCGGACCGGGCTGCAAGGTCGTGTCCGGCAAGGGCGACGGGGCGACCTACGAGTTCACGCCCGAGCAGGCGGTGAACGCGGCGACGATCACCGCCGTGGGCACCGCGCGCGACCTGCCCGAGCGGGCCGTGACGATCGCGCTCGCGACCGCTCTCCAGGAGTCGGCGCTGCGCAACATCGACTACGGCGACCGCGACTCGCTGGGCCTGTTCCAGCAGCGTCCCTCGATGGGCTGGGGCACGCCGCAGCAGATCACGGACCCGGCGTACGCGGCGGAGAAGTTCTACGAGCACCTGGAGAAGGTGCCGGGCTACACGCGGCTGCCGCTCACCGTGGCCGCGCAGAAGGTGCAGCGCAGCGGCTACCCGCAGGCTTACGCCAAGCACGAGCCGGACGCGACGCTGCTCGCCGCCGCCCTCACCGGGCGCTCGGGCGCGACGCTGACCTGCGACGGCCGCCCCGCGGCGACCCGGGCGAAGGGCGCGGACGCGGTACGGGCCGCGCTGGCGCGGGACTTCGGGCGGGACGTGCTGGAGCCGGCGGGCGCGGAGGTGGACGACGCGAAGGGGCAGTCCTCCGCCCCCTCTTCTCCGGGCGCGTCGCCCGGCACGGAAGCGGAATCCGTTGACGGCACCGTGACGCTGCCGGTCACCACCGTCTCCGGTGACCGGCGGGACGCCGGGGCGCGGGGCTGGCAGCTGGCCCACTGGGCCGTCGCCAACGCCTCCGAGCTGCACATACGGAGTGTCACCTACGCGGGCCGGGAGTGGGTCGCCGGGCACACCGACAGCCAGTGGCGTCCGCTGGACGGCAAGGGGTCGGCGAGCTCGGACGGGGAAGCGGAAGCGGTCCGGATCACGACCGGGTCGTAGTACGCGGCGTTCCCGTGCAGGCGTGCGGGTGATCACCCGGAGGCGTTGATCGGGTCCGACATTGCGCCGCATTGCCGACTCTTTGCCGGACACGCGCGCAACCTTCTGGGCGGTCGGGCGGTAGTCAGTGCGTCCCGGGCGGCCGGTTCCGACCGTCCGCCCTCCCGGACATCACCGTTGTCTGCCGTCGAAGGAGCACCATGTCCCTCCCCCTGACCCGTCGGATCGCCCGTGCCGCGCTGCTCGTCGCTGCGGGAGCGGCCGCCGGGGTCGGTGCGGCCGGTTCCGCGAGCGCGGCGCCGTCGCTGCCGTCCGCCCCGAACCTCGGGCTGAGCGCCCTGGACGGTGCGCCCGGCAAGACCGTGGGCAACGTGACGCGGGGCGTCGAGAAGACCACGCCCGACGCGACCGAGGTGGCCCCGGCCGCGGGCACGACCGTGAAGAAGGCCGTGCCGGTCGTGAAGGAACTGCCGACCGACTCCCTCGGCAAGAGCGGCCCCACCAAGAACCTGCCGGTCAAGGACCTGCCCCTCGGCTGACCCCACCGCCGAAGGCGACCGAGCAGCGATCCGAAGGGGCCCGGGACCCTCTCCCCCCGGGCCCCTTCGGCGTGTCCGGCACCCGCCCGCGGCCACTGTCCCGGCACCAGGACGGCGGGGTCCCGCCGGGCGACGCCTGCGGCGCCGCTGGTCGGCCGGCCGATCGGCGGCGGTACGGGTCGCCGTCCGGCGAAGCCGGAGGCAGCCGTTCCGGCAGTCACACGGCGGTACGCCACGACCAGGCGCCACGCCCGGTCCGACGAGTACCGCGCGGCCCGGTCACCGTGTCATCGTCCGGCGGGCGGACGGAGCTCTCCCCCGGACCGGGGGCCCGGCGGCCTGCTGCGGGACGGCTCTGGCAGCCCGTTGCCGACCCGCGGCGGACGGTCGGGACGTGCCCGCCGGGAGGGACGGCGGGCCGGTGTCAGGAGGTCAGGCGGGTGACCGCCGCACGCACGCGTTCGTCCGTCGCCGTCAGGGCCACGCGGACGAAACGGTCGCCGGCGGGGCCGTAGAAGTCGCCGGGGGCCACCAGGATGCCGTGGTCGGCGAGGTGGGCGACGGTGTCCCAGCAGGACTCGTCGCGGGTGGCCCACAGGTAGAGGCTCGCCTCGCTGTGCTCGATGCGGAAGCCGTGGGCGAGCAGCGCGTCGCGCAGGGCCGTGCGGCGGGCCGCGTACCGCTCGCGCTGGACGCGGACGTGTTCGTCGTCGCCGAGGGCCGCCACCACGGCCGCCTGGGTCGGCGCCGAGGTCATCATCCCGCCGTGCTTGCGGATCTCCAGCAGCGGGCCGAGCACGGCCGGGTCGCCGGCCAGGAACGCGGCGCGGTAACCGGCCAGGTTGGACCGCTTGGACAGGGAGTGGACGGCGACGATGCCGTCGTAGGAGCCGCCGTTGACGTCCGGGTGCAGCACCGAGACCGGGTCGGCCTCCCAGCCCAGCTCGAGGTAGCACTCGTCGGAGAAGACCAGGACCCCGTGCTCGCGGGCCCAGGCGATGATCCTGGTCAGCTCCTCCTTGGGGAGCACCCGGCCCGTCGGGTTGGACGGCGAGTTGAGCCACAGCAGCTTCAGCCGCGCGGGGTCCAGCTCGGTCGGGTCGTCGTACGCCACGTGATCCGCGCGGGCCAGCCGGGCGCCGACCTCGTACGTCGGGTAGGCGAGCCGCGGGTAGGCGACCTGGTCGCCGGGGCCGAGGCCGAGCTGGGTGGGGAGCCAGGCGACGAGCTCCTTGGATCCGACCACCGGAAGGACGTGCCGGTGGGTCACCTCGCGGGCGCCGAGCCGGTGTTCCACCCAGCGGGTGAGCGCGTCCCGCAGTTCCGGGGTGCCCCACACCGTGGGGTAGCCCGGCGAGTCCGCCGCGGCGATCAGCGCCTTCTGGACGTGCTCGGGCACCGGGTCGACGGGCGTGCCGACCGAGAGGTCGACGATGCCGTCGGGGTGCGCGGCGGCCGTCTTCTTGTACGGCTCCAGCTTGTCCCAGGGGAAGGCGGGCAGCCGGTCGGAGACTGCGGACACGGGCGGGGGCTCACTTTCTGGTGCTGGTTCGGCGAACGCCTCGGTCCCGTACGGCGGCGGGGCCGTACGGGACCGAGGGCGACGCGTCGGTGCGGGGCCGATGCGGGACGGCTACGCCTGCGGCGGCAGCGCGGCGATGAACGGGTGGTCCCGCTCGATCAGACCGAGCTTGCTGGCGCCGCCGGGGGAGCCGAGCTCGTCGAAGAACTCGACGTTCGCCTTGTAGTAGTCCTTCCACTCCTCCGGAGTGTCGTCCTCGTAGAAGATGGCCTCGACCGGGCAGACCGGTTCACAGGCGCCGCAGTCGACGCATTCGTCCGGGTGGATGTACAAGGACCGCCGGCCCTCGTAGATGCAGTCGACCGGGCACTCCTCGATGCACGCCTTGTCCTTGACGTCGACACAAGGCTGCGCGATGACGTAGGTCACGCTGTCGTTCCTCCTCGATAGGGCGCTGGCGGGCCTCCTCAGGCTCCGCCGCCTGGCGCGCGGGAGCGCGGCGTCGTCGATGCCCGCCCCTAGTATCTCCGTTCCGGAGCATGATCCGAACAGGAGGGGTGAACTGACCTGTGGAAATCTCAGCCGCCGGGCGCCTCGAGGTCCGTATCACCGCCGCTGACGTGGGGAAACGGGTCTCCGTGAGGAGCTTGATCGAACATGGTCCCTCGGGTGAGAAGTTCACCGACACGGTCGGGGTGCTCACATCATGGGACAACGGTGTGTTGCGAATCACAAGGAAGAGTGGCGAACGTGTCCGCGTCGCCGAGTCCGCGCTGGTCGCGGGCAAGGTCGTGCCGGGCGCCCCGGCGCGTCGTCGTGGCCCCGCGGCGTCGTACGAGGAGCTGGCCCGGGTGGCCGCCCGGGGCTGGCGGCCGGTGGAGAGCGAGCGGCTCGGCGGGTGGGAGCTGCGGGCGGCCGCGGGGTTCACGCGGCGCGCCAACTCGGTGCTGCCGCTGGGCGACCCGGGCCTGCCCCTCGACGACGCGCTGACGGCGGTACGCCGCTGGTACGCGGCCCGCGGGCTGCCGGCGTACGTCCAGACCGCGACGGGCGCGGAGGGCACGCAGGAGCTGCTGTGCGCGGAGCTGGAGCAGCGCGGGTGGGTGCGCGAGGTGACCGCGGAGCTGTGGACGGGCGGGCTCGCGCCGGTCGCCGACCTGGGCGACGACACGTCCGGAGTGCTGCTGTCCCGGGACGCGGACGAGGCGTGGCTGGCGCGGTACCAGCGCAAGGGCGTGAGCGAGGTGGCCCTGCGGGTGCTGGGCGGAGCGTCGCCGGAGGCCCCGGCAGTCCCGGGTGAGCCGTCGGTGTGGTTCGCGACCGTGCCGGGTGGGCCGGGCGCGGCGGCGCCGGCCGCGATCGGGCGGTGT
The DNA here is from genome assembly GCA_002154585.1 of Streptomyces pseudogriseolus. Lineage (GTDB taxonomy): Bacteria > Actinomycetota > Actinomycetes > Streptomycetales > Streptomycetaceae > Streptomyces > Streptomyces pseudogriseolus. The sequence continues at coordinate 8,390 of MUNG01000302.1, forward strand.
GTCGTGGACGGCCGGTGGGCCGGGTTCGCGGCGGTCGAGGTGGATCCGGCGCGGCGGCGGGAGGGCCTGGCCACGGCCGTGATGACGGCGCTGGCCGCCCGTGCCCTGGCGGAGGGCGCCTCGGCGGCCTGGCTCCAGGTCGAGACGGACAACGAGGGCGCCCGGGCGCTGTACGACCGTCTGGGCTTCGCCCCGCACCACGCGTACCACCACTACCGCGCCCCGGAGGGACGTACGCCGAAGGAGTCCGCTCCGGATTCGTCGGCCACGGCGGGTGACGGGACGCCGTGAGCGGGCACGAACCGGGTATGCGCTCCCCCTGTCCCCCGCCGCCCGACCGCTCCGCCGAACTGCGCAAGCGGTTCGCCGGGGAGGCCCGCTGCGAGCGGCCGGGCCTGTCCGCGCTGTGCCTGCTGGTGGCCGCGGAGGGCGACGGCACGCTGGACGAGGCGGGCATGGACGCGGTGGAGATCGAGCTGGACCGGCTGGCGGGCGAGCTGCCGCACCGGCCGGGATCGCCGCACGCGTGGGCGGTGGCGCTGCGGGACCTGCTGGGCGAGCGGTACGGCTTCCACGGCCTGCCGGACGACTACCGGCGGCTGGAGTCCTCCCTGCTGCACGCGGTGCTGCGGCGGCGGCGCGGGCTGCCGATCCTGCTGTCGGCGGTGTGGATCGAGGTGGCCCGGCGGGCGGGCGCGCCGGTGTACGGCGTGGCGCTGCCCGGGCACTTCGTCGTGGGCTTCGGCGACCCTGAAGGGCCGGGCGCGGGACAGGTGCTGGCCGACCCGTTCGACGGCGGCCGGGTGCTGACCGGGCCGGACGCGGAGCTGCTGGTCGCCGGGGCGACCGGGGGCCCGCTGGAGCCGTCGATGCTTACTCCGGCGGGGACGCTGGAGGTGGTCGCGCGCATCCTGAACAACGTCCGCGCGTGGGCGGCGACCCGCCCCGAGCGCACCGACGTCGGCCTGTGGGCCCTGGACCTGGCCCTGCTCCTCCCCTCCCACCCGGCCCGCCTGCGCCACGAACGCGCCCAGCTCCTGGTGCAGCGCGGCGAGTTCACGGCGGGCGCGGCGGAACTGGAGGCGTACGCGGACATCGTCACGGCGGTCGACCCGGAGGCGGCGGACCGCATCCGGGGAGAGGCCCTGGCGGCACGCGCCCTGCTCAACTGACGGCGGTTCTCCAGCACCGGGCCAGTGCCGACCCCCGCCCACGGCGTCCCGCCCGGCGGCCTGACCCACCCCGCCGGGCGGGACGCCGTGG
>MUNG01000303.1:0-592 GCA_002154585.1 Streptomyces pseudogriseolus
CGTCCAGGGCGACGATCAGCGGGTCCTGGCCCTCGTCGTGCGCGGCGGCGACCAGGTCCTCGGGGTGCGCGTACTCGTACGGCGGGACCTGGAGGACCAGGCCCTGGTGGTTGAGGCCGTTGGTCATGCGGTCCAGCTCGGGGCGGGGCGCCTCCATGAGGTTGATGCCGCCGCGCACGACGAGGGCCAGGACCCGCTGATCGTCGCCCTGGACGGGGTCACCGACCCGCGCAACCTCGGCGCGGTCGTCCGGTCCGTCTCCGCGTTCGGCGGGCACGGCGTGGTCGTGCCCGAGCGGCGCGCCGCCGGGATGACCGCCGGTGCCTGGAAGACGTCCGCCGGCACGGCCGCCCGTACGCCCGTCGCCCGGGCCACCAACCTGACGCGGGCGCTGGAGGCGTACAAGAAGGCGGGCGTCGTCGTGGTCGGTCTGGCCGCCGACGGGGAGGCCGAGCTGGGCGACCTCGAGGCGCTGGACGGGCCGGTCGTGATCGTCGTCGGCAGCGAGGGCAAGGGGCTGTCCCGGCTGGTCGGCGAGACCTGTGACGTGCGGGTGCGGATCCCGATGCCGGGCGGCGCGGAGTCGCTCAAC
>MUNG01000303.1:715-867 GCA_002154585.1 Streptomyces pseudogriseolus
CGCCTTGTCACTCGGTTAGATGAGTGTGGACACCAGAACACCACCCCGCACTCCCACGGGGGCCCGCTCGTCGGGACTCGACGACGCTCCCGCGCTGAGCATGGTGAAGGTGCCGAGCGATCCGGCGCAGGTCATCGTCAACCACGCCAGCT
>MUNG01000303.1:943-1293 GCA_002154585.1 Streptomyces pseudogriseolus
CGGCGCCCACCGCCTCCTCCAGGCCGTACGCCACCAGGGTCTGCACCACGCCGACGAGCCGCTCGCCGACTCCGGCGCCACCCGGGTCGTCCCGCGCCCGGGCGACGGCGGATACGGCGGGTACGACGACGACACCCAGCCGCTGGAGACTCCGTTCGTCGGCGCCCAGCGCGGCCACTCCGACGGGCCGCTGCTGCCCCCGATGCGCACGGTCGGCAGCGCCTACGACGAGGAGGACCCCGCGGTCCTCGACGGAACCGGGCCCGGGTACGAGGGGGAGTACGACTCCGAGTACGAGATCGCGGCGCGGCACGAGGGCGGCGGCCGGCGCGCCCGGCGGACCGGGGACG
>MUNG01000304.1 GCA_002154585.1 Streptomyces pseudogriseolus
CTGCGGCGGCTCACCGGCCGCCCTCACCCGACCTCCGTCCGCCCCCGACCCGGTCCGGCGCGGACCACACCACCCTGTGCTCGACGCCGTGCCCCGGAGTGACCCCATGAACACGTACCGAGTCGCGCAAGTGCCCGCCGCCAACGGGTCGTTCGAGATCGTGGAACGCGAGGTGCCCCGGCCCGGCCCGCGTCACGTCCGCATCGCCGTGGAGGCCTGCGGGGTCTGTCACAGCGACGCCATGTTCGTCGCCGCCGGACTGCCCGGCACGCCGTTCCCCCTCGTGCCCGGTCACGAGATCGCCGGCCGCGTCGACGAACTCGGCGACGGTGCAGACGAGATGGGCTGGCAGGTCGGGGACCGGGTCACCGTGGGCTGGTTCGGCGGCAGCTGCGGGCACTGCGTCCCGTGCCGCCGGGGCGACTTCATCGTCTGCGACACCCTCAAGATTCCCGGCTACTCCTACGACGGCGGCTTCGCCGAGGCGGTCGTCGCCCCCGTGGACGCCCTGGCCCGCATCCCCGACGAGCTCACCGCGGCCGACGCGGGGCCCATGGCGTGCGCGGGCGTCACCACGTACAACGGGCTGCGGCGCAGCGGTGCGCGGCCGGACGACGTGGTGGCGATCCAGGGCATCGGCGGCCTCGGACACCTGGCCGTGCAGTTCGCGGCGGCCATGGGGTACGAGACGGTCGCGATCGCGCGCGGCGCGGACAAGGCCGACTTCGCCAGGCAACTGGGCGCCCACCACTACGTCGACAGCACGGCGGGGCCCGTCGCCCAGGCGCTCCAGGCGCTCGGCGGGGCGAAGGTGGTCCTGGCCACCGCGGGCAACTCCGAGGCCATCGCCCAGACCGTGGACGGCCTCACCCCGCGCGGTGAGCTGGTCGTCATCGGGGCGACCGCCGACCCGATGCCCATCAGCCCCCTCCAGCTGATCCTCAAGGGCCGCCTCGTACGCGGCCACCCCTCGGGGACCGCGCAGGACGTGCAGGACACCATGACCTTCGCCGCCCGGCACGGCATCCGCCCCATGACGGAGATCCTGCCGCTGAGCGAGGCGAACACGGCCTTCGGGAAGATGATGGACGGAAGCGCCCGCTTCCGTATGGTGCTCACGCCCGCCTGACGCGACCCGAAGACGCAGGACCCGTCAGGCGGCCGTGCCGTCGCTGTCCCGGTACGTCTCCAGGATGCGCAGCCACACCTCGCTGATCGTGGGGAACGCCGGGACGGCGTGCCACAGCCGGTCCACCGGCACCTCGCTCGTGACGGCGACGGTCGCCGAGTACAGCAGCTCCTGCACGCCGGGGCCGACGAAGGTCGCCCCGACGACGTTCCGCCGCGCGGTGTCGACGATCACCCGCGCCCGGCCCCGGTACCCCTCCGCGTACTGCACCGCGCCGGCGATCTTCCCGATGTCGTAGTCCACCACGTCGACCTCCAGGCCCGCCCGCTCCGCCTCCCGCGCGGTCGGGCCCACGGACGCGACCTCCGGCTCGGTGAAGACGACCTGCGGCACGGCGGCGCTGTCGGCGGTCGGGGCGTGCCGCCCCCACATGCCGTCGTCCAGCGGCTCCCCCTTGGCGCGCGCACCGATCACGGCACCGGCGATCCGCGCCTGATACTTGCCCTGATGGGTCATCAGGGCGCGGTGGTTGACGTCCCCGACGGCGTACAGCCAGCCCTCGGAGATCTCCGGGACGCGGAAGGAGTCGTCCACCGGCAGCCAGCCGCCCGGGGTGAGACCGACCGTCTCCAGACCGATGTCCCCGGTGTGCGGGGCGCGGCCGGTGGCGAACAGGACCTCGTCCGCGACCACGGTGTCCCCGTCGTCCGTCGTGACCCGCACGGGACCCTCGCCGCCGTCCTCGCGTTCCACCCCGGACACCGACCGGCCGAACCGCACGTCCACCCCGGCCTCGCGCAGCGCGTCCGTCACCATCTCCCCGGCGAACGGCTCCATCCGGCCCAGCAGCCCGCCGCGCACCAGCATCGTCACCTCGGAGCCGAGCGCCCGGAACGCCGTGGCCATCTCCACGGCCACCACCCCGCCGCCGACCACCGCGAGCCGGTCCGGCACCTGCCGCGCCGCCGTCGCCTGCCGGTTGGTCCACGGACGGACGTCAGCGAGCCCCGGCAGGTCCGGGAGTGCGGTGACCGTGCCGGTGCACACCGCGACCGCGTGCCGCGCGGTCAGTCCGACCCGCTCCCCGTCCGGCGTCTCCACGACGACCTGGCGGGGGCCGTTCAGCCTGCCGTGCCCGCGCACCAGGTCCACGGAGACCGAGTCCAGCCACTCCACCTGGTCGGCGTCCTGCCAGTGCGCGGCCATCGCGTCACGGTGCTCGAAGACGGCGGGCACGTCGAGGGGGCCCTCGACCGCCCGACGCAGACCCGGGACCCGCCGGGCGTCGGCGCGCGCCAGCACGGGACGCAGCAGCGCCTTGCTCGGCTCGCACGCCCAGAACGAGCACTCACCGCCCAGCAGTTCGTCCTCCACGATCACCGTGGTGAGCCCGGCGGCACGGGTGCGGTCGGCGAGGTTCTCCCCCGTCGGTCCCGCTCCGAGAACCACCACGTCGTAGGCCGGGGAAGTGCCGTTCATGCCCGCCTCCGTGCACTCGGATGGTCGACTGGGCGACGTCTTCTCCAGTGTCCTCCTGAGGGCACGACATCGCCCGGCGTGCGGAGGAGGGCGGGAGGCACCCCGCCGGTCACGGCCGCCGCCGCGTGATCAGGGCGGCACCAGCTGCTGGCCGCCGTCGACGTCGTACGTCGCGCCCGTCACGGCCTCGTTGACCATGAGGTGCACGATCACCGCGGCCACGTCGTCCGGGCCGACGACCCGCCGTATCGGGAGGGTGGCGCGCAGTCGCTCACGGCGCTCCTCGAGCCGGTCGCCGAGGAGCGACGCGGACAGGGGCGTGTCGACGAAGCCGGGAGCGACGAGGTTGGCCCGGACCGGCGCCAGCTCCACCGCCAGACTCGCGGTGAGCGCCGGCAGGGCGGCCGTCAGCGCCGAGGTCACGGCCGAGCCGGCCCCGGGACGCCGGCCGCCGGTCCCGCCGACGAACACCAGCGTCCCCGCGTCCCGCACCACGGCGCCGCCGTACTTGGCGACCCCGAGGGTGAGGGCCAGACGCTCCCCGACGTGGGCGCGCGCCTCGTCGACGTCCATGTCCGCGAGCGTCGCGTAGAAGGGGGACCCGGCGGTGGAGACGACGTGGTCGACGGGGCCGGGCAGGGCGTCGAAGAACTCCCGGAGGCGGTCCGTGTCGGCGGCGTCGAGGGGCGCGGAACGCTCCGCCCCGACCTCCTCCGCCGCCCGTCCCAGCCGCTCCGGGTCGCGTCCCGCCATCACGACCCGGGCGCCGCGCCGGCGTACCTGACGTGCCGTCGCGAGTCCGATGCCGGAGCTCGCGCCGATCACGACCACGGACTGGTCCGCGAGGTCCTGGGGGAGAGGGGGGCCGGGCGTCATGGGCGCCTCCCGGTGTGGATGCGCGAAGCGGGCGGCCGGGCGATGCGACGCCGGGGCCGCGTTCCCGACGCTACAACGGGGGACCGGAGGCCACCAGTCGAACGGGTGAGCGGTCGTTCCGGGCGGCTCGGAACCGGTGCCGCGGACGCGCCGAGGACGGCCCGCGGAGTACCTCCGCGGGCCCACGCCCGGCTGGGCGATCACCGGTGGCGGGCCACCAGGGCCGCTCATAGCTTCGGCCTCATGAACAAACGTCACATCGCGTATCTCGCCTGCGCCACCGCCGTCGCGACGGTGGGAATCGGCGCCGCCCCCTCGACCTCGGCGCACCAGTCGGCCGTGCACCGCGTGCAGCCCGGGCAGTCCATCCAGAAGGCCGTGGACGCGGCCAGATCGGGGGACACCGTCCTGGTCGCCGCCGGCACCTACAAGCAGAGCGTCCGCATCACCCGCTCGGGCATCACCCTGCGCGGCGACGCCGCCGGCCGCACCGTCCTGGAGCCCCCCGCGAGCGCCGGCAAGTCCGCCTGCGCCAAGGCGGGCAACGGCGTCTGCGTCACCGGCACCGACAAGAAGCCGCTGAAGAACGTCTCCGTACGGTCCCTGACGGTACGTGGGTTCGCGAAGAACGGCGTCTGGGCGACCGGCACGGAGAACCTCAGGGTGCGCTACGTGACCGCCGAGAAGAACGGCCAGTGGGGCATCGCCACGGAACGCTCCGCGCGCAGCGTGATCAGCCACAACGTCACCCGTAAGAACGGCGACGCGGGGGTGTTCGTCGCCAACACCGTCGACACCGAGGAAGGCGCGCGCGACGCGAAGAAGACGGTGATCCGCTTCAACGAGACGGCGGGCAACCGGGTCGGCGTCACCGTACGGCGGCTGCGCAACCTCAGCGTCGACCACAACGAGGCCACCGGCAACTGCGCCGCCGTGTTCGTCGTCGGCGACGAGTCCAAGCCCCGCGCCGGACACCTCAGCGTGTCCTGGAACCACGTCCACGCCAACAACAAGTACTGCGCCAAGACGCCCCGGCTGCCCTTCCTCCAGGGCTCGGGCATCGTCCTCACCGGCGTCGAGGAGACCCGGGTGGCGTTCAACCGGGTCGAGAACAACAAGGGCACCTCGCCCCTGTCCGGCGGCATCGTGCTGTTCAAGAGCCTCGTCGGCACGCCCAGCGAGCGCAACGACATCCGCGACAACCTGGTGACCGGCAACAGCCCCGCCGACCTCGCCAACCGCGACACCGCCACCACCAACACCTTCAGCGGCAACGCCTGCACGCTCTCCGAACCCACCGGAATGTGCTGACCGACCCGACCGTCCCCCCACCCACGGCACAACAGCAGAAGCGAGGCAACGGATGACCACCGTTGATCCGGCTCCCCCGCCGCCCATGCGGCTGAGGGAGCTCGTATTCGGGGCGGCCTGCGCGGCCGCCGTACGCGCGGCCGTCCGTCTGGGCGTGCCCGACGCGCTGGACGACAGCCCCATGACCGTCGACGACCTGGCGACGGCGGTGAAGACCCAGCCGCACACCCTGCGGCGGCTGCTGCGCGCGCTGTCCTGCCAGGGCGTCTTCACCGAGAACCCCGACGGCACCTTCGAGCACACCGACATGTCCCGGCTGCTGCGCGAGGACGACCCGCACAGCCTGCGCTACATCGCCCTGTGGTGCACCGAGCCCTGGACCTGGAACGTGTGGCCGCGCCTCGACGAGGCGGTGCGCACCGGCGGCAACGTCTTCGAGGAGGTGTACGAGCAGGAGTTCTTCACCTACCTCAACGAGTCGGCGCCCGAGTCCGCGCACGTCTTCAACCGGGCCATGACCACCTCCAGCGAGCAGTCCGCGCGGGACGTCGCCCGGCTGCTCGACCTGGACGACGCCGGCTCCGTGGTGGACATCGGCGGCGGCCAGGGCCATGTCCTGGCGAGCCTCCTGGAGAAGCACCCCCACCTGCGGGGCACGCTGCTCGACCTGCCGGGTGTCGTCGAGAACGCCGACCCCCGGCTGCGCGACGGCGGCGCGCTCGCCGACCGGGCCCGCATCGTGGCCGGCGACTGCCGTGAGGACGTGCCCGTCGAGGCGGACGTGTACATCATCAAGAACGTGCTGGAGTGGGACGACGACAGCACCCGCCGGGTGCTCGCCGCCATCCGCAGGTCGGCGCGGACCGACGCCCGGGTCGTGGTGATCGAGAACCTCGTCGACGACACCCCGTCCATGCGCTTCACCACCGCGATGGACCTGCTGCTGCTCCTGAACGTCGGGGGCGCCAAGCACACCCGGCAGTCCATGGTGGACCGGCTCACCAAGGCGGGCCTCGTCATCGGCGAGATCCGCCCGGTGAACGCGTACCTGCACGCCTTCGAGTGCACCGTCCCCGCCACGTAGGGACCGCGACACAAGGACGGGAAAACCCCGAGGCCGCCGGCTCCGCGACTGACGCGGAACCGGCGGCCTCGGGGGTTTCCCGTGTGCGGCGGCTCAGGAGCCGGCGCCGCGCTCCCAGCGGTAGAAGCACTGCGCCATGGCGTCCTTGGGACTGCGCCAGGTGGCCGGGTCGTACGGGCTGACGTACGCCTCCAGCTCCTGGCTGATGCGGCGGAACTCGGGGTGCGAGGCCACCTTCGCGATCGCTGGCGCCGGGTCCTGCTCCGACTCGATGAGGTGCAGATACACGTCGTCCCCGAACTGGAAGAGACTGCGCCGGCTGACGCCGACCAGGTGGGGGAGCTCACCCCGGTCCGACGCGGCGAACACGTCGGCGATGTCCGGAGCCGAACCGGGCTTCATCCGGGCGACGATCAGGGCGTGGTGCATGGGATTCCTTCCGGGTCCCCGGCGGGACCGGTGCTCAGCGCGAGGACGCGACGGACGCGGTCTCGGACTCGCGGGCGGCCTGCTCGATCTTGTCCCGGATGAGCGTCATCTGGGTGCGGGAGTTGCGGTTGATGTTGTCCGTCATCCACGCGTCGTCGACCGGCGCGTCGGGCTTCATCGCGAAGTCCTGCGTCCAGCGCATCTCGATCCCGCCCGGCACCTCCTCGTACTCCCACAGGATGTCCATGTGGGCGAAGGGGCCGGTCTCCACGCGGCGGGCGCGCACGGTCCGCTTCGCCCGGTCCGGGGTGCGCTCGGACACCCAGCTCCACACCTTGCCGTTCTCGTCCGGGTGCATGGTCAGCCGGAACGTCGTCGTGTCGCCCTCCCGGGAGAGGACGTCCACCGACGCGTACTCGCTGAACAGCCGCGGCCAGTTCTCGAGGTCGTTCGTCATCTCCCAGACCAGGTCGAAGGGAGCGTCGATGGTGATGCTGTTCTCGGTGTGTCCTGCCACTTCAGGCTCCAGCCGTGAGGGTGCTGTTGACGAGGTTCAGGAACTCCCGGGGCGTCCTGCACCGCTCCGAGTCGGGCGGCAGGGACGCGCCGTACCGGTTCTCCAGCTCGCCGACGATGCCGAGCAGCCCGAGCGAGTCGAGACCGAAGGAGTCGAAGGGGGACTCCGCGGCGTCCTTGAGTTCCTCGGGGTCGACGGTGATGCCGGCCGCCTGCTTCATCAGGGCGGCCAGCTCGTCGAAGGTCACTTCGGTGGTGATCATGGGTGACTGCTCCTTCCCCGCCCGGATCACCGGGCGGAATCGTCACCGCGGCGCACGACCAGCGCCGCGTTGGAGCCCATCAGTCCCCGGCTGAGGACGAGGGCGGTGCGCAGCTCGGCGGGGCGAGCGTGCTGCGTCACCAGGTCGAGGTCGTGGCAGACGTCGAACACGTTGGGCGTGGGCGGCACCAGGCCGTGCTCCATGGCCAGCATCGCCGCCACCGTGTCCAGCACCGGCGCACCGCAGTACGCCCGGCCGAAGCCGGTCTTGGGCGCCGTCACCGGCACCCGCGTGCCGTGCGCGCCGAGGGCGTCGGCGATCGCCAGCGCCTCCGCGCGGTCCGCCTCGGGCATGCCCAGGGCGTCGGCGAAGACGACGTCGACCTCCTCCGGGGCGACGCCCGCCTCGTCGAGGGCGCCGGTGATCGCGTGGGCCAGGCCCTCCCGGGACTCCGCCCAGCGGGACGCCCCGGTGAACGTCGCCGCGTGACCGGCCACGACACCCCGTACGGGCACCCCGCGCTCACGGGCCCGCCCCTCGTCCTCGACGACGAGCAGCGCACCCCCCTCGGCCGGCACGAACCCGCACGCCTTCTCGGTGAACGGCCGGTAGGCGCGGTCGGGGTCGTCGAGGGTGCTGAGCTCGGGGTAGCCGAGCTGGCACACCATCGAGTACGGGGCCAGCGGCGCCTCCGCCGCCCCCACCACCATCACGTCCGTGCCGCGCCGCACCGCCCGGGCCGCGTGCGCGAGGGCGTCCAGACCGCCCGCCTCGTCGCTCGCCACCACCCCGCACGGCCCCTTGAGGCCGCCGCGGATGGAGATCTGGCCGGTGCTCGCCGCGTAGAACCAGGCGATCGACTGGTACGGGCCGACGTACTTGGAGCCCTTGCCCCACAGCTTCTGGAGCTCGCGCTGGCCGAACTCGCCGCCGCCGGAGCCGGCCGCGGTGACCACGCCGACCGAGTACGGGTCGGCGGGCTCCCCGCCCAGCCCGGCGTCGTCGAGGGCGAGCGCCGCCGCGGCCATCGCGAAGTGGCTGAACCGGTCGGTCTGCACCAGGAAGCGGTCCTCGATCAGGGCCGCCGGGTCGAACGACCGCACCTCGCCCGCCACCCGCAGCGGCATGTGCTCACAGCCCTCGCGGGTGATCAGGTCCAGTACGCCGAGGCCTTCGCGGACGGACTTCCAATAGGCGTCCGTCCGCAGTCCGTTGGGCGCGACCACACCGATGCCGGTGACGGCCGCTCGCCCGGAACGCCGCTTGCTCATCGTGTCCTCCCGCCCGTCCCGGACAGCAGCACCGCGGACTGGAAACCGCCGAACCCGCTGCCGACGGAGAGCACGTGCTCCAGCTTCCGCGGGCGGGCGGTGCGCGGCACGTAGTCCAGGTCGCACTCCGGGTCGGGGGTCTCGTAGTTCGCGGTCGGCGGCACGACCTGGTGCCGCAGCGCGAGCACGCAGGCGACCACCTCGATCGCGCCGATGGCGCCGAGCGAGTGCCCCACCATCGACTTGATGGAGGACATGGGCGTCTCGTACGCGTGCGCGCCCAGCGACCGCTTCACCGCGGCCGTCTCGTGCCGGTCGTTCTGCCGGGTGCCGGAACCGTGCGCGTTGACGTAGTCGATCCGGGTGGGATCGATCCGCGCCTGGTCGAGGGTGCCGTCGATGGCGCGGGCCATCTCCATGCCCTCACTGGTCAGCCCGGTCATGTGGTAGGCGTTGCCGTAGGTGGCGTAGCCGCCGATCTCGCAGAGGATGTCCGCGCCGCGCGCCCGCGCGTGCTCGTACTCCTCCAGCACCAGCACGGCCGCGCCCTCGCCCATCACGAACCCGTCGCGGTGGGCGTCGAACGGCCGGGACGCGTGCTCGGCGTCGTCGTTGTTCGGCGACGTCGCCTTGATGGCGTCGAAGCAGGCCATCGTGATGGGGGAGATCGGCGAGTCCGACGCCCCCGCGACGCAGACGTCGGCCCGGCCCTCGGCGATCGTGTGGAAGGCGTAGCCGACCGCGTCGAGACCGGACGTGCAGCCGGTGGAGACCGTCTGCACCGGGCCCCGGGCGCCGAACTGCTCGGCCACCGTGGAGGCGAGGGTGCTCGGCGAGAACGCCAGGTGCAGCTTGGGCTGCGCCTTGGTGTGGTCCACGTCCCAGCGCCGGCCGCTCTCGCTGACCCGCACGTAGTCCTGTTCCAGCCGGGTCGTGCCGCCGACCGCGCTGCCCAGCGACACCGCGGTCCGCCACGGGTCGAGGGACCCGGTGTCGAGGCCGGAGTGGCGGACCGCCTCCCGGGCCGCGACCACGGCGAACTGGATGTAGCGGTCGGCGTGCTGGCACAGGTCCGCGTCCAGGCCGTGCTCGAACGGGTCGAAGTCGCACTCGGCGGCGATGCGCGAGCGCAGGCCCGCCGGGTCGAACAGGGTGATGCCGCGGGTCGCGGTGCGGCCTGCGGACAGCAGGTCCCAGAACGCCGTCGCCCCGATGCCGCCGGGAGCGACCACACCTATACCGGTGACGGCCACCCGCCGGGTCATTTTATGGCCTCGCTCGGCTCGACCGGCCGGGCCGCTTCCGGCCCGCCCACCGTCAACTGCGGCCCGGACATGGCGCTTTCGGTCTCCTCCGTGTCGACGTGCCCGAGGCTCGGGTGGGGGGCGAGGGGACCGAGGTGGAACACCATGCGGGCCTCCTCGTCGCCGACGTTGCGGAAGCGGTGCCGCATGTCGATCGGGATCATCAGCCCCTGCTCGGCGCGGAGCGCGAACGGCTCGCCGTCCAGGTCCACCTCGAGCGAGCCGTGGACGACGTACACGAACTCCTCGGAGTACGGGTGGTAGTGCTCGGCGATCCGCTCGCCGGGCTGGATGACGGCCAGCCCCATGAAGCCGCTCGTGGAGCCCACGGTGGCCGGGGTGAGCAGGGTCCTGAGGTCACCCCCGCGCCGGCGGTTGGGTTCCGTCTCGCTCAGGTCCACGATCCGTGGATGCTGCTTGGACATGGTTGATACCTCCGGGTGTTCCGGTGACGTCCCCGGCGCGACGGCCGTGGGACGTCACCGTGGTCGACCGTCAGGAAGCCGCCGCGCTGCGGTCGGTGACGGGCAGCATGTCGGCGTGCGACAGCAGCCGGTTGAGGGTGCGCTCCGAGTCCAGGGAGCCCTCGACGCCGATCGCGGCGCCGTCCAGGAGCCGCTCCAGCTCCGCCGCCTTGCCGGGACCCTTGACGCCCAGCGCGGCGAGCGGGTCCAGGTCGAGGTCGCCGGTGACGTCGACGAGGCGCACCACTATGTCGTCCCGCTGGAACACGGTGCTCGCGAACACCGGGCTGTCCGGCTCGTCAGCCGCGGCCTCGTCCTGCCGGGCGAGGAACCGCGCCAGGTCCATGCCGCGGCCCGCGACGGCCGGGTAGTACAGCGCGTGCCGCCGCAGCCCGTCGGGCTCCGGCCGGCCGGCTGCCACATGGTGCACGGCGGGCAGCGCGGCCCGGGTGAAGAACAGCCGCGCGGACTCGGGGTCGGTCAGGTCCCGGTCCTGCTCCAGATAGGGGTTGATGGCCTCCTCGACCGCCCGCACCTCCGGCTGGCGCGCCACGTGGCGCAGGGCGGCGAGCAGGTCGCCCTCCACCTCGACGGCCCGCACGACCCGGTTGCCGTGCATGAACAGCGAGGTGCGGCGCAGCCGCGTGGTGTCGTCGACCTGGGCCTTGGGGGACTCGTACCCGGCCAGCAGCTCCGCGACCTTGGACTCGGAGCCCGGCTTGACGGTGAAGGTGAGGGCGTGGCGCGCCACGCCGTCGCCGACCCGCACCGCCGACTGGAGGCCGGCCGCCGCCGTGGCGGGGGTGCGGGGCTGCTCGGGGAAGGTCTCGCGCACGACGCTGTAGCGCATCGACCGGGTGTCCCGCACGCAGCTGTGCATCGGCCGGACGGTCTCCACGTGCTCCTCGCTGTTCACCCACGCGAGGAACGGCGGGGCGCTCTCCCATTCGCTGGTGATGAGCCACTGCGACGGGTTCTCGATCGACTGGCACAGCTGGTCGCTGATGTGACCGGGCACGGACGCGACCTTGTTCCGCATGTGCTCGTACGCCTCGAGGAACTGCTCCTGCGCCCCCTCGTACAGGTCGAGCAGCAGGATCACCCGCAGCCTGGAGCCGTCGAAGGCCGACTGCGATATGCGTCCCGACATGGTCATCCGGCGCACCTCTCCTCTTGTTCGGGAAACCCCTGCGGCGGGGCTTCTTCCGGAAGCTCTTCACGGAAGGTCAGGAACGACCGCCGTGTCCGATGGGCAGGGGGTCGCCATGAGTCGATGGTCGGGGCGGCCCCGGAAGCGCGCGAGCGACACGGCGCAGCCGGGTGAACCGCGTGCCATCCGGGTGCCGCCCGGACGCGGAGGGCCCCGCACCGGGGATGGAATCAGCGTCCCGTTACCCAACACACCCGGGCGAACGCTGGAGGCGTTTCAATGAACCGATCGGGCACGACCGGCGAGGCGGTCCACCGCACGCCCGTCCTCATCGTCGGGGGCTCCCTGGTGGGACTGTCGACGTCCCTGTTCCTGGGGCGGCTCGGAGTGCCGCACACGCTCGTCGAGCGGCACGCGAGCACTTCGATCCATCCGCGCGGGCGGGGGAACAACGTGCGCACGATGGAGCTGTTCCGCACGGCCGGCGTGCAGCGGCGGATCGTGGAGGCCGCGTCCGTCCTGAAGGACAACCACGGCATCCTCCAGACGCCGAGCCTGGTCGGCGACGCGGGCGAGTGGCTGTTGCGGACGATCGACCCGGGCGGCGGCCTCGCCCGCTTCAGCCCCGCCGGCTGGTGCCTGTGCAGCCAGAACGACCTGGAGCCGGTGCTGCTGCGCAGCGCCCGCGAGCTGGGCGGCGACCTGCGCTACAACACCGAGATGATGTCCTTCGACCAGGACGGCGACGGGGTGACGGCGCGGGTCAAGAGCCGGGAGACCGGCGAGCACACCACGATCAGGGCGGACTATCTGGTGGCGGCGGACGGCCCGCGCAGCCCCGTGCGCGAGCGGCTCGGCATCGGGCACAACGGTCCCGGCGACCTCTTCCACAACGTCAGCGTCACCTTCACCTCGCGCGGTCTCGCCTCCGTGGTCGGCGACCGCCGGTTCATCGTCTGCTACCTCACCAGCCCGGACGCCGACGGGGCGCTGCTGCCGGTGGACAACCGCGAGAACTGGGTGTTCCACGCCCCCTGGCACCCCGAACACGGCGAGACACTCGAGGAGTTCACCGACGAGCGGCTCGCCGCGCACATTCGGCGGGCGGTCGGCGTGCCGGACCTGGACGTGACCGTCACCGGCCGGGCCGCCTGGCACGCCGCCGAACGGGTCGCCCAGCGGTACGCCGAGGGGCGGGTGTTCCTGGCCGGCGACTCGGCCCACGAGATGTCGCCCACCGGGGCGTTCGGCTCCAACACCGGCATCCAGGACGCCCACAACCTCGCCTGGAAGCTGGCCGCCGTGCTCGGCGGCTGGGCCGGACCCGGTCTGCTCGACAGCTACGACGCCGAGCGCCGGCCCGTCGCCGAGGCGACCAGCGCCCGCGCCTCCTCCCGGTCCGTGGAGCACAGCCACCCCGGCTATACGCCCGACGCGGAGACCGCGGCGCTCGCCGGCCGCAAGGGCGGCGTCCTCAACGTGGCCCTCGGCTACCGCTATCCGCGCGGCGCGGTGCTGGGCGCGGACCCGGCGACGCCGGTGGTGCCCGAGGGTCTCGCGCTGAACGGCGAGCCCGGCAGCCGCGCGCCGCACCTGTGGCTGGACCGGGCCGGCGCCCGCGTCTCCACGCTCGACCTCTACGAGCGTTCCCTCGTCCTGCTCGCGTCCCCGCACAGCCCGTGGCTCGCCGCCGCGGCCGAGGTGGCGTCCGCGCTGCCGGTGCCGCTGGACGCGTACGGGGTGGGCGAGGGCGCCGACCTGGTTCCCGAGAACGGCGCCGACTGGGCGGCGGCCCACGGTGTCACTCCGGACGGCGCGGTGCTCGTGCGGCCGGACGGCTTCGTCGCCTGGCGGCACGAGGGGCGGGCCGCGGACCCGGCCCGGACCCTGCGGGACACCGTCGCCACGCTGCTGTCCCGCACCTGACCGGGCACCGGCACCTGACCGGACACGGCCGCCGGGGCGGCGCGGGTCATCCGCCGCCGACGCCGCCCTGGCGGCCGCGCTCGGACTTGGCCAGATGCTGCTCGAACCGCTGGAGCGCCGGGCCGTCGACGTCCCAGGGCCACGGGGTGACCATGCCCTGGAGCGCCTCGAACACCGGGTGCGCGTCCGCCGCGCGCCCGGCCGCGCACAGCGCGTACGCCAGGACGTTGAGGTCGGCCGGCGCCGCCGCGTGCTGGAAGAAGCCCGGCTTCGGCCACAGCGCGGCGGCCTGGTGCAGCGCCGCCGCGAGGTGTCCGCTCTCGAAGAGCTGGCCGGCGGTCATCGCCCGCATCCCGCCCTGCGCGAGCAGCCCCTGGTACTGCCGTACGGCGGCGGTGAGTTCGACGGCGGCGCACGGGGCGTTGGCCGGGATGCGGGAGCGGACCGCGTCGACGAAGTCCAGCACCGAGGCGCTGGAGCCGCCCTCCTCGGGCGACAGCAGCGCGAGCATCTGGAGGAACGCCTCGCGGTTCCAGGGGTCGCGGGCGGTGGCCTGCCGCCAGAGGGCGTCGACGTCCTGGTGGTCGTACCGCACGACACGCGCGGTGCCGAGCAGGACCACCCACGGCGACGGGTCGTCCGGCGACAGCTCGGCGGCCCGGTGGCAGCGGGAGATCACCGCGTCGGGGTCCTCCAGACGCCGTTCCTCCAGGGCGCGCACCAGCGTGGTCCAGGAGTGGAACACCAGCGCGTCCGCGTCGTCCGGGTCGCGCTCCAGCCAGGTCTCGGCGATGCCCGTGCCCGCGGCGGCCGCGGCCAGCACGGACACCCGGTGACCGCGCAGATCCCAGTCGCTCCCGGTCTGCTCCAGCAGCTCGGCGATCAGCTCGGCGTCGGCGGCCTTCCCGCTGCCCCGCTTGCTCAGCTTCCCGAGCACCTTGTCCAGTTGGGTGTCCCCGAACGAGCGGGATATACGAGGACGTCTGCCGGGGCGCGTGCTGAAGAGGGGCATGTGCGAAGACTAGGAAGCGGATCGGCCCGTTCAACCGGTTCCGGGTGATCGCTATCGATCTGGCCCTTACCGCCGGTCGTACGGGCAGACCGGGGCGGGGCCGGACAACTCACCGGCCCCGCCCCGCCGTCGCGCGTGACTCAGGCCGCGGGCGCCGGGTACGTCGGGTACTCCACGCCGGACACGTACTGGACGACGCGGACGACCTGGCAGGAGTAGCCGAACTCGTTGTCGTACCAGAGGTAGAGGATCGCGTTGTCGCCGTCGACCTTCAGGGCGCCGGCGTCGACGATCGACGCGTGCCGCGAGCCGATGAAGTCGCTGGAGACCGCGTCGGGGGCGCTGATGAAGTCGATCTGACGCTTCAGCGGGGAGGTCAGCGAGACGTTGCGCAGGTGGTCGAGGACCTCCTCGCGGTTGGTCGCGCGGCCCAGCTGGAGGTTGAGGATGGCGATCGACACGTCCGGCACCGGCACGCGGATGGAACTGCCGGTGATCGGCGCCTTCAGGTCGGGCAGCGCCTTGGCGACGGCCGACGCGGCGCCGGTCTCGGTGATCACCATGTTGAGCGGCGCGGACCGGCCGCGGCGCTCGGACTTGTGGTAGTTGTCCAGCAGGTTCTGGTCGTTGGTGAACGAGTGGACGGTCTCCACGTGGCCGCGCAGCACGCCGTACTCGTCCGCCATCGCCTTCAGCGGCGGCACGATCGCGTTGGTGGTGCAGGACGCGNNACGTCACCCTTGCCGGGCGCGGTCAGCACCACCTTGTCGACGCCGGGCCGCAGATGCTGAGACAGGCCCTCGCGGTCGCGCCACCTGCCCGTGTTGTCGATCAGGATCGCGTTGTCGATGCCGTACGCGGTGTAGTCGATCTGGGCCGGGTCGTCGGCGTAGATGACCTTGACGACGTTTCCGTTGGCGACGATCGCGCTGTTCGCCTCGTCGACGGTGATCGTGCCCTGGAACTGGCCGTGCACGGAGTCGCGGCGNNGGACGACGTCGCGCGGCTCGCGGCGCTCGATCTTGTTCTCGCCGGTGGCGCCGGCGACGGCCTCGGCGGTGAACTCCGCGACGGACTTGCCCTGGTCGTCCGCGCGGTAGGCCTCCGCGAGCAGGCCGATGTCGATCTGCGAGGGGCCGAGGTCCAGCGTGGTGAGCGCCTGGAGGAACGGCAGGGTCTCGGTGACGGAGAGCTCCTCGCCGGCGATCTGCCGGGCGAAGCGGTGCGTCTTGAGGATGCTGACCACCGACTTGTTCACCAGGGAGCGGCTGTGCAGCAGGACGGTGACGTCCCGCTCCCGGTGCAGCTTCCCGATGATCGGGATCATCGACTCCGCGATCTCCTCGCGGTGCTTCCAGTTGGTGAACGAGTCTTCGTTGACAGTCACAGCATCATCTTTCGAGCTAGAGGGTGCTCATATGATAGCCATGCCGCTCGGAGGGGTCGGAGGGGGTCCGTTCCGCGGG
>MUNG01000305.1 GCA_002154585.1 Streptomyces pseudogriseolus
GCCGGAGAGCGGGCGGGCCGGGGAGCGGCCGGGCCGTCATTCCGTGCAGCCCTTCTCGCCCGTCGCGGCCAGCACCGCGCAGGCCGTGACGTCGGTCGCGGCGGCGGCCGGCACCATCATCGTGTAGGCGACCGTGTCGCCGGGCGCGTCCACCGAGTCGGTCTCCTTGGACGTGCCCGAGGTGATCTCGACCGTGTCGCCCTGCGCGGCCTGGGTGATGCGCCCCCACGCGGCGCCGCAGA
Source organism: Streptomyces pseudogriseolus (assembly GCA_002154585.1). Taxonomy (GTDB): domain Bacteria; phylum Actinomycetota; class Actinomycetes; order Streptomycetales; family Streptomycetaceae; genus Streptomyces; species Streptomyces pseudogriseolus. The sequence continues at coordinate 243 of MUNG01000305.1, forward strand.
CCTTGCTGTAGCGGATCTCGACGGTGGTGGCGCCGACGACCGCGGAGCCGGCCGTGGTGACCAGGTCGCCGCTGCACCCCATGACCTCGGCGTCCTTGCCCTCGCAGCTGTCGCCGTTGCACTTCACGCCCGGAGGCAGCTTCGCCTCCTTGGTGACGGTGGGCGACGGGGAGGGCTTGGCCTCCTTGGTGTCGCCCTGCGTCTCCGTGACGTACAGCCCGGCGGCGACCACCACCAGCGCGCCGAGCGCGCCGACGAGGAACATCGCCGTACGCCGCTTGCCCGCGGGGCGGCCGGAACCGCGGCCGGGACCCGACGGCTCCGCGGGCGGCGGGCCGTACCCGCCCGCCGCGGGTGCCCCCGGGCCGTACGCCCCCGGGTAACCGGCGTCCGGGTGGGTGACCCCCCAGGAGTTGCCGCTGCCCGACGCGTCCCGCACGTCGGTGGCGGTCGGCTGCGGCGGCACGCTCGGCGACACCCCGGCAGGACCGGCGACCCCCGTACGGGCCCCGCCGCCACGGGGGCGCCCGCCCCCGCCGGACGGCGGCCCGGCCAGCTCGCTCAGCGCGGCGCGCGCCTGCGAGATCCGGATCGCCTCCATGGTCATGTCGTGCCGCATCTCCGAGCGGCTCCAGGCGCGTTCGGCGAGCTCCCACATGGTGGTCAGGTGCACCGGGTTGGTCCCGGTGACCTCGGCCAGCGCCACGATCGCGCCCTTCGGCGCGAGCAGCCGGCCGTTCAGATAGCGCTCCCAGGACGTCTTGCTGTAGCCCGTGCGGTCGGCGACCGCCGCGACGCCCAGACCGCTGCGGTCCACCAGCCGCCTGAGCTGACTGGTGAACTCCCTGATCTGCGGATCGAGTTCATCCGGCAAGGCCTTCCAACGAGGCATTGCTCTCCCCCTCTTCCCCCCGGTTCGTGCTGGTCTTTCTCTCGCGCATGGTGCCCGCTGCCACGTCCCGTCTGGCTACCCACAGGGATGCCGCCGGGACGGGTCTCAGTTCCCGGGGTGGGGGCGCACGGGAGCAACAGGGCGCGTGCGGCGATGCACGCCCAGTCGCTTGCGCTCCAGTGTCCCACCGGTCGGCCGCCCGCCCGAACGGAACCCCGGAACCGAAGGACCGGGTGAACGGGGCTTGTACGACCGTCCCACTGTCCTCCTGTCCTACCATCCCGACGCCTTTGTGTGGACGTGTCCGCGGCCACACCCCCCCTCGGCGGACTCCCGTGCCGCGAACGGGCGCGTGAGTCATCGCAAGGGTGTACGGGGATTCCGGGACCCGTACCGGAACGGTCACTTCCGTGCCACAGCGGCCGGGCGCCCGTTGATCGTGCCGTCCGCCGTGCAGGAACGTGGTGCACGGCGCCGGCCCGTCCGCTCACGGGGGTGTGGACGGGCCGCCGCCCCTGCGGGGGGACCCGGCCGACGGCCGGAAACTCAACTGCCGGCTGACGGCCCGCTCACCAACCGGCGGCTCGACCACCGCCCCGGCGCCCCGATGCCGACCCACGGCGCCCCGCCACCGGCCCGGGCCTCGGCCGTCGACCGGCAGCTCACCCAACCGGCCAAGCCCCGACGACCGTCGACGACACGCTCGACCCTGGCCAACGGCCCGTCTGCCGGCCCACGACTCACACACCAACCGGCGCTCCGGCCACCGGCCCGAACATCGGCCGTCGAACGGCTGCTCGCCTGCCGACCAACGTTCCTGCTTTCCGGCCGGCCCGGTTCCGGCCGCGGGCCGGCAGCTCGGCAGTCGACCGACGGATCGGTCACCGACCGGCGGCCCGACTGCCATCTCGCAGCTCACCTGCGACCTGCGGCTCAGCCGGCCGACCCGAACCCCGGCCGGGGACCGGCCCTCCTGCGACCGGCGGCTCAGCTGTCGACCGTGACGTGCAGCATGTCCTGGAGCCACGGGAACTCCAGCAGCGGATGCGGCTGCATCATCAGCGCCAGCAGTACGACCGCCAGCCCGAGCCCGCCGTACGTGACCATGTCGGTGAAGCGGGAGCGTACGGCGAGCATGCCGACGTCCGGTACCGCCCAGCGCAGGACCGCCCCGGCCAGCAGCGCCGCGCCGATCAGGAGCAGGCCGACCCGGAACACGTCCAGCGCGGTCAGCAGCAGGCCCAAACCCACGGTGAGCAGCACGGCCAGGATCGGCCACTGCCGGGCGGGCGCGGGCGCGTCGCCGGGGGCCGCCCTGCCGCCGCCCTCGGGGCGCGCGGTGTCCCGCGTGAACAGCGGGAACCTGCGGGTGGCCCGGCGCGGAACGCCGTCCGCGCCCGGGGCGCTGACCGGGTCCCGGACGGTGACATCCTCAGCGGCTTCCGAGGCCTCCGAGGCGTCCGGGGCCACGGCGGCCTCGGAGGCCTCGGCGGCCTCCGGCACCTTCCGCTCAGCCGACACTGCGCTCCGCCGCCTCGACCACGTTGACCAGCAGCTGCGCCCGGGTCATCGGGCCGACACCGCCGGGGTTGGGGGCGACCCAGCCGGCCACCTCGGCCACGCCCGGGTGGACATCGCCGACGATCTTGCCCTCGGCGCTGCGGGAGACGCCGACGTCCAGGACGGCCGCGCCCGGCTTGACGTCCTCAGGACGGATCAGGTGGGCGCTGCCGGCCGCCGCGACGATGATGTCCGCGCGCCTCAGGTGGGCGGACAGGTCACGGGTGCCGGTGTGGCACTGGGTCACCGTGGCGTTCTCGCTGCGCCGGGTCAGCAGCAGCGGCATCGGACGGCCGATGGTGACGCCGCGCCCGACGACCACGACCTCGGCGCCCTTGATCTCCACGCCGTGGCGGCGCAGCAGGGTGATGATGCCGTTCGGCGTGCAGGGCAGCGGGGCGGGCTCGTTGAGGACGAGGCGGCCGAGGTTCATCGGGTGGAGGCCGTCGGCGTCCTTGTCCGGGTCCATCAGCTCGAGGATCCGGTTCTCGTCGATGCCCTTGGGGAGCGGCAGCTGGACGATGTAACCCGTGCAGGCCGGGTCCTCGTTCAGCTCGCGGACGACTGCCTCGATCTCCTCCTGCGTGGCGGTGCCGGGCAGTTCACGCTGGATGGAGGCGATGCCCACCTGGGCGCAGTCGCGGTGCTTGCCGGCGACGTACTTCTGGCTGCCGGGGTCGTCCCCCACGAGGATCGTGCCGAGGCCGGGCGTGACGCCCTTCTCCTTCAGCGCCGCCACGCGGGCGGTCAGATCGGACTTGATCTCGGCTGCGGTGGCCTTGCCATCGAGAATCTGGGCGGTCATGACCCCCATCCTCGCGGATGACCGGCCCGCTGTTCCAATCAGCCCGCATTCCGGTCGGCCGCGGCGCCCGTACCGCGCATTCGATCATCTTCGGTCTCAATGCGAGCAAGATCCAGATGTTGCACTTGCACAACACATATGTCGTAGCGCTGGACAAGGAAAGGAACGGTCAAGAACGATGAATGCGCAGTGCCGCGGGCAGAACCGGGGGGACGGACCGCATCTGTAGTGCTTCCTCCGCGCCGAGTCTCGCGCAGTCCCCGCACCGAGAGCGCAACGGAGGAAGAACCGCCATGAGTTTCGGCGACCCGAACAACCCCTACGGGCAGCCGCCCCAGCAGCCTCAGCCCGGCCCCGGCTACGGCTACCCCCAGCAGCCCGGCCAGCCCGCCCAGCCCGGCTACGGCTACCCCGCCGCGCCGCCGGTGGGCCAGCCCTACGGCGGCGGTTACGTCCCCACCCAGATGCCCGGCATCACGCGCGCCGCGCAGATCCTGCTCGCCGTGATCGCCGTCGCACACGTGATCATCGCGGCGGTGTACGGCGTCGCGCTGGCGCAGTGGGACGAACTGGTGGACGAGGCCGGCATCGCGGGCGACGTCGACGCCGAGCAGTTCGCCGACCTGGGCAAGGGCGTCATCGTCTTCTTCGTCGGCCTCGCCTCGGTCTTCGCGCTGCTGGGCCTCATATTGCTGCTCCAGTACGCCAAGGGCGGCAGCTCGGTGCGCGTCTGCTCGATCGTGTACGCGTCCTTCGCGATCGTCAGCGGCATCTTCGCGCTGGGCATCTACCTGCTCGGTCTGCTGATCATCGTCGTCGCGATCCTGGTGATCGTGTTCTGCGCGAAGCGGGCCAGCGCTGAATGGTTCCGGCGCCCGAGGTACTGAGCCGCGAACCGCTGACCCAGGGGGCGCGTCCGCTCACTCGCGTCCCACCCCACAAGGCCGTGTCCCTCCCGAGCGGAGGACACGGCCTTCGTGTGTCTCTCTCCCCTCCCACTCCCGCGCCCGGCGTACGGGACCCGCGCCTTTCACGCCAATCACGCCGCACACCCCTGTCGCACCCGATCGGGGGAGGTCCGGCGGCGGGGTGTCCGCCCTACTCTGGCCGAGTAGCTGTCAGGCATGGGCGCATGGGGGGATGCACCGTGAACAGCCTCGTCGTCGTACCCGAGGTACCAGCCGTATCCGAGGTACCCGTCGTGCCCGTCGCACCGCGACGGACCGCCGGCCACCCCACGCTGAAGGGGACCCGGTGACCGGGACGTACGCCGTGCCGGTGCCCAAGGGGTACCGGGTGGGCGCGTGGGAGGTGCGGGAGCCGATCGCCACGGGCGCGTTCGGCAGCGTGTACGCCGGCCGGCGCACCGGGGGCGGCACGGACGGGCCGCGCGAGGTCGCGCTGAAGTTCCTGCCCACCGGCACCAGCACCCCGCGCCAGCTGCACCACCTGCGCGAACTGGCCGAGCGCGAGGTGGACGTGCTGCGCCGGCTGAAGCAGCCGCGCCTCATCCGGATGGTCGAGACGCTGACCGTCGACGACCCCGGCCGGCCGGAGCTGGACGGCTCCACCGTGCTGGTGCTGGAGAAGGCCGAGGGCTCGCTGTCCGCGCTGCTGGCCGTCACGCCCCGGCCCGACGCCGGCCCCGGTCTGCTCGCGCAGATCTGTGAGGGGCTGGCCCAGCTGCACCGCGCGGGCTGGGTGCACGGCGACCTGAAACCGGCCAACGTGCTGCTCATGGCGGACGGTTCGGTTCGCCTCGCCGATTTCAACATGGCCGCCGAGCTGGAGGGCACGCACGCCTACACGTCCGCCTTCTCCACGCCCGACTACACCCCGCCCGAGCTGCTGTGGTCCGGGATCGGCGAGCGGGGGCGGCGGATCCGCGCGTCCGCCGACGTGTGGGCGTTCGGCGTGCTCGCCCATCTCGTCCTCACCGGCGCCTTCCCGCTGCCCGGCGCCACCCCGGCGGCCCGCCGCACTGCCGCCGCCGCGTACGCCTCCGGCACCGACGAGCTGCGGCTCTCCGCCGGGCTTCCCGACGCCTGGCGGGACGTCGTCCGCGCCTGTCTGACCCGCACCCACGCGGAGCGGATCGGCGTGGAGGACCTGCTGCGCCGGGTGCGGGAGGCGGCCGGCGCGGGACGCCCGTCCCGGCTGCCCCGGCTGCTGCCCGCGCGGCGCCGCCGCTCGCGGAGGTCGGTCGCCGTCTCGGCGGCCGTCGCCACGGCCACGGTGGCGCTCCTCGGGTACGGCGTCGACCGCTGGGCCCTGTCCGGCGGCGAGCCGAGCGCCGGCTCGAACGCGGGTCCGAACGCCGCAGCCGCCGCGTACGGCGCCGACGTGCTGCGCACCGACCGGGGTGTGCCGGCCGCGTACCGGCTGCTGATCGTGGAGACGGCGCACGACTGCCCCAGCGAGGACGTCACCGCGCCGCTGATCGCCGCCATGCTGAAGGTGGAGAGCGACTTCGACCCCGACCTGTCCGACCCGGTCAAGAACGAGTACGGCATCGCCCGCTGGACGCCGAAGGTGCTGCGGTGGTGGATGAACGAGGACGGCACCCCAGGCGAGACCGTGCCCGAACCGCCGTTCCCGCCCGCCGAGTCGGTGCCCGCGATGGGCCGCTACCTGTGCTGGATCGCGCCGCGCCTCGACGACGAGCTGCGGGAGGACCGGCGGGTGCTGATCGCCGCCGCGTACCGCACGTCGTGGGACAGGGTGAACGACGCCGGCGGCGTCCCCGCCGAGTACCGCGCGTACGCCGGCCGCGTCGCCCACTACCTCAAGGAGTACGCCCCGCCCGGCCGCAGATGACCCGGGCGGGAGTGCGACGCGCGACGGCGGTGGCCCGGGCCGTTGCATGGACCGGGACCACCGCCGTCGATCACGGGATCAGTCGATCACGGGCTCAGTGGAAGAAGTGGCGCGTGCCCGTGAAGTACATCGTCACGCCCGCCTTCTTCGCGGCCTCGACGACCTGCTCGTCGCGGACCGAACCGCCGGGCTGGACCACGGCCTTCACACCGGCCTCGGTAAGGATCTCCAGGCCGTCGGGGAAGGGGAAGAACGCGTCCGAGGCGGCGTAGGAACCGGCCGCACGCTCGGCGCCCGCCCGCTCGACCGCCAGCTTCGCGGAGTCGACACGGTTGACCTGGCCCATGCCGACGCCGACGGACGCGCCGTCCTTGGCGAGCAGGATCGCGTTGGACTTCACCGCGCGGCAGGCCTTCCAGGCGAAGGCCAGGTCGGCCAGCTCGGCCTCGGACAGCGCCTCGCCGGTGGCCAGCGTCCAGGTGGCCGGGTCGTCGCCCTCGGCCTGGAGCCGGTCGGTGACCTGGAGCAGCGCGCCGCCGTCGATCGGCTTGACCTCGACCGGGGCGGACGGTGCCTGCGGGGCGCGCAGCACGCGGATGTTCTTCTTCTTGGTGAGGGCCTCGAGCGCGCCGTCCTCGTAGTCGGGGGCGACGATGACCTCGGTGAAGATTTCCGCGACCTGCTCGGCCATCTCCTTGGACACCGGGCGGTTGACGGCGATCACGCCGCCGAACGCGGACAGCGGGTCGCAGGCGTGCGCCTTGCGGTGCGCCTCGGCGACGTCCGCGCCGACCGCGATGCCGCACGGGTTGGCGTGCTTGATGATCGCGACGGCCGGGGCGTCGTGGTCGTACGCGGCACGGAGCGCGGCGTCCGTGTCCGTGTAGTTGTTGTACGACATCTCCTTGCCGTGCAGCTGCTCGGCCTCGGCGAGACCGCCGGTGCCGGAGACGTAGAGCGCGGCCGGCTGGTGCGGGTTCTCGCCGTAGCGGAGGGTGTTCTTGCGCTCCCAGGTGGCGCCGAGGAAGTCGGGGAACTGCGAGTCGTCGACCGGGGCGTACTCGGAGGCGAACCAGGAGGCCACCGCGACGTCGTACGCGGCCGTGTGCTGGAAGGCCTCGGCGGCGAGCCGCTTACGGGTGGTGAGGTCGAAGCCGCCGTCGCGGACCGCGGCGAGGACGTCGCCGTAGCGGGCCGGGCTGGTGACGACGGCGACCGACGGGTGGTTCTTGGCGGCGGCGCGGACCATGGACGGGCCGCCGATGTCGATCTGCTCCACGCACTCGTCGGGCGTGGCGCCGGAGGCGACGGTCTCGCGGAACGGGTAGAGGTTCACGACGACCAGGTCGAACGGCTCCACGCCGAGGTCCTTGAGCTGCTGCTCGTGGTCGGCGAGGCGCAGGTCGGCGAGGATGCCGGCGTGCACCTTCGGGTGCAGCGTCTTGACCCGGCCGTCCAGGCACTCGGGGAAGCCGGTCAGCTCCTCGACCTTGGTCACGGGGACGCCCGCGGCGGCGATCTTCGCGGCGGTGGACCCGGTGGAGACCAGCTCCACCCCGGCCTCGTGCAGGCCGCGCGCGAGATCCTCCAGGCCGGTCTTGTCGTAGACGCTGACGAGCGCCCGTCGAATGGCCCGCTTGTTGCTCTCGGCGGTCACTGGATAACTACCTTTCGTCCCTCGATGCGATAGCCGTTGCGGGCGAGCCGCCCCACGACCTCGACGAGCAGCTTTCGCTCGACTTCCTTGATGCGCTCGTGCAGAGCGCTCTCGTCGTCCTCGTCCCGGATCTCCACCACGCCCTGCGCGATGATCGGACCGGTGTCGACGCCGTCGTCGACGAAGTGGACGGTGCAGCCGGTGACCTTGGCGCCGTACGCGAGCGCGTCCCGTACGCCGTGGGCTCCCGGGAAACTGGGCAGCAGGGCGGGGTGGGTGTTGACGAACCGCCCGCCGAAGCGCGCGAGGAACTCCTTCCCCACGATCTTCATGAACCCGGCGGACACCACGAGGTCGGGCTCGTACGCGGCGACGGCCTCGGCGAGCGCCGCGTCCCACTCCTCGCGGGCCGGATGGTCCTTGACCTTGCACACGAAGGTCGGCAGCCCGGCGCGCTCGGCCCGGGCCAGCCCCTCGATGCCCTCGCGGTCCGCGCCGACGGCGACGACCTCGGCGCCGTAGGCCTCGTGTCCGACGGCGGCGATCTCGTCGAGGAGCGCCTGGAGATTGGTGCCGGATCCGGAGACCAGCACGACGAGACGCCTGGCGCGCTCGGCCACGGGCTTGGCGGCCACGGTGGGGCCCTTTCTCGGGGAGCGTCTGCACGGCCGGCGGCACAGCGCTTTGTACATTCCTACGAATGCTTCGCGCCCCCGGATACGGGGAAGCCTACGAAGCGGCCGACCGGCAGCAACGATACCGGCACTCCCGACGGGCCCCCACGGGACGGGGGCGTGGCCGGAAGGTAGCGTCTGGGAGGAGCCGGCCGGGGTACGCAGGTCCTGGACACCGGGGCGCACGGGAACGCCGACCGCGCACCGTTCGTTCACAGGGCGACGGACCCGGGCCGCGCGGAGCTGACGGGAACGCACCAGCTCACCGCTCACTCGTAGTCGATACGTCGTGCGAGGCGGTCACACCGCACCCACGCCGTGCTTCACAAAGGGGAAGACGCTCACTTGATGCCGGACCGCAGCCTGCGACTCCTCACGTTCCCCCAGCAGTCGGCCCAGGGAGGGGAGCGTGGCGCCGTGCTGCTGCGGGAGCGCCCGTCCTCACCTCCCGACGCCCCGCAGGGCGAGGGCGGCGACGACCGCCGCCGGGGCTCCGGGGACGGCCAGGACGACAACCCGTTCGCGCCCCCGCCGGAGGGCACGCCCGACCGCCCCTGGCAGCCCCGCCATCCGTCGGGCGGCGAGGGCGAGGGCGGCAACCGCTCCCCGTGGGGCCGCAACTGGAGCGACCGGCAGCCCGGCCGCTCCCCCGGCGGCTTCGGCGAGCGCCCGCGCGGCCCGGAAGGGCAGGGCGGAGGCGGCCAGCAGGGTCCGGGCATGCGCTGGGACCCCATGGACCCGGCCCAGCGCCGCGCGCGGTACGCCCTGCTGGGCGGCCTGTGGGCGTTCTTCTTCGCCCTGTTCAACTGGCCGTACCTGGCGCTGCTGCTGGGCGCGCTCGCCCTGTACTGGAGCATCAGCGCCCTGCGCGCCAAGCCCCGCGGGCAGGACCCGGACACCCCGGCGCCCGAGCAGAAGGGCCGCCCGCAGACCACGGCGGCGGTGAGCGGCATGGTCATGGCCGGCCTGGCACTGCTCCTGGTGGCCGGCGCCTTCGGCGCCCGCCTGATCTACAGCGACTACTACGAGTGCACCAGCGACGCCCTCACGCAACAGGCCCGCCAGTCGTGCGGCGACCATCTGCCGGAGCAGTTGCGGGGCGTGCTGGGCGAGGAGGGCTGACGGCCCACCGGACACCGCCCGGCACCCCGCCCCGAACCCCGTTCTGCCCGCTTGCGCGGGCGGACGGGG
>MUNG01000306.1 GCA_002154585.1 Streptomyces pseudogriseolus
ACGCCCGCGGTGCGCAGCAGCTCCAGGGACTGGGCCACCAGGGTGACCAGGTGGTTGGCGCCCAGGGCGAGGGCGGCGTGGTAGAGCGGGCGGTTCTCCTCGGCGATCCACTCCGGCTCGCCGNNGAAGGAGCAGCCGGCGAGCCGCTGCACGTCCACGGGGGTGCCGGTGAACGTCATCGCCGGGTGCAGGGCCAGCGGCAGCGCGCCGGCGCGCAGGGCGGGGTCGAGGACCTTCGCGCCGTAGCGTCCCGAGGTGTGCACGAGGAGCTGGCCGGGGCGCACCGCGCCGGTGTCGGCGAGCCCGGCGACCAGCTCGGGCAGGGCGTCGTCGGGGACGGTCAGCAGCACCAGCTCGGACCGCTCCAGCACCTCGGCGGGCGGCACCACCGGCACGTCCGGCAGCATCTCCTCGGCGCGCCTGCGGGAGGCGTCGGAGACGGCGGAGACGGCCACCGGGCGGTGCCCGGCCAGCTTCAGGGACGCGGCGAGGGCGGGGCCCACGCGTCCGGCGCCTACGACGCCGACGGTGAGCCGCGCGGGGCGGTCCCGGGGATCGGGCTGTGGGGTTGTGTTCACGCGACGGCGGCCTTCCCGTTCCAGTCCGCTCGGGGTACCGGACGATTTCTCGTCATGTTAACGCGATCGGTTCCGGCGGCGACCGGTTGTCCACAGGCTGTGGGTTTCCACGGGCACTGTCACGCCCCGCGCGCGTGGGGAAACGGAGGTGACCTTGTGGAGGGCGCGGGGGATGATCGCGGGCATGACTGACACGGCGGACCACGACGGCACGACCCCGCGGACGGAGCGGACGGAGGCGACGGAGCAGGCGGAGGAGGCCCCCTCGCCCACCCCGCGCGAACGGCGCATCGCGGCCTGGCGCAACGCCCCGCGCGTGCTGGCGCGCCTCGGTTTCCTCGCCCCGCTCCGCGAGCGGCTGGCACTCCTGGAGGCGGCGGGCGACGCCTACGACCTCGACGAGACGTCCGACATCTACGGCAACGGGGTCGTCGAGGCCCTGGAGAAGCGGGTCGCCTCTCTGCTCGGCACCGAGGCGGCCGCGTTCTTCCCGACCGGCACGATGGCGCAGCAGGTCGCCCTGCGCTGCTGGGCCGGGCGCACCGGGAACCCGGCCGTCGCGCTGCACCCGCTCAGCCATCCCGAGGTGCACGAGCGGAACGCGTTCAGCCAGGTCAGCGGCCTGCGCCCGGTGCGGTTCGGGAACGAGCCGAGGCTGCCCACCGCCGAGGAGGTCCGCGGCCTGGAGGAGCCCTTCGGGGCGCTGATGCTGGAACTGCCCCTGAGGGACGCCGGGTTCGTGCTGCCCACCTGGGAGGAGCTGACCGAGGTGGTGGACGCCGCGCGGGAACGCGACGCGGTCGTCCATGTCGACGGGGCCCGGCTGTGGGAGTGCACCGAGCACTTCGGGCAGCCGCTGGAGCAGATCGCGGGCCTCGCGGACAGCGTCTACGTGTCGTTCTACAAGTCCCTCGACGCCTTCGGCGGCGCGGCGATCGCCGGACCCGCCTCCCTGGTCGAGGAGGCGAAGACCTGGCGGCACCGGTACGGGGGCACGGTGTTCCAGCAGTTCCCGACCGCGCTGTCCGCGCTGATCGGGCTGGACCGGGAGCTGCCCAGGCTGCCGGAGTACGTCCGCCACGCGCGCGTGGTGGCCGCCGCGCTGCGCAAGGGTCTGGAAGCAGGGGGGCTGCCCTGGTTCCGGGTGCACCCGGAGGTGCCGCACACCCACGACTTCCAGGTGTGGCTGCCGTACGAGACGGAGTTCGTGGCGGAGACGGCGATCCGGGCGGGCGAGGAGACCGGCGCGATGCTGTTCGCGAACCACTGGGACCCCAAGGGCCCCGGGCTGACCTTCACCGAGGTCTACGTCCGCGCCGCCGCCCTGGAGTGGACGGCCGGCGACGTCCGCGAGGCGGCCACGGACTTCGCCCGCCGGCTGACCGGCACGTAGCCCGCACCGGCGCGGCGACTCGCCCCGGCCGGCGGCGGACGCCGGCCGGGGCCCGGTGTCGGTGGCGGGGTGCACCATGTGGGCATGGGCGTGCACATCGACATCACCGGGCTGCGGCCGGAGCGGATCGCCGCCGTGATCTCGCCGCTGGCCGAGCTCGGCATGGCGCTGCACGCGCTGTCCGAGCCGGCCCATCACCCCGGCCTCCAGGCCTGGGTGACGGCCGTGACCGCACGGCTGGAGCCGCACCTCGCGGACCGGATGTGCGAGGCGGACTTCCTGTGGCGGACCACGTTCTCCGACCTGTTCCTGGCCTGCGCGGGGGTGCCGGGCCGCGCGGCGCTGCCCGGCGGCACGCTCGCCGAGGAGCTGGACCTGCTCGACAAGCTGTCGGACGAGCAGTTCGTGGACGGCGCCCTGGAGTTCACCTGCGCGCTCCCCTACGGCGAGCCGGGGCTCGGCCCGCTGGCCGACGAGGGGCTGCGCCGCCGCTCGCTGGAGCTGGCCGCCGCGCGGGGGCCGCGGCAGCTGCTGTTCACCGAGCGGCTGCTGGCCGACCCGCCGCGCACCAGGGCGTGGCTGCGGCAGTTCCTCCAGGACTGCGAGGAGGCGTTCTTCGCTGAGGCGTGGTCCCGGCTGCGGCACCAGCTCGCCGCGGACGCCCGCCTCAAGACGGACCTGCTGCGCCGCAAAGGGCTGAGCGAGGCGCTGACGTCGGTGTCCTCCGCCGTGACGCTGGACGAGGCGGCCGGCCGGATCGACGTCGACAAGCTGGGCGACGGCCGCACCGCCACCGGGGACGGCGGGCTGCTGCTGATCCCCACCAGCCTCGGCTGGCCGCATCTGATGGTGCTGCACCGGCACGGCTGGCAGCCCGTGCTGCACTACCCGGTCGGCTCCCCCGGGCTGGCCGCCCCGCCGACGGTCGAGCAGCTCGCCCTGCGGATGACCGCGCTGTCCCACCCGGTGCGGATGCGCCTGTGCCGCCACCTCGCCCGCAGCGCGTACACCACCAGCGAGCTGGCGCAGGTGCACGGCATGACCGCGCCGGAGATATCCCGGCACCTGGCCGTGCTGAAGAAGGCGGGCCTGATCACCACCCGCCGCCGCGGCCGGTACGTCCTGCACCAGCTCGACGTGACGGTGGTGGCCCGCCTCGGCAGCGACTTCCTGGAGGGCATCCTCCGCTAGGCCCCTTGCCGGTGTCAGCCCAGGCGGATGTGGCGGACGCCCACGGCCGCCTGGCGGAGGCGGGTGCGCAGCCGGCCCTCGTGGTTGGGGCGCAGGGTGAGGCCGGCGAGGACGGCGATGCGGTCGGCCGTCTTCGGCACGGTGCTGTGGTCGGTCCACAGGTGCTCGGCGAACTCCGGCCCGGCGAGCTGCTCCAGGCAGTGGTCGAGTCGCTCGACCGCCCAGCTCTCCCGCCGCAGTCCGCCGCCGCCGAGATGCCCGAGCCCCCGCTCCCGCAGCCGCCGCAGCACCGTCTCCCGCTCGGCGAGCAGCGTGAAGTGCCGTACGTCGTGGCCCAGTTCGCGCAGTCGTCCCACCGTCTCGGCGAAGTGGCCGGGGTCGGTGACGGTCATCGGCGCGATCACCACGCCCTCGCGCCGGGTCAGGGTGAGGTCGAGGACCTCCACGACGCCCTGCCGCCAGGCCTTCAAGTCCTGGAAGTCGCCGCGCAGTTCACGCGGCAGCATGCGCTGGAGGCCGAAGCCGGGCTCCTCGGGATCGCAGACGACGCTGCCCGGCAGACGGCGCCGTATCTCGTGTGCGGTCTGTGTCTTGCCGCCCCCGAAGGGGCCGTTGATCCACAGGAGCATGCGCGGCACCCTACCGGGGGCCGGGACGCCGCTCAGCCGTGTCCGCCGGCCCGCACCAGGCCCGTCTCGTAGGCGAGGACGACCACCTGGACCCGGTCCCGCAGCCCCAGCTTGGTGAGGATGCGGCCGACGTGCGTCTTCACGGTCGCCTCGGACAGCACCAGCCGGGACGCGATCTCCCCGTTGGACAGGCCCTGCGCGACCAGCACCATGACCTCGCGCTCGCGTTCGGTGAGCCGCTCCAGCTCCTTGTGCTCGGGCTGCTTGCCGCTGCTGGGCAGCATCGGGGCGAACCGGTCCAGGAGCCGGCGGGTGGTGGAGGGGGCCACCACGGCGTCGCCGCTGTGCACCGCGCGGATCGCGGTGAGCAGCTCGCCGGGCGGCACGTCCTTGAGCATGAAGCCGGACGCGCCCGCCTTCAGCCCGGAAAAGGCGTACTCGTCGAGGTCGAAGGTGGTCAGGATGAGCACCTTCGGCGGGTCGGTGTCCGCGCAGATCCGGCGGGTGGCCTCCACACCGTCCAGCTTCGGCATGCGGACGTCCATGAGCACCACGTCGACGGCGGTGGTCCGCAGCACCTCCAGGGCCTCCACGCCGTTCCCCGCCTCCGCGACGACCTCCATGTCCGGCTGGGCGGCGAGCACCATCCGGAACCCGGTGCGCAGCAGCACCTGGTCGTCGACGAGCATCACGCGGATCGTCATCGGGGCCTCTTCCGTTCGGTGGTCTCGGTCGTCTCGATGATCTCTGGGTACGCCGGCCGGTCCGGCCGTCGGGTCGCCACGGGGGCGTGACAGGTGTCAACGGGGGGCGTGCGCATGCGGTCAGTGCGCCGGTTTGAGGGGCAGCAGCGCGCTGATGCGGAATCCTCCGCCCGGCCGTGGTCCGGCGTCCAGCGTTCCGCCCACCATGCCGACCCGCTCGCGCATCCCGATCAGGCCGTGCCCCTGGCCGTCGAACCCGCCCTCCTCGTACAGCTCGTGCGGGGCGCCCTTGCCGTCGTCCTCCACCAGCAGGCCCAGCCCGTCGTCGAAGTACACCAGGCGCACGCTGGCGCCCGCGTTGGGGCCGCCGTGCTTGCGGGTGTTGGTCAGCGCCTCCTGCACGATCCGGTAGGCGGTCAGCTCGACCCCCCGGGGCAGTTCGCGCGGGGTGCCCTCGACCTTGAAGTCCACGGGCAGCCCGGACTCCCGGCACTGCTCGACGAGGTCCTCGATCTGCTGGAGCCCCGGCTGCGGCACGTACTCCCCCGCCTCCTGGTGCTCGCCGGTGCGCAGCACGCCCAGCAGGCGGCGCATCTCGGCGAGGGCCTGGCGGCCGGTGCCGGAGATGGTCTCCAGGGCCTTCTTGGCCTGGTCGGGCGCCGCGTCGAGGACGTAGGCGGCGCCGTCGGCCTGCACCACCATCACCGACACGTTGTGCGCGACCACGTCGTGCAGCTCGCGGGCTATCCGGGCGCGTTCGGCGGCGACCGCCACCTTGGCCTGCGCCTCGCGCTCCTTCTCCAGCCGGGCGGCCCGCTCCTCCAGCTGCGCGAAGTACGCGCGGCGGGTGCGTATGGAGTCGCCGAGCACCCAGGCCAGGGCGAACGGCACGGCCAGGATGATCGACAGGGCGACGTTCTCGAACGTGCCGGAGTGCGGACTGGGCCAGCGCAGCTGGGCGAGCGGGGCGGCGCACAGACCGGCGGCCAGCGCGACGCGTGAGGCCCACCGGGCGCCGACGGCCGCGACCGTGTAGACGATCACCAGCAGGGCGAAGTCGGCGGGCCCCGTGGCCACGTCGAGCACCAGCTGGGCGAGGCCCGTCACCAGGGCGAGCACCAGCATCCGCTCCGGCATCCGGCGGCGCAGCGCCACGACCAGGGACAGCAGGAGCACGACCGGCACGGTGAGGGCGGGCAGCTCGGTGCCCCGGGACTCCTCCGTGGTCGCTCCGCCGACCACCGAGAGCCCGAACAGGATCACGGCCCAGAAGCCGTCGACCCACGTCGGGTGCCTGCGGAGGAAGTCATAGAGGCGCTGCACGTAACCCAGCGTAGGGAAGCGAAATGCGTGCAGGGGTCAACCGGAGGGTCGATCCCCGCCCGTCGCGTGTACTCCCCAAGGTGGAGGCCGGTCCGGTGCGCGCCCGTAGCCTGGGCCGGTGCGGAGGGCGACGGCGGACGCGGGACAGCGGTGGGATCGGTGACGGCGGACACGGCGGGAGACGCGGGGGCGGCGGAGAACGGCTTCCGCCGGTGGCGGGATGCGGCCCGGGAGGCCCTGTACGGCCCCGACGGCTTCTACCGGCGCCCCGGCGCGGGCCCCGCCGGGCACTTCCGGACGTCCGTGCACGCCTCGCCGCTGTACGCGCGCGCGGTGGCGCGGCTGCTGTGCCGGGTCGACGAGGCGCTGGGACGGCCGCCCGCGCTGGACTTCGTGGACATGGCGGCCGGGCGCGGCGAACTGGTCACCGGGGTGCTCGGCGCGCTCCCCGCGGACGTGGCGGAGCGGACGCGCCCGTTCGCGGTCGAGCTGGCCGCGCGCCCCGAGGGTCTCGACGACCGGATCGTGTGGCGGGACGAGCCGCCCGAGGGGGTCACGGGACTGCTCTTCGCCAACGAGTGGCTGGACAACGTGCCGCTGGACGTCGCCGAGGTGGACGCGTCCGGCACCCCCCGGTACGTGCTGGTGCGGGCGGACGGCGCCGAACGGCTCGGGAAGCCGGTCGCCGGGGTGGACGCCGGCTGGCTGGACCGGTGGTGGCCGCTGCCGCCC
Source organism: Streptomyces pseudogriseolus (assembly GCA_002154585.1). GTDB lineage: Bacteria > Actinomycetota > Actinomycetes > Streptomycetales > Streptomycetaceae > Streptomyces > Streptomyces pseudogriseolus. The sequence continues at coordinate 6,551 of MUNG01000306.1, forward strand.
GAGGAGGGCCTGCGCGCGGAGATCGGGCTCCCCCGGGACCACGCCTGGACGGCGGCCGTCGCCACGCTGGAGCGCGGCGCCGCCGTCGCCGTGGACTACGCGCACGGCGCCGGCGCGCGCCCGCCCTTCGGGACGCTGACCGCGTTCCGGGAGGGACGGGAGACGGCGCCCGTGCCGGACGGCTCCCGCGACCTCACCGCGCACGTCGCGCTGGACGCGTGCGCCGCCGCCCCCGCCCTGCCGGGCGCGCGCCTGCTGACGCAGCGGGACGCCCTGCGCGCCCTGGGCGTCACGGGGGAGCGCCCCCCGCTGTCCCTGGCGAGCGGCGACCCGGCTGGTTACGTCCGCGCCCTCGCCGCCGCCGGGGAGGCCGCCGAGCTGACCGCGCCGGGCGGGCTCGGCGACTTCGGGTGGCTGGTGCAGCCGGTGGGCGCCGGGGAAGTGCTGCCCGGCTGACGGCTGCTCGCCGGGGAACGCGCCGGGTTACTTGTCGATGTCGCCGACGACGAAGAACATCGACCCCAGGATCGCCACCATGTCCGCGACCAGCGTGCCCGGCAGCAGCTCGGTGAGCGCCTGGATGTTGTTGTACGACGCCGAGCGCAGCTTCAGCCGGTACGGCGTCTTCTCGCCCTTGCTGACCAGGTAGTAGCCGTTGATGCCGAGCGGGTTCTCGGTCCACGCGTACGTGTGTCCCTCGGGCGCCTTGAGCACCTTCGGGAGCCGCTGGTTGACCGGGCCCGGCGGCAGCTCCGCCAGCCGGTCGAGGCAGGCGTCGGCGAGGTCCAGGGAGTTGTGCGTCTGCTCCAGCAGGCACTCGAAGCGGGCGAGGCAGTCGCCCTCCTCCCGGGTGACCACCTTCAGGACGTCGCCCAGCTCGCCGTAGGCCAGGTACGGCTCGTCGCGGCGCAGGTCGAAGTCGACGCCGGAGGCGCGCCCGATCGGCCCGCTCACCCCGTACGCGTGCACCGCCTCCGGCGACAGCGCGCCGACGCCCCGGGTGCGGCCGCGGAAGATCTCGTTGCCGAGCACCAGGTCGTCGATGCGGTCCATGTGCGCGCGCACCTCGGCGACCGCGGCACGCGCGCGTCCCGTCCAGCCGGCCGGGAGGTCCTCCTTGAGGCCGCCGACGCGGTTGAACATGTAGTGCATGCGCCCGCCGGAGACCTCCTCCATGACGTGCTGGAGCTTCTCGCGCTCGGTGAAGGCGTAGAAGATCGGGGTGATGCCGCCGAGCTCCAGCGGATAGGAGCCGAGGAACATCAGGTGGTTGAGCACCCGGTTCAGCTCGGCGAGCAGCGTGCGCAGCCACACCGCGCGCTCGGGGACCTCCATGCCGAGCATCCGCTCCACGGCCAGGACCACGCCCAGCTCGTTGGAGAACGCCGACAGCCAGTCGTGCCGGTTGGCCAGCACGATGATCTGCCGGTAGTCCCGGGCCTCGAACAGCTTCTCCGCGCCCCGGTGCATGTAGCCGATCACGGGCTCCGCCCGGACGATCCGCTCACCGTCCAGCACGAGCTTCAGCCGCAGCACGCCGTGCGTGGACGGGTGCTGCGGGCCGATGTTGAGCACCATGTCGGTGCTCTCCGCCGCGCCGCCGATTCCGACCATGGTCTCGGTCGTAGGAGTCATGCACACAGTCTGTCCTACGTACGCTGGCTCCATGGAAACGGGGAGCCCGCACGACATGGGGACGACGGACACGCCGGACGTACCGACAACGGCGGACGCACCGGGCATACCGGACGCGGCGGACGTACCGACGACGGCGGCCGGCGGCGCGGAGCCGGTCTGGCGGGCGCTGCCGCCCGGGCTGCTGACGATGCGGCGGCTGCTGCTGGTGGTGTGGCTGGGGCTGCTGACCCTGGCCACCGCCCTGGTCCCGGGCCTGCTGGCCGGGCCCGCCTGGGGCGCGTTCGCGGTGCTGCCGCTGGCCCTGCTGCTGTACGGGTGGGTGATGCTGGAGCGCAACTGGCGCTCCTGGCGGTACGCCGAGCGCGCCGACGATCTGCTGATCAGCCGCGGTGTCCTCTGGCACGAGGAGACGGTCGTGCCGTACGGGCGGATGCAGCTCGTGGAGGTCACCTCCGGGCCCGTCGAGCGGCACTTCGGGCTGGCCAGCGTCCAGCTGCACACGGCCGCCGCGGCCACCGACGCGACCATCCCCGGGCTGGACCCGGCGGAGGCGGAGCGGCTGCGCGACCGGCTCACCGAGCTGGGCGAGGCCCGGTCGGCGGGGCTGTGACCGCGCCCGGCGTCCAGGAGGACGTGTCCGGCCGGCCGCTGGTGACCGAGCGGCGGCTGCACCCCGTCACGCCGCTGCGGCGGGCGTGGGCGCCGGTGGCCGTCCTGTTGGGCTGGGTGGTGCACGACCCCGACGGGGCGCAGCGCCAGCTCACCCGGCTGACCACCACCACGCTGCTGGTCGGGCTCGCCGTGCTCATCCCGGCCGCCGCCCTCTACGGCTTTCTGAGCTGGTGGTTCACCCACTTCGCGGTGACCGAGGGGGAGCTGCGGGTGCGCACCGGGCTGCTGTTCCGGCGCACCGCGCACATCCGGCTGGAGCGGATCCAGGCCATCGACGTCACCCAGCCCCTGCTGGCGCGGGTCGCGGGGGTGGCGAAGCTGAAACTCGACGTCGTCGGCGCCGACAAGAAGGACGAGCTGGCGTTCCTCGGGGCCGGTGAGGCGCGGGCGCTGCGCGCGGAACTGCTGGCGCGGGCGGCCGGGTTCGCCCCGGAGACCGCGCACGAGGTCGGCGAGGCGCCCTCACGGCAGATGCTGCGGGTGCCGCCGCGCGTGCTGGCTGTGTCGCTGCTGCTGACCGGGGCGCCCTGGGCCTGGCTGCTGGTCGCCTCCGTCGCGCTGCCGCTGCTGTGGATCGCCACCCACAGCCTGTGGACGGTGGTCGCGGCGGGCGTGCCGATGCTCGGCGCGGCGGGCGCGAGCAGCGTGGGCCGCTTCGTCGCCGAGTACGACTGGACGCTGGCCGAGTCGCCCGACGGGCTGCGCATCGACCACGGGCTGCTCGACCAGGCGCACGAGACGGTGCCGCCCGGCCGGGTGCAGACCGTGCGGCTGGTCGAGCCGCTGCTGTGGCGGCGGAGGGGCTGGGTGCGGGTGGAACTGGACGTGGCCGGGTCGTCCAACTCCCTGCTGCTGCCCGTGGCCCCGCGCGCGATGGCGGAGTCGGTCGTCGCGCGCGTGCTGCCCGGGGTGACCGTGCCCCCGCCCGAGGCGTTCTCCCGCCCGCCGCGCGGCGCGCGGTGGTGCGTGCCGGTGTGGTGGCGGGGCTACGGGTTCGCCGTCACGGACGCGGTGTTCGCCGCCCGGCGCGGTCTGCTGCGGCGCACCCTGGCGCTGGTGCCGCACGCCAAGGTGCAGAGCGTACGGCTCGCCCAGGGGCCCTGGCAGCGGACGCACGGGGTCGCCGACGTGCACGTCGACACCGGCGCCGGCGGCACCGTCACCGCCCGGCTCCGCCCCGCCGACGAGGCCGCCGACCTGCTCCACGCCCAGGCCGAACGCTCCCGCACCGGCCGCCGCGACGCCCCACCGGACCGCTGGATGGCCTGACCGGCGCCCGGACATGCGGAAGGGGCCCCGCCGGCCGGGCGGGGCCCCTTCGTCGTCCACGGATGTCAGGACACCGCGCTGCGCAGGCCCTGGAGGTCGATGCGCTCGGTCTCGTCGTGGGCCGTCAGGTCGATGACCTGGGCGGCGCGCGTCTCCTCGGCGGCCGGCTTGTACTGCGCCTCCTCCTCCGCCTTGTGCAGGGCGAGCGCCTCCTGGCCGACGACGTCGGCGAGGTCCTCGTTCTGCACGGCGTCCAGGGCGGAGCGCCGGGCGTCCTTCTTGGTGCCGAAGAAGTCGAACCCGTCGTCCTGCACGGGCCGCCGCACGGGCTGCGTCGGCGGGACGACCGCCACCGCGGTCGGCACGGTGAAGTGCCCGGCGGGCCGCCGCACGGCCGGGGCGGCGGAGGCTGCCGGTGCGGTGGGGGCGGCCGCGCGCTCATGGTCGCCGGCCGCCCGGGACTGCCCCCCGGCCTCGTCCTCCTGCGCCGGATCGGGCTTGGGCCGCTTGGCCGGACCGGGCCCGTCGTCCTCAGGGGTGCCGCCGTCCTCGGCGGCGGTGCTCTTCGCGGCGTCCCCGGCCTTCCCGGCCGCGGGGGCGCCCTCCACGCGCGCGGCCGGTACGGAGGGCTTCGCGGCCGTCTCCTTTGGCGCGTCGGAGCCCGCCTCACCGGTCGCCGCCTCGGTCGCCGTCCCGGCCGCCGCCTCCGGCCGCGGCTCGTCCTTCGGCCCGCGCTGCCCCGCGAACCGCGCCAGTGCCGCGTCGGCCTTCAGGTACAGCTTCGAGCCCTCCGGGGAGAACACGCCGGGGGCTGCCTCCTCCTGGGCGTCCTCCGTGCCCTCGGCGTCCGCCGTCGTCTCCGCCTCCGGCTCGGAAGCGAATGATCCGGTGGACTCGGCGGCGGGCTCAGGCGCCGGCTCCGGGCCGGGCGCCGCCGACGCGCCCGCGGGCAGGGCGCGGGCCGGGACGGCCGCCTCGATCTCCAGCACCCGGCGTTCCTCGAGGACGTTCGCCCGCTCCGCCTCGGCCGCCGCGTACCGGCGCAGCAGCGCGGCGTGCTCGTTGCGCAGCCCCGCCAGTTCCGCGCGCTTGGCGCGCAGCCGCTGCTCCAGCTTCTGGCGCAGCTCGCGTGACTCCTCGAGGTCCGACTCGAGTTCGGCGACACGCTCCTCGAAACGCCACTCGTCGCTCGCCCGCGCGCGCGTGAGATCGGCGACGCGTTTGCCCGCCTGGGCGTCCCAGTGACGCATCACGACGGCGCCCACGACCGCGGTGGCCGCGGCGGCCGCGGCCAGGAGACGGAGCACCACCGGTTGGGTGAACACCCAGGGCCCCAGGGCGCAGACGACGGAGACGCCTGCGATCGCCGACGGGGGCAGCATCCTGTGCAGAGGCGGGGAATGACGGTGACGTCCACGTGGCATGGCCAGAAACTTACCGCGCGTAGGCGAATGATGGTGGCCCGCCCCGTAAAAAGAAAGCCACACGCAACGTTTCACACGCCGTCAGCGAACGGGGGCGTGCATGAATAACGGGATGCCGGATTTACTCCAAGATCGTTTATGGCCCCGCCCGGCGCACAACTCGTCCTCCGCGCATTCCGGTTGGCCGCCGCCCCGGCCGCCG
>MUNG01000307.1 GCA_002154585.1 Streptomyces pseudogriseolus
CCGCTCCCCTCCCCGGTTGTCCACAGCCCCGCCCCGGCCCCGCCGTCCTGTCGGTGTCCGCCAGTAGGGTGTGATGCATGGCCGACCCCTCCAGCTACCGCCCCAGACCGGGAGAGATCCCCGACTCGCCGGGGGTCTACCGGTTCCGCGACGAGCACCGCCGGGTGATCTACGTCGGGAAGGCGAAGAGCCTGCGCCAGCGCCTGGCGAACTACTTCCAGGACCTCGCCGGGCTGCACCCGCGCACCCGCTCGATGGTGACCACGGCCGCGTCCGTGGAGTGGACGGTGGTCTCGACCGAGGTCGAGGCGCTGCAGCTGGAGTACTCCTGGATCAAGGAGTACGACCCCCGGTTCAACGTCAAGTACCGCGACGACAAGAGCTACCCGTACCTCGCGGTGACGATGAACGAGGAGTACCCGCGCGTGCAGGTGATGCGCGGTCACAAGAAGAAGGGCGTGCGGTACTTCGGGCCGTACGCGCACGCGTGGGCGATCCGCGACACCGTGGACCTGATGCTGCGCGTCTTCCCGGTGCGCACCTGCTCGGCGGGCGTGTTCAAGAACGCCGCGCGTACCGGCCGCCCCTGCCTGCTCGGCTACATCGGCAAGTGCTCCGCGCCCTGCGTGGAGCGGATCTCCGCCGAGGACCATAGGGAGCTGGCCGAGGAGTTCTGCGACTTCATGGCCGGGCGCACCGGCACCTATCTGCGCCGTCTGGAGCGGCAGATGGCCCAGGCGGCCGAGGACATGGAGTACGAGCGGGCCGCGCGCCTGCGCGACGACATCGGCGCGCTGAAGAAGGCCATGGAGAAGAACGCGGTGGTGCTGGCGGACGCCACCGACGCCGACCTGATCGCGGTCGCCGAGGACGAGCTGGAGGCGGCCGTCCAGATCTTCCACGTGCGCGGCGGGCGGGTGCGCGGCCAGCGCGGCTGGGTCACGGACAAGGTCGAGGAGATCACCACCGGCGCCCTCGTCGAGCACGCCCTTCAGCAGCTGTACGGCGAGGAGACCGGCGACGCCGTGCCGCGCGAGGTGCTGGTGCCCGCCCTGCCCGACCCGGTGGAGCCGGTGCAGGAGTGGCTGACCGGGCGGCGCGGTGCGAACGTCTCCCTGCGCGTCCCGCAGCGCGGCGACAAGAAGGCCCTGATGGAGACGGTGCAGCGCAACGCGCAGCAGGCGCTCGTGCTGCACAAGACCAAGCGCGCCTCCGACCTCACCACCCGCTCGCGCGCGCTGGAGGAGATCAGCGACGCCCTGGGCCTGGACAGCGCCCCGCTGCGGATCGAGTGCTACGACATCTCGCACCTCCAGGGCGACGACGTCGTGGCCTCCATGGTCGTCTTCGAGGACGGGCTGGCCCGCAAGAGCGAGTACCGCCGCTTCCAGATCAAGGGCTTCGCCGGCCAGGACGACGTGCGGTCCATGCACGAGGTGATCACCCGCCGCTTCCGCCGTTACCTGGCGGAGAAGGAGCGCACGGGGGAGTGGGCCGACGGCGAGGAGCCCGGCGCGGCGGAGGCGGGCCCGGACGGCACGGTGACGGGGACGGACGGCGCGGGTCTCGCCGAGCCGCCCGCGAGCACCCTCACCGAGGACGACGGGCGCCCCAAGCGGTTCGCGTACCCGCCGCAGCTGGTCGTGGTGGACGGCGGCGCGCCGCAGGTCGCGGCCGCCCAGCGGGCGCTGGACGAGCTGGGCATCGACGACATCGCGGTGTGCGGTCTCGCCAAGCGGCTGGAGGAGGTGTGGCTGCCGGGCGACGACGACCCGGTGGTGCTGCCCCGGACCAGCGAGGGCCTGTACCTGCTCCAGCGCATCCGGGACGAGGCGCACCGCTTCGCGATCACCTATCAGCGCGCCAAGCGCGCCAAGCGCTTTCGTTCCAGCCCCCTGGACGACGTCCCCGGTCTCGGCGACACCAGGAAGCAGGCGCTGATCAAGCACTTCGGTTCGTTGAAACGGCTGCGGTCGGCGACAATCGAGCAGATCTGTGACGTTCCGGGCATAGGCCGCAAGACGGCCGAGGTGATCGTCGCGGCTCTCGCCCAGGCGGTGCCCGGCGGTCCCGCCGTGAACACGGCGACGGGCGAGATCATGGATGACACGGAAGAACCCGGGCAGCAGACGGGTTCCCCGGGGGAGCCCGTGTCCACGGGCGCCCCGGACGAACGACGGGGGCAGGAGCGATGACCGAGCACGAGACAGGGCCCGGGGACCGGGCGGCACAGCAGGCGGGCGGGGCCACGGCCCGCGCCGGCGTCCGGCAGGACAACGGAGCACAGGTGAAGACGGGCAAGGACAACGGCGGGGTGCCCGAGGCCGGCATCCCCGAACTGGTGATCATCTCCGGGATGTCCGGGGCGGGGCGGTCGACGGCCGCGAAGTGCCTGGAGGACCTCGGCTGGTTCGTCGTCGACAACCTGCCGCCCGCGCTGATCCCCACCATGGTGGAGCTCGGCGCGCGCTCCCAGGGCAACGTGGCGCGGATCGCGGTCGTCGTCGACGTCCGCGGCCGGCGCTTCTTCGACAACTTGCGCGAGTCCCTCGCCGACCTCGACGCGCGCGGCGTCACCCGGCGCACGGTCTTCCTGGAGTCCTCCGACGAGGCGCTGGTGCGCCGCTTCGAGTCCGTGCGCCGCCCGCACCCGCTCCAGGGCGACGGCCGGATCGTCGACGGCATCGCCGCCGAGCGGGAGCTGCTGCGCGAACTGCGCGGCGACGCCGACCTGGTGATCGACACCTCCGGGCTGAACGTCCACGAGCTGCGCGCGAAGATGCACGCGCAGTTCGCCGGCGAGGAGGAGCCCGAGCTGCGGGCCACCGTGATGTCCTTCGGCTTCAAGTACGGCCTCCCGGTCGACGCCGACCTGGTCGTGGACATGCGGTTCCTGCCCAACCCGCACTGGATCCCGGAGCTGCGCCCCTACACCGGCCTCAACGAGGAGGTGGCGTCGTACGTCTTCAACCAGCCCGGCGCCAAGGAGTTCCTCGACCGGTACGCCGAGCTGCTGCGTCTGGTTGCCGCGGGCTACCGCCGTGAGGGCAAGCGCTACGTGACCATTGCGGTCGGCTGCACGGGCGGTAAGCACCGCTCGGTCGCCATGTCGGAGAAGCTCGCCGCCCGGCTCGCCGCGGAGGGCGTGGAGACGGTGGTCGTCCACCGGGACATGGGACGGGAATGACACGACGTACTCCGCGGCTGAGCCGGCTGCGCAGGGCGGTCCCCGAGGGCCGCGCAGGCCGGCCGGCCGAGACGCGCGGCGCGCGCCCCCGCCGCAGGGGCGCCCAGCCCAAGGTCGTCGCCCTCGGCGGCGGCATGGGCCTGTCCGCCTCGCTCGCCGCCCTGCGCCGGATCACCGGCGACCTCACGGCCGTGGTCACCGTCGCCGACGACGGCGGCTCCAGCGGCCGCCTGCGCGACGAACTGGGCGTGCTGCCCCCCGGCGACCTGCGCAAGGCGCTGGCCGCGCTGTGCGGGGACGACGACTGGGGCCAGACCTGGGCGCGCGTCATCCAGCACCGCTTCCAGTCCAAGGGCGACCTGCACGAGCACGCGGTCGGCAACCTGCTGATCGTCGCCCTGTGGGAGCAGCTCGGCGACCACGTCCAGGCGCTGGACCTGGTGGGGCGGCTGCTCGGCGCGCACGGCCGGGTGCTGCCCATGTCCGCCGTGCCGCTGGAGCTTCAGGCGCTGGTCAAGGGGCACGACCCGGAGCGCCCCGACGACGTCGGCACCGTCCGCGGCCAGGCCACCGTCGCCCTCACCCCCGGCGAGGTGCAGTCGGTGCACCTCGTGCCGAACGACCCGCCGGCCGTGCCCGAGGCGGTCGCGGCGGTGCTGGACGCCGACTGGGTGGTGCTGGGACCCGGCTCCTGGTTCTCCTCGGTGATCCCGCACCTGCTGGTCCCCGAGCTGCTGGACGCGCTCGTCGAGACGAAGGCGCGCCGGGTGCTCTCGCTGAACCTCGCCCCGCAGCCCGGAGAAACAGAGGGCTTCTCCCCGCAGCGTCATTTGGAGGTTTTGGGGCGACACGCCCCTAAACTCGCCCTGGACGTGGTGCTGGCCGACGAGGCCGCCGTGCCCGACCGGGACTTGCTGACCGATGCCGCCGAGCGGTTCGGCGCCGCGGTCGAGCTGGCCCTCGTGGCCCGGCCCGACGGAAGCCCCCGGCACGACCCGGAGCTGTTGGCCGCCGCGTACGACCGTATTTTTCGGATGCATGGAAGGATCGGCCCATGGCGATGACGGCAGCGGTGAAGGACGAGATCAGCCGGCTCCCCGTCACCCGTACCTGCTGCAGGAAGGCGGAGGTCTCCGCCATTCTGCGGTTCGCCGGCGGCCTCCACCTGGTCAGCGGGCGCATCGTGATCGAGGCGGAGCTGGACACCGCCATGGCCGCCCGGCGGCTCAAGCGGGACATCCTGGAGATCTTCGGGCACAGTTCCGAACTGATCGTGATGGCTCCGGGCGGACTGCGCCGCGGCTCGCGGTACGTGGTGCGCGTGGTCGCGGGCGGTGACCAGCTCGCCCGTCAGACCGGTCTGGTGGACGGCCGGGGCCGTCCGATCCGCGGCCTGCCCCCGCAGGTGGTCTCGGGGGCCACCTGCGACGCCGAGGCCGCCTGGCGGGGCGCCTTCCTCGCGCACGGCTCCCTCACCGAGCCCGGCCGTTCCTCGTCCCTCGAGGTGACCTGCCCCGGCCCCGAGGCCGCGCTCGCCCTGGTCGGCGCCGCCCGCCGGCTGCACATCGCCGCCAAGGCGCGCGAGGTGCGCGGCGTGGACCGGGTGGTCGTCCGGGACGGCGACGCGATCGGCGCGCTGCTCACCCGGCTGGGCGCGCACGAGTCGGTGCTGGCCTGGGAGGAGCGCCGGATGCGCCGCGAGGTGCGCGCCACGGCGAACCGGCTGGCCAACTTCGACGACGCCAACCTGCGCCGCAGCGCCCGCGCCGCCGTCGCGGCCGGCGCCCGGGTGCAGCGCGCGCTGGAGATCCTCGGCGACGACGTGCCCGAGCACCTCGCCGCGGCCGGCCGGCTGCGCATGGAGCACAAGCAGGCCTCCCTGGAGGAGCTGGGCGCGCTCGCCGACCCGCCGCTCACCAAGGACGCGGTGGCCGGACGCATCCGCCGGCTGCTGGCCATGGCAGACAAGCGCGCCCAGGACCTCGGCATCCCGGGCACGGAGGCCAATCTCAGCGAGGAACTGGACGACAAGATCGGCGTCTGACCCGCACGCGTGACTCCCTCCTGACCCTTCTGACGCCTGATCAGAACACCGGCGCCGCCGCCCGCTCGGGTGACCGGCGCCGGTTTCGTGTGTCGTGGCGGCGCCCTTGACTCGATCATGTTGTGTCATGAGCCTGGCATCTGTTCGCCGCTGTGGCGGACCTCTCTCAGGGGGGCTCATGAGACGAAGAGCGAGATCGATCCTCGCCGTCGGCACGCTCCTGCTCGGCGGAGCCGGCTTCGCACCTGTCGCCCAGGCACAACCCGCACCGCCCTCGCCCGGTGATCCCGGCGAGGTCAAGGTCTACCGCGCCGACGTCACACGGCAGCAGGTACCCCTGCTGCTGGCGGCGGGGCAGGACGGTCACGAACTCGGCGAGCGGGTGCCCGAACGGGGCACGGCCGCCGTCGAGGTGTACCTCACCGAGGGACAGGCCCGGAAGCTGGAGAAACAGGGCGTCGACCTCACCGAGCACCGGCTCCCCGCCCGGGCGGAGAGACGCACGGCGGACGCCGCCGAGGGCGTGTTCCGGCCGTACAGCGGCAAGGGCGGCCTCAAGGAGGAGATGCTGCGCACCGCGCAGCGCAACCCCTCCCTCACCAAGGTCGTCTCCATCGGCAAGACGATCCAGGGCAAGGACATCCTGGCCCTGAAGCTCACCAAGCAGGCCCGCAGGACGAAGGACGGCTCCCGGCCGGCCGTCCTCTACATGGCCAACCAGCACGCCCGTGAGTGGATCACGCCGGAGATGACCCGCCGGCTGATGCACCACTACCTGGACCGGTACCGGACCGACCGGCGGATCAAGCGGATCGTCGACACCACCGAGCTGTGGTTCGTCCTCTCCGCCAACCCGGACGGCTACGACCACACGTTCGCCGACGACGCCAACCGCCTGCGGCGCAAGAACCTCCGGGACGTCGACGGCGACGGGAAGATCGGCTCCGGTGACGGCGTCGACCTCAACCGCAACTTCCCCTACAAGTGGGGCTACGACGACGAGGGCTCCTCACCCAGCCCCTCCAGCCAGACGTACCGGGGCGCCTCCCCGGGCTCCGAGCCCGAGACCCAGGCGATCGACGCCTTCGAGAAGCGCATCGGCTTCACCTACGGCATCAACTATCACTCCGCCGCCGAGCTGCTCCTCTACGGCGTCGGCTGGCAGGTGGCCACACCCACGCCCGACGACGTGCTGTACAAGGCGCTCGCGGGCACGCCGGACAACTCGGCGGTCCCCGGCTACCACCCGCAGCTCTCCTCCGAGCTGTACACCACCAACGGCGAGGCGGACGGCCACGCGGCGAACGTCAACGGCATGGCGATGTTCACCCCGGAGATGTCGACCTGCCAGACCGCGTCCGCGTACGACCCCGACGACGCCTGGGAACCCGGCGACTGCCGCTCGATCTTCACCTTCCCGGACGACGAGAAGCTGATCCAGCAGGAGTTCGCCAAGAACGTCCCCTTCGCGCTCTCCGTCGCCGAGACCGCCGCGCACCCCGACCGGCCGTCCTCCGCGGTCGGCCTCGAGGCCGCGGACTTCACCCCGGCGGCCTTCACGACCTCCTACGCGCGCGGGGAGGACCAGGAGATCTCCGTGGTGGCCCGCACGTCGGTGCGCGACAAGGAGATGCGGTACCGGGTCGACGGCGGCCGCACCCACAGCGTGGACCTCAGGCCCTGGCGGGGCGGCGAGCGCTACGGCGGCGAGGACGACCTCTACTTCGACGAGTACCGCGCGAAGGTCCGCCACGCCGAGCCCGGCGACCGGGTCGATGTGTGGTTCACCGGCAGGACCCGCGGCGGCACCAAGGTCTCCGCCGAGCCCTTCACCTACACCGTCGCGCAGCGGCCCCGCGCGGACGTCCTCGTCGTGTCCGAGGAGGGCGCGAAGGCCACCGGCACGAAGGCGTACACCGACGCGCTGCGGGCCAACGGCCGGAGCGCCGCCGTCTGGGACGTGGCCGAGCAGGGCGCGCCGGACGCGCTCGGCGTGCTGAGCCACTTCCGCACCGTCGTCCACCACACCGGGCCGGCCGTCCCGGGCGTCGCCACCCAGCTCCAGCTGCGGGCGTTCCTCAACGAGGGCGGCCGGCTGATCGAGGCGGGTGAGCAGGCCGGCGGCGACGTCGACCTCGGCGACGGCGTCCTGTCCGACGACTTCAGCCAGTACTACCTGGGCGCCTACTCCCGCACCGCCACCTCCGGCGCCACCGCGTTCACGGGCGCCGGACGGCTCGCCGGCACCGGCGGCCCGCTAGGCGACGCGCCCGGCAACCCGCTCGACCGGCCCGGCAGCTACGCCCTCACCTCCGATGAGCTGCCGCCCGCCACGTACCCGCAGTTCGCGAGCGCCGGGGCCGGGTCGTTCGCCGGCACGGTCAACCCGTACGGACCCTACGCGGGCTCCTTCATGGCGGCCGCCGTGCACACCGACGACGGCTACAAGCGCCTCACCCGCACCGTCGACCTCACAGGTGTCACCGCCGCCGACCGGCCGGCGCTGCGCACCCGCCTGCTGTGGGACACCGAACCGGGCTACGACCACGTCATCGTCGAGGCGCGCACCGCGGGCGGCGACGACTGGACGACCCTGCCCGAGGCGGGCGGCGCGACCCGCACCACCGTGCCGTCCGAGTGCGCGGCCGGGTTCCTCGTCGCCGGGCACCCCTGGCTGGAGCACTACCTGACCCTGGGCGACGACGGCTGCGCCGCGACCGGCACCACCGGGGCGTGGAACAGCCTCACCGGCTCCTCCGGCGGCTGGCGGCAGGTGGAGTTCGACCTCGGCGCGTACGCGGGCCGCACGGCCGAGGTGTCGATCGCCTACGTCACCGACCCGGGCAGCGGCGGCCGGGCCGTCCTCGCCGACGACGCCTCCCTCGTCGTGGGCGGGACCGTCACCGAGAGCGAGGGCTTCGAGGAGTCCCTGGGCGCCTGGCGGGCCTCGGGACCGCCCGCGGGCAGCCCGTCGGCCCTGAAGGACTGGACCCGCACCGGGGAGCTGTTCCGCACCTACGCGGCGGTCACCACGGAGGACACCGTGCTTCTGGGATTCGGCCTGGAGCACCTCGCCTCCGCGGCGGACCGGGCGGCCCTGCTGAGGAAGGCGCTGGCCGCCGTCCGCGGGTGACACCGGCGCCGGCGAGGCCGGTCACGGACGGCGGAGAAGGCTGACGGAAGACCGTCGCCACGGGGCGGTCCGTACCCTACTGGCGGGTACGGACCGCCCTGCCGGGTATGGGACAACTCGATGTCACGGCCGGGGCCCCGGAGAGGTAGGGTCGACAGTGGTCGGGGACATCCCAAATACAGCTCGCCGGCGTCAGAGCCGGCGTACCAACGAGGAGATCGGTTCGTGACGATCCGCGTAGGCATCAACGGGTTTGGCCGCATCGGTCGGAACTACTTCCGCGCGCTCCTGGAGCAGGGCGCCGACATCGAGATCGTGGCCGTCAACGACCTGGGCGACACGGCGACCACCGCGCACCTGCTGAAGTACGACACCATCCTGGGCCGTCTCAAGCAGGAGGTCTCGCACACCGAGGACACCATCACGGTCGGCGACAAGACGATCAAGGTCCTCTCCGAGCGCAACCCCGCCGACATCCCGTGGGGCGAGCTGGGCGTCGACATCGTCATCGAGTCGACCGGCATCTTCACCAAGAAGGAAGACGCCGAGAAGCACATCACCGGCGGCGCCAAGAAGGTCGTCATCTCCGCCCCGGCGAAGGGCGAGGACATCACGCTCGTCATGGGCGTCAACCACGAGCAGTACGACGCGGCCAACCACCACGTCATCTCCAACGCCTCCTGCACCACCAACTGTGTGGCGCCCATGGCGAAGGTGCTCGACGAGAACTTCGGCATCGTCAAGGGCCTGATGACGACGGTCCACGCGTACACGAACGACCAGCGCATCCTGGACTTCCCGCACAAGGACCTGCGCCGCGCCCGCGCCGCCGCCGAGAACATCATCCCGACCACCACGGGCGCCGCGAAGGCCACCGCCCTGGTGCTGCCGCAGCTCAAGGGCAAGCTGGACGGCATGGCCATGCGCGTCCCGGTTCCCACCGGCTCGGTCACCGACCTGGTCGTGGAGCTCTCCCGCGAGGTCACCAAGGAAGAGGTCAACGCCGCCTTCCAGAAGGCCGCCGAGGGCGAGCTGAAGGGCTACCTGGAGTACACGGAGGACGCGATCGTCTCCTCCGACATCGTCAACGCCCCGGCGTCCTGCACCTTCGACTCCTCCCTGACCATGGTCCAGGAGGGCAAGAACGTGAAGGTCATCGGCTGGTACGACAACGAGTGGGGCTACAGCAACCGCCTCGTCGACCTGACGGTCTTCATCGGCAACCAGCTCTGATCGTGGAGCGGACGGCCTGATATGAGTGCAGGGCTCGGAAGGCGCGGCGACGCGCCGTCCGGGCCCTGACGCACGTATCGGAACGGTCGCCCTCTTTCGATCACGAGCGATCACGAGCGAACAGGTCGCTGAACACGTTGCTCTGACAGGGAGCCCCCTATGAAGACGATCGACGAACTCCTCTCCGAAGGCGTCGCGGGCAAGCGGGTCTTCGTCCGCGCCGACCTCAACGTGCCGCTGGACGGCACCACCATCACCGACGACGGCCGTATCCGCGCCGTGGTGCCTACCGTCAAGGCCCTCGCCGACGCGGGCGCCCGCGTGGTCGTCGCCTCGCACCTGGGCCGCCCCAAGGGCGCCCCGGACCCCGCCTTCTCGCTCGGCCCCGCCGCCGCGCGCCTCGGCGAACTCCTCGGCGCCGACGTCGCGTTCGCCACCGACACGGTCGGCGAGTCGGCCTCCTCGACCGTCGCCGGCCTCGCCGACGGCCAGGTCGCGGTCGTCGAGAACCTCCGCTTCAACGCGGGCGAGACCAGCAAGGACGACGCCGAGCGCGGCGCCTTCGCCGACCAGCTGGCCGCCCTCGCCGACGTCTACGTCGGCGACGGCTTCGGCGCGGTGCACCGGGGGCACGCCTCGGTGTTCGACCTCCCGGCCCGCCTGCCGCACTACGCCGGCCACCTCATCGCCACCGAGGTCGGCGTGCTGAAGAAGCTCACCGACGACGTCCAGCGCCCCTACGTGGTCGTCCTCGGCGGCGCCAAGGTCTCCGACAAGCTGGCCGTCATCGACCAGCTGCTCGGCAAGGCCGACCGCATCCTCATCGGCGGCGGCATGGCGTACACCTTCCTCAAGGCCCAGGGGCACGAGGTCGGCTCGTCCCTGCTCCAGGAGGACCAGATCCCGGCCGTCCAGGAGTACCTGGCGCGCGCCGAGAAGAGCGGCGTCGAGCTGGTGCTGCCGGTCGACACCCTGGTCGCCGGCGAGTTCCCCGACATGAAGGCGAAGACGCCGGGCAACCCCGAGAACGTCGCCGCGGACGCCATCCCGGCCGGGAAGCTGGGCCTGGACATCGGCCCGGAGACCCGCAAGCTCTACGCCTCGAAGCTCGCCGACGCCGCCACCGTCTTCTGGAACGGCCCCATGGGCGTCTTCGAGCACCCCGACTACGCCGAGGGCACCAAGGCGGTCGCCCAGGCCCTCCTCGACTCCCCGGGATTCACCGTGGTCGGCGGCGGGGACTCCGCCGCCGCGGTCCGTACCCTGGGCTTCGACGAGCAGGCATTCGGCCACATCTCGACCGGCGGCGGCGCCTCCCTCGAATACCTCGAGGGCAAGACGCTCCCCGGCCTCGCAGCACTGGAGGACTGACCCTCAATGACCACCCGTACGCCGCTGATGGCGGGCAACTGGAAGATGAACCTCAACCACCTCGAGGCCATCGCCCACGTCCAGAAGCTCGCCTTCGCCCTGGCCGACAAGGACTACGACTCCGTCGAGGTCGCCGTCATGCCGCCGTTCACCGACCTGCGCTCCGTGCAGACCCTGGTCGACGGCGACAAGCTGAAGATCAAGTACGGCGCGCAGGACATCTCGGCCCACGACGGCGGCGCCTACACCGGCGAGATCTCCGGCCCCATGCTGGCCAAGCTGAAGTGCACCTACGTCGCGGTCGGCCACTCCGAGCGCCGCCAGTACCACGCCGAGACCGACGAGGTCGTCAACACCAAGGTGAAGGCCGCCTTCAAGCACGGGATCACCCCCATCCTGTGCGTCGGCGAGGAGCTGGAGGTCCGCGAGGCGGGCAACCACGTCTCCCACACCCTCGCCCAGGTCGAGGGCGGTCTGAAGGACGTCCCGGCCGAGCAGGCCGAGACGGTCGTCATCGCCTACGAGCCGGTGTGGGCCATCGGCACCGGCAAGGTCTGCGGCGCCGAGGACGCCCAGGAGGTGTGCGCGGCGATCCGCGGCAAGCTCGCCGAGCTGTACACCCAGGAGCTGGCCGACAAGGTCCGCATCCAGTACGGCGGCTCCGTGAAGTCCGGCAACGTCGCCGAGATCATGGCGCAGGCCGACATCGACGGCGCCCTGGTCGGCGGCGCCTCGCTGGACGCCGACGAGTTCGTCAAGATCGTCCGCTTCCGCGACCAGTGAGTGACCGGGGTGCGCCCGCCCGCGGGCGCACCCCCGGGACGGGAGTAGGCCGCAGGGCCGATCCGTCGTACTCTTGCGGGGTCCAGTCCGGTGCTGGACCCCGTGTCGTCCATCCGTTTCCGAGGAAGTTGGTCCAGCCGTGGTTCTGGGGTTCTCCATCGCCCTGATCGTCTTCAGCCTGCTGCTGATGCTGCTGGTGCTGATGCACAAGGGGAAGGGCGGCGGCCTCTCCGACATGTTCGGTGGTGGCATGCAGTCGTCCGTCGGCGGCTCCTCGGTCGCCGAGCGCAACCTCGACCGGATCACGGTCGTGATCGGTCTGCTCTGGTTCGCCTGCATCGTGGTGCTCGGCATCACGATGAAGATGAGCAACTGACCCGCGCGGCGCGATCCGCCCGCAATCCCCACGTAACGCCCCATGTTCGGTACGCGCAGCTGAGCGCGGCCTATCATGGGGCTTGCGTCTGGATGCGGAGACAGGTAACTCCTATCACTGGACGCGCGTTGGGCCTTACGTAGACTGAGGCGCTCGCAGCGAAGCGGTACGCCGACTCGCTTCGCGGCACCATTACGCAGGGAGTTACGACCGTGGCAAGTGGCAACGCGATCCGGGGGAGCCGGGTCGGGGCGGGGCCGATGGGCGAGGCCGAGCGCGGCGAGTCCGCGCCGCGGCTGCGCATCTCGTTCTGGTGCTCCAACGGGCACGAGACACAGCCGAGCTTCGCGAGCGACGCGCAGGTGCCCGACACCTGGGACTGCCCCCGCTGCGGCTTCCCGGCCGGGCAGGACCGCGACAACCCGCCGGACCCGCCGCGCACCGAGCCCTACAAGACGCACCTCGCCTATGTGCGCGAGCGGCGCAGCGACGCGGACGGCGAGGCGATCCTCGCCGAGGCGCTCGCCAAGCTGCGCGGCGAGATCTGACACCGGCCGACGCCGGGCACCCGCCTGCCGCCGGTTCGCTCTCCGGACTCTTCCGTCCTCGTCACCGCTGATCAATTAGGTTGGGATCAGTCGGCACAGCGGGGACATCCAAGGAAGAAGGCTGAAGTCCGAGATGAACGCAGACGGCCGTAGCAGGCTCAACCAGAGGCCCGAGTGGACCGCACTGGCCCAGCACCGCGAGGAGCTCGGCGAGGTGCGGCTGCGCGAGCTGTTCGAGGCCGATCCGGACCGCGGCACCGGGTACACCCTCCAGGTCGGTGACCTGTACGTCGACTACTCCAAGCATCTGGTCACCGACGAGACGCTGCGGCTGCTACGTGAACTGGCCGCTGCGACGGACGTGTTCGGGCTGCGGGACGCGATGTTCCGCGGAGAGCGGATCAACACCACCGAGGACCGCGCGGTGCTGCACACCGCGCTGCGGGCGGCGCGCGACGCGGTGGTCGAGGTCGACGGGGAGAAC
>MUNG01000308.1 GCA_002154585.1 Streptomyces pseudogriseolus
ACTGCGCCGGGGGTTCGGGCTGGGCGGCCGGGGAGGGGGTCTCCGGCTCGGGCTGCGGCTCCGGCTGTGCCGCCGGGGGCGCGGGCTGCGGCTGTGCCGGGGGCGCGCTCGGGGCGGCAGGCTCGGCGGCGCGCTGGTGCTCGTGCTGCTCCGCGGGTACGGGAACGGCGGGGGCCGGCGGACGCTGGGCGATCTCCTTGAGTGCGAAGGTGATGGCCGAGTTGCCGTCGACCTGCCCCCATTGCGTCTGCACCTGGACGCTCTTGAGCACCGCGGGCGTGTAGTGCTTGCGGAGCTCGTTCAGGCGCTTCACCGCGGTCTGCGGGTCCGATGCCGCCTCGGCGAGGCGCCGCTCGACCTCGATGGGGTCCGGCGTCGGCGGCTGCTGGTGCCCGGAAGCCTGCGGGGCAGGCGTGGACGGCGGCCGATGCTGCCAGACCTCATCGTCGGGCGAAGCGCGGTGGTATTCGGGGTGCTCGGCGCGCATCTGCGCATCGCGGGCCTCACGCTCCTCGCTGACGCGGCCCTCCCGCTCGGCCTGCACTGCCAGGAGCACGGCCCCGCGCTCTTCAATCGTCTGCAGGAGCGTCAGTCCCGAGTCGTCCGGCATGGGCAGGCCGCCGTGCCCGTATTCCAGGACCCGCTGACGGATGCGTCCGAGGGCGGCGCGGTTGTACCAGACGTCTTCGCGGCGGAGCTGATTGACGTACCAGTCGAGCGGCGAGGCCTCGGTGTCCGGGCTGGTCTGGTCGCCGTCGTCAATGCTGCTCTCGGCGATCTCGAAGGCCTGCACGAGCGCGTACTTCTTGCCCGCCGTCATGGCCTTGTTCGAGCCCTTGTCGGAGACGTCGGCGCCCTCGCCCACGACGATGATGCTCGGCTCCATCACGTCGCCGGCCGGGCCGCGCACGACGTACTCGATGGTCAGGATGGCGACGTTGCTCTTGCCCCGCTGAAAGTGCTTCTGGTCGATGACGCGGGGCAGCATGCGGACGCCCCACTTGGCCATCGGCCCTCGCGCCGCGGCGACCAGGTCCTCCTGCTGCCGGTAGGCGTAGCCGAACTCCTTGTTCGTGCCGTTCTTGCCGACGGCGCCGATCTCCCTCATGACCATCACCATGGCCTGGTCGACGGTGAGATCCCAGATCGGCAAGTTTTCGGGATCGCGGGGCGGGGTGTCCTCTGCAGGCGCCTGTTCGGCGGTGTCCGCGGCCATGGGCGACCGACCTCCTGGTTGTTCTTCGGAGCGTGGCGCCCCGGCTCGCTCGTGCCGGGGCATGCTGCGCAACCGTGGGGCCTAACGTCCCCGCCATTGCGCTGGTTTACAGTTTACCACTCTGGCAGCTACGTGGGGCTGTGGCAGCCAGCCGGCCAGCGGACCGCGGTACAAACAAGCGGCGGGCGCCCGGTTCTCCCGGACGCCCGCCGCACGCTGTTGTGGAGGTCAGCCTGCCGGTACGAGCTCCCGCTCGGCACCGGCCACCTCCCCCGCCATCCGCGCCGCCAGCTCGTCGGCGTAGCGCTTCTCGAACTTGGGCTTCACGTTGGTGCGGCCCGCCGCGGCGGTGCGGCCGAGCCGGATGCCGAGCTGCGAGCCGTTCAGGTCACCGCCCTGCCGGAACCGCGGGTCGTCCAGGAAGTTGGCGTAGGTGCTCTCGTCCCGCGCCTGCCGGTAGATCCGGTACAGCTCCTCTTCCTTCTCGTCCGCGCTCATGCCGGGGAACTCGTCCACCTCGACGTCCCGCACGGTCGCGGTCGCCTTCCGGGGCGCCGCGCTCCGGGCCGGGACAGCGGCCGGCACCCGCGCGGCGGCCGCGCGCGCCAGAGCCTCGCGCCGCTCGCGCTCCTGGTCCTCCTTCTCCCGACGCTCGGCGGCCTCCCGCTCGGCTCGCTCCTGCTCCAGGCGCAGCAGGTGCTGCCGCTCACGCTCGCGCTGCCGCTCCTCGCGGTCGAGGCGCTCCTGCTCCAGGCGCGCCTCGTGCTCGCGCTGCTCGCGGGCCTGCCGCTCCTCGCGGTCAAGCCGCTCACGCTCCAGACGCTCCTGGCGTTCGCGTTCTTCCCTCTCGGCGGCCTCGCGCCGCTGCCGCTCCTGCTCGCGTTCCTGGCGCTCCCTCTCGCTGGCTTCCTCCCGCTCCTTACGCGCCCGCTCGGCGGCCGCCTCCCGCTCCTTGCGCGCCTTCTCCGCGGCGGCGGCCTGCGCGCTGGCGAGGTCGTCCAGCGCCTTGGTGATGGCGCGCCGGTAGGCGAGGGAGGTCTCGGCGGTGACGATGAGCAGCAGCGGCGCGACCGAGTGGACGGCGACGCCGACCATGTCGTGGTGCAGCGCGGAGTCGGCGACGTTCAGTGCGAGCGTCATGAAGCCGGTCATCCAGCGCAGCAGTGCCGGCCAGGCGCCGCCGGTGCCGCCGAGTCGGCTGATGATGGAGTCGAGTCGGACCACAATGACGACCGCGGAGTCCACGACGATGGGCAGGATGGGCGCGGTCCAGTCCCACGGGTCGGGGGTGACGCGCCTGACCAGCGGGGTGACGGTGAGCACGCTGTAGAGCAGCGCGCCGAAGGTGATGGTCCACGTTCCGGCCGAGAGCGTGCGCTCAGCGGAACGTAGTTCCTTTTCACTCATGCTGGCGAGACTGCGGGCGCGCGGCGGCGCCGAGCTCGGACTGGCAAGGGCCACGGGAGTCCTCCTGAGCGTCCTACAGGCGCCCTCGCTCGTGAGCACCTGATCAATCGGACAGCCTAGATCACCCGTGGCCTCGCGTCATGAACCCTTTCGTTCAGTGGTGTTGAATGCCCCTGTTCACCACGTTATGGGCTTGCGGCGGTCGTTGCCCGCCATCTTCACCGGCTTGGCCTGCCCGCCGATGCGGGACGCCAGCCGGTCGCCGAGCACTTCGGCTACCTGAGCGAAATCGAGGTTGGTGGTGAAGAGCGTCGCCCGCCCGGAGTTGAGCCGGGCCGTGATCAGGTTGGACGTGTGGGTGCGGACGTGGTTCGTGGCGTACCCGTCGAGCTCGTTGCATAGGTCGTCCAGGATCAGCAGGTCGCACCGCTCGTACCGCTCGATGACCTGCGTCTGCGTCAGGCCGGACGGTGCACGGTCGGGGCGCAGCCAGTCCAGATACTTCGAGTGCGAGACGAACCGGGCCATCAGCCCGCACTGGACGGCGAAGGCGCCGGCGGCCGCCGCGGCGACCGTCTTGCCCGAGCCGGTGGTGCCGTGCGCGATGAGGTGCCGGACTTCCGGGCGCAGGATGCGCCGCTCATGCTCCGGTAGTTTCGCCTGCTGGCGGTTGTGCCGCTGGGCTGCGGCGAGTTGCCCGACGAACGCGCGCATCACGTCGGGGCACTGCTCGGCGTCCAGTGTGTCGAGCGTGAACCGCGCGTAGTCGTCGTGGCCGGACAGGCGCAGGGAGTTGATCCACGCCTGCCGGTACACCTCGTGCTGGTACGCCTCGGTGTCGTCGGGACGGTCTTCCGTCTGGAAGGCGTTCGACGGGTCGAGGCCGCGGTTGCGGAGGATTCTCGTCACTGCGCCGATCGGTCCGTCGGCGCGAGTGAGTCCGCGCATGTCGGAGACATCCGATGCGCGGGCAGCGGGTACGGCAAGGGACACGTCTTCGGCCCTCCTTTCTTCGGTCGGCTCGTGCCGGGTCATAGGGCCTGGAGGCCGAATTCGCTGACGTCGGGGACGGCGGGAGCGTGCTGTGCTCCCTCAGCCTGCGGGGTGTCCTGCTGCCACTGGCCGTTGCGGAACAGCGGCGTCGGCCCGTTGGTGCGGGGTGCGCGCACGCCGCGCACCTTCTGGAGGGCCTTGTCGAACTGCCACTCCGGCGGGGACCACTGGCGCAGGTCGTGCAGGGCGCGCCAGATCTCGCGCTTGTCGTACCCGGCGGCGAACGCTGCCCGGATGCGGGTGCGCAGGTTCAGGAACTTGCCGCTCTTGGTCTTGGGTGTGCCCAGGAGCGGGCCCATGTCGTTGTTGGCGACCATCTTCTTCGCCTCCTCCCACCACGCATCTGCGGCGGTCTGGGCGAGCTCATCGAGCTCCAGTTCCTCCGGCGTCTTCTCCTTGGGCGGCTTGGCGGCCGCCTTCTTGGCCGGGGCCTTCTTCGCGGCCGTCTTCTGCGCGGGCACCTTCGCGGGCGCGGGCGCGGGTTCC
>MUNG01000309.1 GCA_002154585.1 Streptomyces pseudogriseolus
GGGCTTCGCCCCCGGACCCCCCCCTTCGCGCAGTTCTCCGCGCCCCTGGGGGGTGTTGTCCCTTCCCCGTGCCGGCAGGGGTGGGTGGGCTGGTCCGCCGTTTGCGCAGTTCCCCGCGCCCCTAAGAGGGGTCCGGTTTGCCGCCCAGCCAGTCCTGGATCGCCCGCGTGGGGCGCGACCAGCGGCGGTCGTGGTGGTAGGCGCGGAGGAGGGCCTTCGCGCGGGCGCGATGGCGCCGGCGGTAGAAGCGTCTGGCCCACGGGGAGCCCGGGCGGGCCAGCCGCAGGGAGGCGACGACCGCCACCAGCGGGACGACCACGCCGAAGACCGCGAGCCGCACCTTCCCCTTGCTCAGGGCGATCAGCGCGAAGCCGAAGTTCGCCGCGATGCCGGTCAGCGCGCCCGCGCGGTTCTGGAGTTCCTGCTGGGAGAGGTCGTTGACGCCGAACGGCGCGAACCCGGCCAGCAGGAGGCCGACCAGCGCCGCCGTGAGCACCACCATCTCCACGCTCTTGCGGCCGGCCTCCGACCAGTACACGTCGTCCAGGTGCAGGATCAGCGCGAACTCGTCGAGCACGAGCCCCGCGCCCATGCCGAACAGCACGGCGCTGATGTAGGGCCCGGAGCCGTGCCCCCCGCTCGCCACCGCGCCGAAGCCGCCGACGACGGTGAGGATGACGCCGGGCACCACGTGGTGGACGTGCACCGAGCCGGCCGTGACGTTGCCGAAGGGGCCCTTGCCGGCCCGGATCAGGCGTGTGATGACCCGCGTGATCACGAAGGTGAGGACGAAGGCGCCGAGGGCGAGGAGCAGCGGGAGCTTGCCCGGCTCGATGATGTTCCGCTCCAGCCACTGTCCCATATGCGTACTTTATTCATGGCCGCACCCGGCGCCCTGGTGACCGCCGGGTAATCTGCGCCGGTGCCCGAGCCCTCCCCCACGCCCTCCGCGTCCCGCGCGTCCTCCGCCTCCCTCGCCGACGGCCTCCGCTTCGCCTTCGGCACCCTCACCGTGCTCCCGGCCGGGCGGCTGACCCGCTGGGACCGTCCGGCCGCGCGGGCGGGCATGCTGTGCGCGCCCGTGGCCGGTCTGGTGGTGGGCGTGGTGGCCGCCGTGACCGGAGTGGTGCTGCTGCTTCTCGGGGCGGGGCCGCTGCTCGCCGCCGTCGCCTCCGTCGCCGTGCCGGCCGCGCTGACCCGGGGGCTGCACCTGGACGGGCTGGCCGACACCGCCGACGGGCTGGGCAGCGGCAGGCCCGCCGAGGACGCGCTGCGGATCATGAAGCAGTCGGACGTCGGACCGTTCGGGGTGCTCACCCTGGTGCTCGTCCTGTTCGCCCAGGTGGCCGCGCTGGCGCAGGCGTACGGCGGTTCCTGGGCGCGGGGCGCGCTGGCCGCCGTGGTGTCGGCGGTCGCGGCGCGGCTCGCCCTCACGCTGGCCGCGCGCACCGGTGTGCCGGCCGCCCGGCCGGAAGGGCTGGGCGCGGCGGTCGCGGGGGTGGTGCCGGTGCCGCGCGCGGCGGCGGTCGCGCTCCTCGCCGCCGGACTGCTCGCGGGCGCGGGCGCGGCCCTGGGGGCGTACGACGCGCTGCGCGCCGGGCTGGCGGTGGCGGTGGCCGCCGGGGCCGCCGACCTGCTGCTGCGGCGCTGCGTACGGCGGTTCGGCGGGGTGACCGGCGACGTGTTCGGCGGAGTCGCGGAGACGGCGGCGACAACAGCGCTCGTCGTCATGTCACTCGGCTGAAACTGACGCCTTGTCCCCCTGCGGACCCTCCCGCCCCGCCCCTACACTGCGGGGTCGAATCGGCAGACATACGGGGGACGTTGATGTCGGCATTTCGTCGTGCCACAGCATGGTTGATCGACTTCGCGCTGGTGGCGGCGCTGGCCTCGCTGCTCGCGGTGCTCACCTTCAACCGGATTTCCGCGCTGGTGACCGATGTGCCCGAGCTGGCCGCGCGCGGCGGCTTCGACCTGCTCACCTCGCGCGGGGACGTGCTGGACGCGTCGGCCGGCCTCGGCACGTCGCTGTGGGACAAGTCGGTGGGGTACGTGCAGCAGGCGTTCGGGCTGCTGGTCGTCGCCGCCTTCCTCTACCAGTGGGCGTGCCTCGCCCTCGCCGGGCGGACCGTCGGCAAGGCCCTGACCGGGCTGAAGGTCATGCCGCGCACGCCCCGCCGGGCGGCGCTGCGCGCGGCGGTGACCACGGCCACCGACGTCGCCGTGTACGCGGTGGCGTGCGTGCTGCTGGCCGAGGGCGAGATCGTGCTGTCGGTGCTGGTGTGGCTGGTCGCGGTGGCATTGTTCCTGTTGAACGCGCTGCCGGTGCTGGGCGGGCGGCGGCGCTCCCTCGCCGACCGGGTCGCCGGTACCTCGGTGGCGTCCGTGGAGTTCAGCAGGTTCGCCGCCACGCGTCGAGCGAGTACCGCTTGAGCAGGGAACTCAGTTTCAGGCGGCGGGAGTCGGCGCAGAAGCGGGCGGTGGGCAGTTCGTACTCGGCGTGGAAGACGGCCTTGCCCGCCGCGACGAACGGGGTGAGCCGGTCGCACTCGCCGTACTGGGCGCACTGCTCGTTGACCGCGAAGTCGAAGTCGCCGACCAGGGCCGGGATCTGGTCGAGGTCGTTCTTCAGGCCGACGGCCATGCCGCGCTCGTGCGCGAGGCGGGCGATCAGCCGGTTGTAGCGGAGCTGGTCGGCGGCGGTCAGCGGGAAGCCGGTGCGGTTGCGGTAGCCGTCCATGTTGTCCGGCTCCACGGCGTCGAAGCCCTTGTCGCGGCACATGTCGAGGCGTTCGGCCATCAGCGGCTCCAGGACGTCGGTGCGGCGGACGTCGAGCCAGCGCTCGCCCTCCCAGCCGTTGCCCCGGCCGATCACCGACCTCGGGAAGTCGTCCGCGTCCGGGCGGAAGTCCTCCCAGGCCCCGGTGGACAGGTAGCAGACGACCTTGCGGCCGTCGCGGTGCAGCGCGTCGACGGTCTCCTTCGAGTGGTGGAAGCCGTCGATGTCGTACACGGGGACGTCGACGGAGGTGTCCAGGCGGCCGGTGAGCTGCCACTGCCAGGCCAGACCGGGCCTCGGCCGCCACCACTCCCCCGGCGCCCCCGAGGACGCCTCGCCGTCCGCGCCCCCGGTATCGCCCCCGGAACTCCCGGAACCCGATCCACACCCCGTCAGCACCAGGGCCAGCAGGACGACCACCGTGCACACTCTTCTCACCGCACGCTCCCCCTTCACGGCCGCCGCACCCCGGCGGCACGGACGGCACCACCATGATCGCGCGAGGCGTCACCGGTCCGCGCCGGGGGCGTCCCCGGCCCGTCGCGGGGCACCCGCCGCGCCGGGACGGGCGCGCACCGCCCATGAGTGCGGGCGCACACGCGCGTAGGCTCGGGGCCGGGTGTTCGCCGCACCGGGGGAGGCCCCGACGGGATCGCACCCGGACGTCACGTTTAGGGTCGGCTGCCGGGCCCGGTCGACCCACACCCTTCGGCCACTGAAACTTCACATCGGAAGCGAGAATTCACCACCGTGACTGCTCTGACTCTCAGCACCGCCGCGGTCGCCGGCCTGCGCGCCGACGCGATCGTGATCGGTGTCGCCAAGGGCTCCGCGTCCAAGCCCCAGGGACCCGTCGTCGCTCCGGGCGCCGAAGCCGTGGACCAGGCGTACGACGGCAACCTGGCCGGTGTCCTGGAGACCCTCGGCGCGTCCGGTGCCGAGGGCGAGGTGACCAAGCTCCCCGCGCCGGCCGGCTTCAAGGCGCCGCTCGTGGTGGCGGTGGGCCTCGGCTCCCGGCCCGAGGGGGACTCCGGTTACGACGCCGAGGCGCTGCGCAAGGCGGCCGGCGTCGCCGCTCGCGCCCTCACCGGCACGAAGAAGGCCGCGTTCGCGCTGCCGCTGGCGGACGCCGCCGACGCCGGCGCGGTCGCCGAGGGCGTACTGCTCGGCGCGTACTCCTTCGACGCCTACAAGGACCAGGGCGACGCGAAGAGCGGCAAGGGCGGCAAGGCCCCGCTCGCCGAGGCCGCGCTGCTCGGCGGCAAGCCCCGCGACAAGGCGTACAAGGCGGCCGTCGAGCGCGCCGTCGCCGTGTCCGAGGAGCTCAACCGGGCCCGCGACCTGATCAACACCCCGCCGAACGACCTCAACCCCGAGGCGTTCGCGGCGGTCGCGCAGGCGGCGGCGAAGGAGCACGGCATCAAGGTGCAGGTGCTCGACGAGAAGGCCCTCGTCAAGGGCGGCTACGGCGGCATCCTCGGCGTCGGTGCCGGCTCCGCGTCCGGCCCGCGCCTGGTGAAGCTGTCGTACACCTCGTCCAAGGCGAAGAAGCACCTGGCGCTGGTCGGCAAGGGCATCACCTACGACTCGGGCGGCATCTCGCTCAAGCCGGCCGGCCACAACGAGACGATGAAGTGCGACATGAGCGGCGCCGCCGCCGTGTTCGCCGCGGTCGTCGCCGCCGCCCGGCTCGGCCTGGAGGTCAACGTCACCGGCTGGCTGGCGCTCGCCGAGAACATGCCCTCCGGCTCCGCGACCCGCCCGGGCGACGTGCTGCGCATGTACAGCGGCAAGACCGTCGAGGTGCTCAACACCGACGCCGAGGGCCGGCTGGTCCTGGCGGACGCGCTGTGGGCCGCGTCGCAGGAGAAGCCGGACGCGATCGTGGACGTGGCGACGCTGACCGGCGCGATGGTGCTGGCGCTGGGCAGCCGGACCTTCGGCATCATGGCCAACGACGACGACTTCCGCGCCGCGGTGCAGGAGGCCGCCGAGGAGGCGGGCGAGCCGGCCTGGCCGATGCCGCTCCCGGAGCACCTGCGCAAGGGCATGGAGTCGTCGACGGCCGACATCGCCAACATGGGCGAGCGGATGGGCGGCGGCCTGGTCGCCGGCCTGTTCCTGCGCGAGTTCGTCGGCGAGGGCATCACCTGGGCCCACCTCGACATCGCGGGCCCGGCCTTCAACGAGGGCGGCCCCTTCGGCTACACCCCCAAGGGCGGGACCGGTTCCGCCGTGCGCACCCTGGTGCGGCTGGCGGAGCGGGCCGCCGCGGGCGAGCTGAGCTGACACATCGCCGGGTGACGGGCCTCGTACGCGGGTGCGACGGGGCCCCGTCACCGGGGAGTGGGACGTCTCACACCACGGCCCGGCGTCTCGTACGGCCCCGACAAGTGCGAGGATAGGGCTCGGCAGGACAGGGCCCCACACAAGGGCCGAGAACATAGAGCGGCCGGACACCAGCCGCCGACCGGTCACTGGAGACCGGCGTGGCGCACATGCATGGAGGACGTGACGTGGCGAACGACGCCAGCACCGTTTTCGACCTAGTGATCCTCGGCGGTGGCAGCGGTGGGTACGCCGCGGCCCTGCGCGGGGCGCAGCTGGGCCTGGACGTCGCCCTGATCGAGAAGGGCAAGGTCGGCGGTACCTGCCTGCACAACGGATGCATCCCCACCAAGGCCCTGCTGCACGCGGGTGAGATCGCCGACCAGGCACGCGAGAGCGAGCAGTTCGGTGTGAAGGCCACCTTCGAGGGCATCGACATCGCGGCCGTCCACAAGTACAAGGACGACGTGATCGCGGGCCTCTACAAGGGTCTTCAGGGGCTGATCGCCTCCCGCAAGATCACCTACATCGAGGGCGAGGGCCGGCTGTCCTCCCCCACCTCCGTCGACGTGAACGGCCAGCGCCTCCAGGGCCGCCACGTCCTGCTGGCGACCGGCTCCGTGCCGAAGTCGCTGCCGGGCCTGCAGATCGACGGCGACCGGATCATCTCCTCCGACCACGCCCTGACCCTGGACCGCGTGCCCAAGTCCGCGATCGTCCTGGGCGGCGGCGTCATCGGGGTCGAGTTCGCGTCCGCGTGGAAGTCGTTCGGCACCGACGTCACCGTCATCGAGGGCATGAAGCACCTCGTCCCGGTCGAGGACGAGAACAGCTCGAAGCTGCTCGAGCGCGCGTTCCGCAAGCGCGGCATCAAGTTCAACCTGGGCACGTTCTTCGAGAAGGCCGAGTACACCCAGGACGGCGTCAAGGTCACCCTGGCGGACGGCAAGGAGTTCGAGGCCGAGATCCTGCTCGTCGCCGTCGGCCGCGGCCCGGTCTCGCAGGGCCTGGGCTACGAGGAGGCCGGGGTCGCCATGGACCGCGGCTACGTCCTGGTCGACGAGTACATGCGGACGAACGTCCCGACGATCTCCGCCGTCGGCGACCTCGTCCCGACGCTCCAGCTCGCGCACGTCGGCTTCGCCGAGGGCATCCTGGTGGCGGAGCGGCTGGCCGGTCTGAAGACCGTCCCGATCGACTACGACGGCGTCCCGCGCGTGACGTACTGCCACCCCGAGGTCGCCTCCGTCGGCATCACCGAGGCCAAGGCCAAGGAGATCTACGGCGCGGACAAGGTCGTCGCCCTGAAGTACAACCTCGCGGGCAACGGCAGGAGCAAGATCCTGAAGACCGCGGGCGAGATCAAGCTCGTCCAGGTCAAGGACGGTGCGGTGGTCGGCGTCCACATGGTCGGCGACCGTATGGGCGAGCAGGTCGGCGAGGCCCAGCTGATCTACAACTGGGAGGCGCTGCCGGCCGAGGTGGCCCAGCTCGTGCACGCCCACCCGACGCAGAACGAGGCGCTCGGCGAGGCCCACCTGGCCCTGGCCGGCAAGCCCCTCCACTCCCACGACTGAGCCGTCGGTCACCGGGCGCGACGACACAGACTTCCGCACTTTTAAAGGAGCAACCGAAACCATGGCGGTTTCCGTAACCCTTCCGGCGCTCGGCGAGAGCGTCACCGAGGGCACTGTCACCCGCTGGCTGAAGGCCGAGGGTGAGCGCGTCGAGGCCGACGAGCCGCTGCTCGAGGTGTCGACCGACAAGGTCGACACCGAGATCCCGGCCCCCGCCTCCGGCGTGCTGTCCTCCATCAAGGTCGCCGAGGACGAGACGGTCGAGGTCGGCGCCGAGCTGGCCCTGATCGACGACGGCAGCGGCGCCCCCGCGGCCACCGAGGCGCCCGCCGCCGAGCAGGCGGCCCCGCCGGCCCCCGCGCCGGAGCCGCAGGCCCAGCCGTCCACCGAGCAGGCCGCCCCTGCCCCGGCGCCCACCGCCGAGGCCGCGGCCGGCGGCGGTTCCGCGGAGGGCACCGACGTGGTGCTGCCGGCGCTGGGCGAGTCCGTCACCGAGGGCACCGTCACCCGCTGGCTGAAGTCGGTGGGCGACACCGTCGAGGCCGACGAGCCGCTGCTCGAGGTGTCCACCGACAAGGTCGACACCGAGATCCCCGCCCCCGCGTCCGGCACCCTGCTGGAGATCGTGGTCGGCGAGGACG
>MUNG01000031.1 GCA_002154585.1 Streptomyces pseudogriseolus
CGGGTGACCGGTGGGGGCGCGGGGGTGCTTCCGCCGCCCCCGATGCGCCGTTGATGCGCCCGGCCGGACGGGCGTCCAATGGGGAGCAGGTGTGCGCAGGCCCCAGCCCGAGG
This sequence comes from Streptomyces pseudogriseolus, assembly GCA_002154585.1. GTDB lineage: Bacteria > Actinomycetota > Actinomycetes > Streptomycetales > Streptomycetaceae > Streptomyces > Streptomyces pseudogriseolus. The sequence goes on from MUNG01000031.1 coordinate 114, forward strand.
AGGGACCCATGGCCGAATCCCCCGGCACGACGCCCGACCCCACGCAGGAGCGCGAGACCGAGCAACCCGCCGAGGTCAGGAACCTCACCCTGATCGCCGCCTGCGGCTGCGGTTCGGGCTGCGGCTGCGGGTGCCAGTCGGGCAGCCCGTGCCAGTGCGGGTGACGCGCCGCGCGTCGCCGGTCCGGCCGGCATGACGAACGTACGGAGGCCCCGTACGCCGGTGACGGCGTACGGGGCCTTCGGCGTACGGGCGTGCTAGGCGGTCTGCTTCACGGGCTCGGTGTTGGTACGGGAAGCGGTACCGGTGCCGGTCGTGGCGTCGATGTCGGTGTCGTCCGGCAGCCGCCGCATGAGCAGCCCGTACCCGAGGCCGGCCACCGTGCCGACGACGGCGCAGGTCCCCCACAGCCAGGCCGCGCCCCACCGGTCGATGACGAAGCCGGACATCAGCGGGGCGACGAGGGCGGCGACCGCCCAGGACGAGGTGTAGACGCCCTGGTAGCGCCCGCGTCCCTGCACCGGGGAGAGCCGTACGACCAGACCGGTCTGGACGGGGGCGTTGACGATCTCGGCGAGCGTCCACACGCAGACGGTGAGGGCGAAGACGCCGACGGACCCGGCGAAGGCGGTGAGCCCGAAGCCGTACCCGGCGAGCAGCGAGGAGACGACGAGCATCCGGCGCGGGTCGCGGTGCTCGATCAGCCGTGTGACGGGCAGCTGGAGGACGACGATCAGGACGCCGTTGACGGCGATGGCCATGCCGAAGTCGGCGGGCGTGAAGCCGGCCTCGCCCATGGCGACCGGGAGTCCGAGGTAGCCCTGCTGGAAGACGAGGGCGATGAGGAAGGACAGCCCGACGACGCCCATGAACCGGCCGTCGCGCAGCACGGTGCCGAGGGAGACGGACTCCTCCTTGGTCCCGCCGGGTCCGGCGGGCTGCCGCTCCGGGCGGGACTCGGGCAGCTTGACGAAGACGAGCACGGCGCACAGGAGGGTCATCCCGGCCTCGATGAGGAAGCCGGCGAGGTAGCTGACCTCGGCGATGAAGCCGGCGCCCGCGGACGAGACCGCGAAGCCGAGGTTGATGGCCCAGTAGTTGAGCGAGAAGGCGCGGATACGGTCCTCGGGCCGCACGATGTCCGCCATCATCGCCTGCACGGCGGGCCGGGAGGCGTTGGACGCCATGCCGACGAGGAAGGCGACGGCCGCGATGGCGACGGGGTCGCGCACGAAGCCGAGCAGGGCGACGGACAGCGCGGTCGCGGTCTGGGCGACGAGCAGGGTGGGCCGCCGCCCGAGCCGGTCGGTCATGACGCCGGCGCCGAGGGAGGAGATCACCCCGCCGAGGCCGTGGAGGGCGACGACGAGACCGGCGTAGGAGGCGGAGTAGCCGCGGTCGAGGGTGAGGTAGAGCGCCATGAAGGTGGCGACGAAGGCGCCGAGCCGGTTGACCAGGGTGCTGGTCCACAGCCACCAGAAGGCGCGGGGAAGCCCTGAGACGGACTCGCTCAGGGCACGTCTGACTCCGGTGACTGACATGGGTGGCCCCCCTGGCGCCCGGGCCAGGCCCGGGATGACGTGTAGGTGACGACCGTCGAGGTGTAAGTGTCCACGGCGGCCAGCACACATTACGAAGGGAGGTCCTCCGGCGGCCACTCGATTAACAGATCCCGTCAACCGTCCGCCAGGCGGGCAGGGGGCGCGGGCCGTGCGGGGCGTCGATTACGCTCGGGCACATGGCCGACGCACCGTACAAGCTGATCCTCCTCCGCCACGGCGAGAGCGAGTGGAACGAGAAGAACCTGTTCACCGGCTGGGTGGACGTCAACCTCACCGCGAAGGGCGAGAAGGAGGCGACGCGCGGCGGCGAGCTGCTCAAGGAAGCCGGCCTGCTGCCCGACGTGCTCCACACCTCGCTCCAGAAGCGCGCGATCCGCACGGCCCAGCTGGCGCTGGAGGCCGCGGACCGCCTGTGGATCCCGGTCAGCCGCAGCTGGCGCCTGAACGAGCGTCACTACGGCGCCCTCCAGGGCAAGGACAAGGCGCAGACGCTCGCGGAGTTCGGCGAGGAGCAGTTCATGCTGTGGCGCCGCTCCTACGACACCCCGCCGCCCCCGCTCGACCGTGACGCCGAGTACTCCCAGTTCTCGGACCCGCGCTACGCGACCCTCCCGCCGGAGCTGCGCCCGCAGACGGAGTGCCTGAAGGACGTCGTCGTCCGCATGCTGCCGTACTGGTTCGACTCGATCGTCCCGGACCTCCTGTCCGGCCGCACGGTCCTGGTCGCCGCCCACGGCAACAGCCTCCGCGCGCTGGTCAAGCACCTGGACGGCATCTCGGACGCCGACATCGCGGGCCTCAACATCCCGACGGGCATCCCCCTGTCCTACGAACTCGACGCCGACTTCGCGCCGGTCAACCCGGGCGGCACCTACCTCGACCCGGAGGCGGCAGCCGCGGCGATCGAGGCTGTGAAGAACCAGGGCAAGAAGAAGTAGGCGCCCACGAGTAAGCCCCCTGCCTGCGGTTTCTCCGCGAGCAGGGGGCTTGTCGTTGCCTCTGGGCCGTCAACCCGTTGTTCGGGCCGTGCTCACTGTCCCGGAAGCTCCGGCTCCAGCCGTTCTCTCGTCTCCGCCCGGGCTCCTGCACCGTGCAAGGCCGAGACGGCCGCCGCCGCGTCCTCTTCGGGCACGCCGGCGAGAAGGACCGTGGGAACTCGCAATGCCAGGACCTTGCTGCGCCAGAGACTCAGTCCTGTCAGCCGACGCACGACCTGGACGACGTCCATCACGCGGACGCCGGGGTCGATGAGCACCACGTCGTGGGGCATGTCGTCGCACACCAGCCAGAAGTACGTGTCCGCCATCTCTCTCCCCGCCCTTCTCCAACTCCGACCGTACGAGCCTGCGTGCCCGCCGTCCTGGCTGGCTGTCGTCGACTGAGACACGGACGAGCCCGTATCCGACGCTGAGCAGGCGTCACCCCCCTGCGGCCGGCGCGGCGAGGCTGTGCATCCTGGCACCATGACGAACCCCGAGGGCCCGTACGTGAAGGTGCACTTCCGGCTTGAGACAGAGGACGACTGGCCCCCGGCATCGGTGGAGAGTCTGTGGGCGGTCGACCAGGGGGACGGGACTGCAAGGCTCGACAACATCCCCTGGTTCGTCAGAGGTATCGCCTGCGGGGACATCGTGGCCACCGAGCCCGACGAGGAGGGCATGCGATGGGCCGGCGAGGTGGTCAGGCGTTCCGAGCACCGCACCATCCGCCTCATCGTGCTTCGCGACGGCGGCTCGGGAGCCGCACGGCAGGGCGTGATCAACGCCTTCCACGACCTTGGAGCATACGGCGAGGGCATAGAACGGTTCGGCATGGTCGCCCTGGACGTCCCGCCCACCGCCGATCTCTCCAAGGTGCAGAGGCCGCTCAACCATGGCCTGGCCAAGGAGTGGTGGGACATGGAAGAAGGGTGCATCACCGCGCAGTGGCGGGCTACCTCTGCCGGCTGAGGCCGTGGTCGCCACTTCGTGAGGCACCGCAGAGGAGTCGGCGCGTACCGGGTGCTCACGCCTCGCTCGTCCGCCACCATCAAGGGGCAGAGCTGCCGACGACTTCCGCCAACTCGCCGGCGGCCTCAGGGGTCAGACGGTAGAACCCCTGCAGGCTGACCGAGCTCTCAAGACGGCCCTCCACCAGGTGCTTCAGACCGCGGGTCTGACCTCGGCGGTTGCGCCAGGCAAGTCTCGCAAGCAGGTCACCGGAGAGGGCCACATCGAAGCGTACGGGCGTCGCGTCCACATGCACCGCCATGGCGCCGCAGCCGCCGGCGCCTAGCATCGACCAGTCACCGTGCCCGGGATACGCAGGGTCCTCCCACGTTGCGGGAGCCACGCCGCAGCAGTCGCGTCGTTCCATGTCGATCACGCGCAGCTGACTCACCACGAAAACCTCTCGCCGGTTGACATGCAGCGCGTACACCTCGTCCCCAGCACGAGCACCCGTCCATGCGGGAAGGGAGGAGTGAACGCCGCTGAAGGCGACCGGCGGTCTCTCTCCCACCCGCCCCGCCTTGCGCAGCGCACGGCACGTGTCGTGGGTCCACAAGACGGTGAAGGCATCAGACATGCCGTGATCCTATGAACGGGGACTGACAGCCTCCCGCAGAGGACAGCACAGTGAACGGAACAGGTCTTACCGCCGGATGCGCGTCAGGCTTCCGCGGAGCAACTTGACGATCTCAATGGCTCGACGGGCCTCGCCGTCGTCATAGCCAGGATCACATCCATCTCGCGGGACCCGCAGTCGACGAGCACCACTTCGTGGGGCGGGTCGTCGCAGGTCAACGTGTAGTACGCGGCGGCTTCCTCGTCGGACATCGCGCCCTCCTGCCTCGGTGTTCGGGAGCGTAGGCGCCGCCGAAGGGGGCGGCTGCGGCTTTTCGAGCCGCCGACGGAACCCCCCTGGCTTCAGCGCCCCCGAGGCTCGGGTTGCCGTTTCGCGGGGGTCCGTCATCGGGCCGTTGGTGATCGCGCTGATTCTGGGGGCGTTCTCCGGGCTGGTGATGTGGCCGGCGGCCCAGCATCTGCGGTCCCTGAAGGACAGTGAACGGGCGTAGGCGGTTCTGCGCGAGGACGGGTCCTGCATGATCGGGCACTGCGCGGTCGAGTTCACGGTCGACGGGCGGACCGTCGTCGCGGATCTGCCGGCGGGCAGTGGCGGGGGCAAGCGGCACGTCGGGGCCGAGCTGACCGTTCGGTACGAGGCGGACGATCCGCAGGTGGTCGCCCGGGAGGAGGACGTCGACGGCGGAGGGGCGGCCGTGTTCACGGTGCTGTCGGCGCTCGGCGCGGTGTTCTTCCTCGTGCTGACGGGGATCGCGGCGGGCGCCCGGAGACGCAGGGGACGCAAGGAGCGCGTCCAGCCCGTCACGTGAGGCGGAACGGCCCACGGCGTCCGGGAAGGGCGGATGCCGTGGGCCGAGGCGTGGGCGCGGTCAGACCGCCAGGGGGACCTGCGTGCCCGGGGTCGTGCCCGGGTAGGCCTCGACGACCCGGTTCAGCTCACGCTGCATGTACCAGACGTTGAGGCCGAAGACGAAGGCCAGCCACGTGCTCGCGGCGGGGCTGCACGTCACCTGAAGGCCGGCCGCGCGCTGCGCGTTCGCGATCGCCTTGCCGGTGTTGTGGAACGAGATCAGCGGGGCGATCAGGGTCCAGCTCAGGAAGAGCAGCACCAGCAGGCTGCCGGCCGGGCTGAGGTTCTGCCGGCGGTCGTGCTCGTTCAGCTCCTTGTGGATCTTGTAGTACCAGACCAGCTGGTAGATGCCGAGCGTGATGAGCGGAAGGCCCAGCCACACGGCGACGGGGCCGCGGCGCTTCATGGCCAGTCCGTACTGGGGGGCCACGGCGATCGGGCCGGATTCGGTGGTGGGCTGCGTGTCGGCCATGGCGGCGCTCCAGGTACTGGTGCTGAGGGATGACTGCTGATCTCGGGCCGCGCCAGCATGACAAGAAGTAAGGGCAACGTGAAGATCCGTGATGATTTTATGAACGCTTTCGACACGCCACCGTGATCAACTACCGCCGCCGCAGGTCAGGCGCGCTCCCGGCGCCCCCGCTGGTGGCGGGCTCCCAGGGCCGTCAGGGCGGCCAGGGTGATGAGGCCGGTGGTGAGGTTCGCCGCCAGGCCCGCGTGGGCGAGGGAGGTGACGAGGTTGGCCGTGGCGGCGAGGGCCGCGAGGGTCCACAGGGCGGCCGTGCGGGTCGGGGAGGTGTCGGTCATGGTTGCGTGCTCCCAGCGGCAGTCGGGATGTCGGTTCCGTGGTTTCCACGCTAGGGAGCGGGACGTGCCGCGTCGGCCCGGCGAGCACCCCTGTTCGCGGTACAGCAGGCTGTACCTGACCGCCGGCCGCCGAGAACGCCGACGTGGGCGCGCCCGTCGAACACGGCAGGCACGCCCACGTACGCGGCGGAAGGTCAGCCCCGGGCCAGCAGCTCCAGCGTGTCGATCACCCGGTTCGAGAAGCCCCACTCGTTGTCGTACCAGGCGACCACCTTGACGTGGCGTCCGTCGACGCGGGTCAGCGCCGAGTCGAAGATGGACGACGCCGGATTGCCGGTGATGTCCGAGGACACCAGCGGGTCCTCCGAGTACTCGAGGACGCCGGCCAGCGGGCCCTCCGCGGCCGTGCGGTACGCGGCCAGCACCTCGTCGCGCGTCACGTCGCGGGCGACCGTCGTGTTCAGCTCGACGATGGAGCCGACCGGCACCGGCACGCGGATCGAGTCGCCGGACAGCTTGCCGTCGAGGTTCGGCAGGACCAGGCCGATCGCCTTCGCGGCGCCCGTCGTGGTCGGCACGATGTTGACGCCGGCGGCGCGGGCGCGGCGCGGGTCGCGGTGCGGGCCGTCCTGGAGGTTCTGCTCCTGCGTGTAGGCGTGCACGGTCGTCATGAACCCGTGCTCGATGCCGGCCAGGTCGTCGAGGACCGCGGCCAGCGGCGCGAGCGCGTTGGTGGTGCAGGACGCGTTGGAGACGATCGTGTGCAGCTCCGCGTCGTACGCGTCGGTGTTCACACCGTACGCCAGCGTCACGTCCGCGCCGTCCGAGGGCGCGCTGACCAGGACCTTCCGGGCGCCCGCGTCGAGGTGGGCGCGGGCGGCCTTGGCCGAGGTGAAGCGGCCGGTGGCCTCCAGTACGAGGTCGACGTCCAGGTCGGCCCACGGCAGCTGCGCCGGCTCGCGCTCGGCCAGCACCTTGATCCGGTGGCCGTCCACGACGAGGGTGTCGCCGTCCACGCTCACCGGGCGCCCGAGGCGTCCCGCGGTGCTGTCGAAGGCGAGCAGCCGGGCGAGGGCGGTCGGCTCCGTCAGGTCGTTGACGGCGACGACCTCCAGTCCGGTGTCCCGCTCCAGCAGGGCGCGCAGCACGTTGCGTCCGATGCGGCCGAATCCGTTGATGGCGATGCGAGTCATGAGTGGTGTCCCTTCCTCTCCTCACCCAGGCTCGCGCGCCGTCGGCGCCGCTGACAGTGGCGTGATTGCCAGGGTTCACAAGGATCTCGCCACGCGGCAACAGGCGCCCGCGAGGGCCCCGCCTACTCCCCCCGCGTGAACGTCCGCCGGTACTCGCTCGGCGTCGTACCGAGGATCCGCTGGAAGTGCAGGCGCAGATTCGCCCCCGTGCCCAGCCCCGTGTCGGCGGCGATCTGCTCGACGCTGCGCTGCGAGCGTTCCAGCAGCTCACGGGCCAGGTCGACGCGGGCCCGCATCACCCACTGCATCGGCGTGTAGCCGGTCTCCTCCACGAACCGCCGGGAGAACGTCCGCGGCGACACCCCCGCCTGCCGCGCCAGCACCTCCAGGGTGAGCGGCTCGTCCAGCCGGTGCAGCGCCCACTCCCGCGTCGCCGCGAACCGCTCGCCCAGCGGCTCGGGCACGCTGCGCGGCACGTACTGGGCCTGGCCCCCGCTGCGGTAGGGCGCCGCGACCAGCCGCCGGGCCGCGTGGTTGGACGCGGCCACCCCGAGGTCGCCGCGCAGGATGTGCAGGCACAGGTCGATCCCGGAGGCGGCGCCCGCCGAGGTGAGCACGCTGCCCTCGTCGACGAACAGCACGTTCTCGTCGACCTTGACGCGCGGATGCCGGGCCATGAGGGCGCGCGTGTAGTGCCAGTGCGTGGTGGCGCGCCGCCCGTCCAGCAGGCCGGTGGCGGCCAGCGCGAACGCGCCCGTCGAGATCGCGGCGAGCCGCGCGCCCCGCGCGTGCGCGGCGACCAGCGCGTCGACGACGGCCGGCGGCGGATCGTCACGGTCGGGGAAGCGGTACCCGGGCACGAAGACGATGTCGGCCCACTCCAGCGCGTCGAGGCCGTGCGAGACGGCGTACGCGAGGCCGTCCCCGCCGGTCACCAGGCCGGGCGCCGCCCCGCACACCCGCACCTCGTACGGCATGCTCGCGCGGGTCGTGAAGACCTGCGCGGGAATCCCGACGTCGAGCGGCTTCGCGCCCTCGAGCACCAGGACGGCGACACGATGCAGACGGGGTGCGGGCACGGCACGAGCCTACGCGGACGCGGCGGGAGTGGTTTCCGTCCGTGACCGCGACGGCCTTGTCCCGCCCGGCCGGCCCGCGCCGCGCGATGAAGCGGCCGGGACAGGGCGGTGGACCGTGAGGTCGCGGGCGGCCGCCCCCTGGCCGCCGCCCGCGCGGGCCTACGGGACGAAGGGGCCCGAGCCCAGCTGGTGGCCGCAGAGGGCGGCGACGCTGCTCGTGGCCTCGCTCAGCTCCAGCTCGGTCGTCGAGTCGGAGTCCGCTATGGACTCCAGACGCTCCGCGTCGGCGGACAGGTCCTCGGGCCCCTCGTAGCGGTCGGCCACGTCCGCGAGGTCGCCGGCTGCGGAGAAGACCGGGTCTCCGAACACCTGGCCGATGCCCAGCCGGCTCCCCAGCGAGTCGTACTCGTCGCAGACCTCCTTCTTCGTCGTGGGTCCAATCGAGCAGGCGGCGGTGGCCGCGGCGAGCAGCCCCGCGGCGGCCATGGCCACAGCGGCGCGTCGCAGGCGCAGGGCGTGGTGTGTCATCTCTTCCGTACCTTCCTTCTGGTTCCTGTCGCGTGTCGGGGGAGAAGGGGGTGCTACCGGCTCTCACCGCGCGGGCCGCGCCACCAGCGGGTCCGCTGCGCGGCAGGCATGGTCACCTGGGCGTCCCCGGCCGTGACGATCGCGCCGTCCATGTGCACGCTGTGTCCCGCGCTGACGGACACTCCGCCGTGCCGGGCGTCGTCCCTCCCGCCGTGCGGCTCGGGCGCGGCCTCCCGCGCGATCCGCAGGGCGCAGGCGGGATCGCCCGGCACGTGGAGATACGCCCGGGCCCGGGTCTCCTTGACCTGGAACGTGACGGGGTGGAACGTCGTCGCCTCGACGCCCGGGAGGCCCGCACGGACCACCGTGTCGTGGACGGCCTCGGAGACCAGGACCGCGGTGTCGCTCGTCGCCTCGTCGAGCGCCTGCCGCAGCGGCGCCCCGTCGCACAGGCGGAAGACGTGGTTCACCGCGTGGCCCGCGAAGCCGTGGCGGTCGCGGTGCACCGGGCCTGCGTGGACGGCGATCCTGAGCCGGAGCAGCGGGTCACTGCGCCGCCTGCCGCCCAGGCCCGCCTCCAGGCGCGGGAGCACGTCGGTGAACAGGGTTTCGAGCGGCAGGTCGGGGTCCGAGGGTATGACGACCAGGACCCCGTCCCCCCGGTCCTCGTGGCGGCACGACCGCCACCGTTCGTCGGTGAACGCCGACCGCATCTCGGCGTAAAGATCGTTACGGGCCCGCAGCTGAGCGTGGTCGCTGCGTGAACTGAACTCCTTGATGTCGGCGAAGAGCAGCTGGGAGTGCTGGGCATGGCTGGTCACGGCGGGTGTCGCTTCCTGTCGGGAGGTGGCGCCGCCCACGGGGGGGGCCGGCGGACTATGTGGTCGGGATCTGGAACATGCCGCAGCGCAGTTCCTGGCTCCTCGCGTCGACCAGCGAGAGGAAGATGCCGGCACGGCAGAGCTTCAGCAGTGCGTAGTCGTTGGGGTCGACCTGCCAGCGTCCGCCGGTGCGGACGAGCCGTACGGTTCCCTGGCCCTCGCCCTTCCAGCTGAGCATCACCTGGGCGCCCGTGGCGGTCTTCTCGGGCTCGCCCAGGCCGATCTCGTCGACCCGTTGGCGGTAGGAGGCGGCCTTCTCGGCGAAGACGGACCCCATCGTGCTCTCGCACGCCTGGTCACCCGGCGCCACCAGATGGCACCAGGACGCGGCGTCCCCGAGCCGCTCGGCGTTGCGGGTCTGCTCGACGGTGTGTCCGGCTCCGGGCAGCCCCTCCTCGTTCACGACGGAGAGGTCGACCCCGGACCCGTCCCCCGACCCCAGCGACACACCGGCCCAGGAGCCCGCGGACACGACGCAGACGGCGACGGCGCAGGCGGCCACCGGATGGGCCAGCGCCCACCGGTGTGCCCTTTTGAGGACGGTGACGTTGGTGACGTTGGTTTCGTGCCACCTGCCGATCCGCACGTTGTCGCCCACGCTGACGTCACGGCCGCCCGCGATGCCGTTGAACTCGACGTCACCGCCGGACCGGATGTCCACCCTGTGCTGTGCGCCACCCGCGTCCGGTTCGTCGTCCGGGTTCCGGCGCTGTGGTTGTCGCTGCTCATCGAGCATCTGTCATACCTGTCTACTCATGTGGCAATAAGGCACATGAGAGCAGCGCTTGGGCGATCAAATTGAGGCAACTGCCTCGTAACGAGAGGTGACTTCGAGACACTGCCGACGTGAGGCACATGACGTTCTGGGACTCGCTCGACCACGGCGAACGCAAGGCGATGACCCGCATCGGCCGCGAGCCCCGGCACCCCTTCGAGCCCGGTGACACCATCCTGCGGCAGAGTGAGCACGCCGACCGGGCCGCGCTGGTCATCAGCGGGATGTGCCGCGTGCTGTGGCACGGCGAGAACGACCGCACCACGTACCTGGCCACCCGGCGGGGCGGCGAACTGATCGGCGAGATGGGCCTGCTGGACGGAGGCCCCCGGACCGCGACCGTCATCGCGCTGCGGCAGACCTACGTCCGCTGGTACGCGGCCGAGGCGTTCATGGCGCTGCTGGCGGAGCACCCCGGAATCCTCGGGAAGGTCTTCCTGTCCGTGTGCGCACGCCTCAAGGAGTCGGACCACCACCGCATCGCCATCGCGAGCGCGCCCGCTCGGCTCAGGCTGGCCCGGCTGCTGCTGAGGCTCGCGGACGTCGAAGGTGTGGACACGGCCCAGGGGATCGAGGTCAAGGTGACGCAGACGGACCTGGGCAACTGGACCGGAATGGGCCGGGAGGCGGCCGGGAGGCGGGTCAGACAGCTCCAGCAGCTCGGATTTCTCGCCGTCACCCCGGCGCGGTCGCGCGTCACCGTCACCGATCCGGCGGGGCTGCGGCAGTACGCCTTCCATACGGAGGAGCCGGACGACAGGTCCGGCTGACCCGTCCCGCCGGTCGGCCACGGTGCGCGGCGCCCTGGCCTCACGGATGCATCCGCGCCCCCTTCAGCACCTTGTCCACCGCGTTGCGCGGGCCGTGGACCGCGAGGCCGACCAGGTCCAGGTCGGTGGTGCGGACCGCGCGGACGGCCGCGCGGTTGGCGTCGTCGTGGCCGGTCGCGAAGAGGTCGGAGGTGAAGACCGAGCGGGGCAGGGCGCGGGAGAGGGCGCGTTCGTGGGCCGCCCGCAGGGTTTCCTTGCCGCCCTGGAAGACCAGCACCGGCTGGCGGAACATCGGCAGGTAGGGCACGCCGTCCGCGTCCTCGTACGGCTGCCCGATCAGTTCGGGGATCTGCGTGCCCAGGCCGCTGACCAGGAACGCGGTGACGTTGAGGCGCTGCCAGGGCTCCAGGTCCTCGCGCAGCAGGACGGCGATCTTCGTGTCGAAACGGGTGCTCGTGCTCATGCCCCGAGACTGCCGCCCAGGGCCGCGCCGCGTCTTGTACGTTGTTTGCATGCCCGCCCCGGCATCCCCGCCCCCGGAACCAGCGCCGGCAGCAGCAGCGCCGGCGGCGTCACCGGCGCGCGTCTCCGCCTGGCGGCCCTCCGTCCCCGGTGTCGTCGAGGTGTTCCACGCCCGGTTCACCGAGTACGCCTACCCGATGCACGTGCACGACGCCTGGACGCTGCTGATCGTCGACTCCGGCGCCGTGCGGTACGACCTGGACCGGCACGAGCACGGCACCCCGGACGACACCGTGACCCTGCTGCCGCCGCACGTGCCGCACAACGGGGAGCCCGCCACCGCGGAGGGCTTCCGCAAGCGGGTGCTGTACCTGGACTCCAGCCGGCTCGGCGACGACCTCATCGGGGCCGCCGTGGACCGTCCCGACCTGCGTGATCCCCTGCTGCGGCGGCGCGTCGGGCAGGTGCACGCCGCGCTGGTGCGGCCGGGGGACGAGCTGGAGGCGGAGAGCCGGCTGACGCTGGTCGGGGAGCGGCTGCGGGAGCATCTGCGGTCGCTCGAGCCGGCCGCGTCCCGCCGCGTGGATCCCGTACTGGCGCGGCGGCTGCGGGAGTTGCTGGACGAGCGGGTGGCCGACGGGGTCACGCTGGCGGAGGCGGGCGCCGAGCTGTCGGCCCATCCCGCCCATCTGGTGCGGGCGTTCAGCACGGCGTACGGCATCCCGCCGCACCAGTACCTGATGTCGCGGCGGGTCGGGCGGGCCCGGGGGCTGCTGCTTCAGGGGTGGCCGCCGAGCGCGGTCGCGGCCGCCGTCGGCTTCTACGACCAGGCCCACCTCACCCGGCACTTCCGCCGGCTGGTGGGGGTCACTCCGGGACGCTACCGGGCGACGGGCGCAGCAGGTGGGTGAACGCGTCCAGGTTGCGGGTGGACTCGCCGCGTGACACGCGCCAGGCGTACTCCTTGCGGATCGCGGTGGCGAAGCCCAGTTCCAGCAGGGTGTTGAAGCTGCCGTCGGCGGCCTCCAGTACCTGCCCGAGCAGCCGGTCGAGCTCCTCGGGGGTGATCGCGGGCAGCGGCAGGCGGCCGGTGACGTAGATGTCACCGAGCGGATCGACGGCGTAACTCACGCCGAACAGCTTGAGGTTGCGCTCCAGGAGCCAGCGGTGGACGCCCGCCTCGTTCTCGTCGGGGTGGCGGATGACGAAGGCGTTGAGGGACAGGGTGTGCCGGCCGACGATCAGGGAGACCGTCGTGGACAGCTTGCGGGTGCCGGGGAGTTTCACCACGTAGGTGCCGGGGTCCGGGCTCTCCCACTCCAGCTCGGCGTCCTTCAGCACACCCTCGACGATCCGTGCCGCCCGCTGCTCCGCTTCCGTGTCAGCCATGGTGGGAGCGTACGTGACGGCGGTGGGCGTGGGTCGCGGCCGTGTAGACGTCGGCCGTGGCGGCGGCCGCGGTGTCCCAGCCGAAGGACAGGGCGTGCCGGGCGGCGGCCTCGCCCATCCGGTCGGCGAGTTCCGGCTGCTCGGCGAAGTCGCGCAGGACGCGCGCGTAGGCGGCCGGGTCGTGGCCCCGGATCAGGAAGCCGGTCTCCCCGTCGCGCACGGCGACCGGCAGGCCGCCGACCTCCGCGGCGAGCACCGGGGTGCCGGACGCCTGCGCCTCTATGGCGACCAGCCCGAACGACTCGCTGTACGACGGCATGACCAGCACGGACGCGGCGCGGAACCAGTCCGCGAGCTCCTCCTGTCCGACCGGCGGGTGGAAGTGGACGACGTCGGCGATGCCGAGCCGGGCGGCGAGCTTCTGGAGCCCCTCCGGCTTGGCGAGGCCGCTGCCGCTGGGGCCGCCGACCACGGGCACGCACAGCCGGGAGCGCAGCTCGGGGCGGTCGGCGAGCAGCACGGCCACCGCGCGCAGCAGCACGTCGGGGGCCTTGAGGGGCTGGATGCGGCCGGCGAAGAGCGGGATGAGGGCGTCCCTGGGCAGGCCGAGGCGGGCGCGGGCGGCGGCGCGGCCGTCGGCGGGGCGGAAGCGGCCGAGGTTCACCCCGGGGTGGACGACGGCGACCTTGGCGGGGTCGGCGGCGTAGTGGTGGACGAGTTCGCCCGCCTCCTCGGAGGTGTTGGCGATCAGCCGGTCGGCGGCGGCGACGATCTGGGTCTCGCCGATGACGCGGGCGGCGGGCTCGGGCGTGTCGCCGTCGGCGAGGTTGGCGTTCTTGACCTTGGCCATGGTGTGCATGGCGTGCACCAGGGGGACGCCCCAGCGCTGGGCGGCCAGCCAGCCCACGTGGCCGGAGAGCCAGTAGTGGGAGTGGACCAGGTCGTAGTGGCCGGGGCGGTGTCCGGCCCAGGCCTGCATCACGCCGTGGGTGAACGCGCACAGCTGGGCGGGCAGCTCCTCCTTGGCGAGTCCCTCGTAGGGGCCCGCGTCGACGTGCCGGACGAGGACGCCGGGCGCGAGCTCGACGACGGGCGGGAGGGCGGCCGTGGTGGACCGGGTGAAGATCTCCACCTCGATGTTGATCGCGGCGAGGCGCTGGGCCAGCTCCACGATGTAGACGTTCATGCCGCCGGCGTCGCCGGTGCCCGGCTGGTGCAGTGGTGAGGTGTGCACGGAGAGCATCGCCACGCGGCGGGGCCTGCGGTGCAGCCGCAGGCGCGGCGGTGCGGCGGGGGAGCGCCGCCCGAGCCTCGCGATGTACTGGCTCACGTGGCGTTCCTCCTCGCTGCGGGCACGGCTGGGAGAGGGCGTAGGACCCTCGGTGACGTCAACATCGGAACGCCGCGTTCCCATTTCCGCGCGGCGCCGTCGGTGGCGGTCTTTGCCGAAACATTGCCTTGTCTAGCTCAACCGTTCGAGTCCGGGGTGCGTGGCGATGGCGGGCGCACGCGCCGCGATCCGGGGGCGGGTACTCCGTACGGCCGTCCGCGGTTCCTGGGCGGATGCCTCGTACGGCCGTCCGCAATCCGGGGCGGGTACCCCCGTACCCTCGTCCTCATGACACCGCGTCCCGCCTCCGCCCCCGTGGGCACGGTGACGCGCGGCACCACCAACCCCAACCGGCTGCGCCGCATGGACCGCTGGATCGCGGCCGCGCACGGCACCGAGCTGCGCCGCGCCGCCGACCCGCTCGCCGTCGACCTCGGCTACGGCGCGGCGCCCTGGACCGCGCTCGAACTGCTGCACAGGCTGCGCACCGCGGCGCCCCGCACCCGGGTGGCGGGCGTGGAGATCGACCCGGCCAGGGTCGCCTCGGCACGCCCGTACGAGCGGGAGGGGCTGGTGTTCCTGCGCGGGGGCTTCGAGATTCCCGTGCCGGGCAGCCCGGTCCTGGTCCGCGCGGCGAACGTGCTGCGCCAGTACGACGAGGGGGAGGTCGCCGGCGTGTGGCGGCGGCTGTGCGCGCGGCTCGCCCCGGCCGACCAGGCGGCCGGCTCGCGCGGCGGGCTGCTGGTCGAGGGGACCTGCGACGAGATCGGACGCCGGCACGTGTGGGTCGCGCTCGGCCCCGAGGGACCGCGCACCGTCACCTTCGCGACCCGGCTGGGCTCCCTGGACCGCCCCTCCGACCTGGCCGAACGCCTGCCCAAGGCGCTCATCCACCGCAACGTCCCCGGCGAGCCGGTGCACGCCTTCCTGCGCGACTTCGACCGCGCCTGGGCCGCCGCCGCGCCCTACGCCTCGTACGGCGCGCGGCAGCGCTGGATCCGGGCCGTGCGGGACCTCACGGCCGACTGGCCCGTGACGGACGGTCCGGCGCGCTGGCGCCAGGGCGAAGTCACCGTGCGGTGGGGGGCCTTGGCGCCGCGCGGGTGGTGACGCCGGCCGCGCGGGTGATGACGACACCGGAGGCCCGGACTCCGGGTCGCCGGGCGGGAACGATCTCCCCCGGCCGTTCGTCACACCGGCGGGACGAACGGCCGTACGGGGAACAGCGGGACGGAAGGGGCGTTGTCCACAGCCCCTGTCGTTTCGGGCCCGCGCATGGCAGCATCCCTTCGACAGCGGAAAGTTACTGACGATTAACCAGGCGGGGGTGCACGCATGGGGGCAGGCAAGCGCGGAGTGCTGACGGCGGCCGTGACCGTGGTCTGCGCGGTCACCGTACTGGCCGTGCCCGGTACGGCGTTCGCAGCGCCCACTCCCCCGCCGGGCCCGGGCCCGGGCGCGCAGGCGAGCGTCACCGTGGTCACCAGCGACGAGGAGCTGGAGGCCGTCCGCAAGAAGCTCGACGCGCTCTACCGCGCGGCCGCCAAGGCCACCGACGCGTACAACGCGGCCGAGGAGAAGGCCCGGCAGCAGACCGCGCAGGTCGTCCGGCTGGCGAAGAAGATCGTCGAGGGCCGGGAGAAGCTGGCCGACCTGAAGACCCGCGCGGGCGCCGCGGCGGCCGCCCAGTACCGGGGCGGCGGGCTGCCGCCCGAGGCGCATCTGGTGCTGAGCGACGACCCGCAGGAGTTCCTCGACGGCGCGGGCCGGGCCCGCCAGGGCCAGCACGCGGCCAAGGGCCTGATCGGCGAAATGACGCGCACGCAGGCGGACTTGGAGGAGTACGCCGAGGACGCGCGGGAGCAGATGCGGAAACTGGAGGCGGGCCGCAAGGCCAAGGCCGCCGCGCAGAAGCGGATCGAGAAGCAGATCAAGGCGGCCGAGAAGCTGGAGGCCGACCTCGAGCAGGAGGAGAAGGAGCGGCTGGCCCGGCTGGAGCGGCAGGCCGCCGCCCGCGCCCAGGCCACCTGGCTCAGCTCCGGCGTGCTCGACGAGCTCACCTCGAAGGCGACCGCGCGGGGCCGGAAGGCCGTGGCGTACGCCACCGCGCAGATCGGCAAGCCTTACCAGTGGGGCGCGGAGGGTCCGAACACGTTCGACTGCTCGGGGCTGACCTCACAGGCGTGGCTGGCCGCCGGGAAGACCATCCCGCGCACGTCGCAGATGCAGTGGCAGCAGCTGAAGCGCGTCGACGTCAAGGACATGCGGCCCGGCGACCTCGTCATCTACTGGGCCGACGCCAGCCACGTCGGGATGTACGTGGGCGACGGCACGATCGTCCACGCGCCCCGCCCCGGACGCACGGTGACGCTCGCCGGCGCCGGCTCGATGCCGATCCTTGGCGTCGTACGGCCCGACCCGGGCACGGAGTAAGGCCTCGAGGGGCTCCGGCGGCGGGCTCAGAGCCGTGTCCGGCGGCCCCAACGGCCCGGTGACACGGGCCACGTGACCCACCACACGTGGATCTCGGGGTCAACGCGCCGTGGACGTGACGTTCGTCATCCCGGCGCCATCTCCGGCCTGTCCAACTGCGGTAGCAAACGCGGCATATGACAGCGGCCGTTGGCCGGGCGGCGTGGTTCACACCATTCCGCTGCGGCGCGGTCACCCGCTATGGTCCCCGTTCGAAGGGGCATCCCCCGCCCGCTCACGCCGGACACACGCGGGGGACAGGGCCGAGATCCGTCGCCCCCGCCATGCCCTCGGGGGGAGGGAAGGAACCCGGAACAATGCCCGCACCCGTACCGCGGCAGAGAGCGATCCCGGCCGCGGAAGGTGGTCAGGGGCCGGTCGCCGCACCGAACGAGTCCGCACAGGAGTCGCCCGAGAACCGGACGGCGGCCCCCGAGGCGGCCGCCCCGTCCGCCACGGCGACGACCGCGACCGCCGCCACGACACCCGCGCAGCTCACGCTGCTGCTGATCGAGAACGACCCGGGCGGCACGCCGATCGTGCCCGACCTGCTCGACCAGGCCGGGCGGCCGATGCGCATCCGCACCGCCCGCAATCTCACCGAGGCCGAGCGGCTGCTGACCGACGACGTCCACTGCATCCTGCTGGACCTGGCGCTGCCCGCGCCCGGCCGGGCGGACGACGGCGACGAGCTGGCCGTGCTGCGGCACGTCCTGGAGCTGGCGCCCCGGCACGCCGTCCTCGCCCTCACCGGCGCGGACGACACCGAGCGCGGCGCCGAGGCCGTACGGGTCGGCGCGCAGGACTACCTGGTCCGCGACGAGCTGGACGGCCGGCTGCTGAGCCGCGCCATCCGCTACGCGGTGGAGCGCAAGCGGTCCGACTCCGCGGAGCGGCGGCTCGCCGAGGGCCGGCTGCGCGCGCAGGAGAACCGCCGCCTCGAGCGCGGCCTGCTGCCGACGCCGCTGCTGGACGGCTCCCCGCTGCGGTTCGCCGCCCGCTACCGGCCCGGCCGCTCCCGCGCCCTGCTCGGCGGCGACTTCTACGACGTGGTCCGCACGCCCGACGGGACCGTGCACGCCATGATCGGCGACGTCTGCGGGCACGGCCCGGACGAGGCGGCGCTCGGCGTGGAGCTGCGCATCGCCTGGCGGGCGCTGACCCTGGCCGGGCTGTGCGGGGACCAGCTGCTGAGCACGCTCCAGCAGGTGCTGGAGCACGAGCGCCCGGACGACGAGATCTTCGCGACGCTGTGCACGGTGGACATCGCGCCGGACGGCCGCCGGGCGGGCCTGTGCCTGGCCGGCCACCCGTCGCCGCTGCTGGCCCGCCCCGGCATGCCGGCACGGCTGCTGCCGTACGACAACAACGGCCCGGCGCTCGGGCTGCTGCCGGGCGCCCGCTGGCCGCGGATGCAGGTGGAGCTGGGCGCCGAGTGGAGCCTGATGCTCTACACCGACGGTCTGATCGAGGGCCGGGTCGGCGACACCGGGGAGCGGCTGGGCCAGGACGGCATGGTGGAGATGATCCGCCGCAGGCTCGCCGAGGGCCTGAGCGGTGAGGAGCTGCTGCGCACGGCCGTCAACGAGGTCCGCGACCTCAACGGCGGCGAGCTGACGGACGACGTGGCGGTACTGCTGCTGGACCGGACGCGCTGAGGCATCGGGACGGCCGCGGGCCGTCCGCGCAGTTCCCCGCGCCCCTTCGGGCGCACCCATCCGCGGACGGAACTGCGCGTCCCGGTCAGCGGCCCCCGTTGTACGGCCCGTACGGGCCGTCGCTGCTGGAGCCCCGGCGGGACCGGCCGCCGCCCGGCAGGCCACGCAGCGCGGGCCGCACGTCCACCATGTACACGATCGTCGCGATCAGACCGATGATCGGCAGGAACGACAGGATGTTGAAGATCAGGTTTACCACGAAGGCGAGACCCAGGATGATCAGCCAGAACGGCTTGGTCTTCTTGTCCGCCGCGCGGTAGGCGTCCTCACGGCGGACGGCGGCGTCGATCAGCGCGAAACCGCTGAACAGGATCAGCGCCATGCTCAACAGCCACATGAAGTTAGCGAAGCCCTGCATCAGCACTACGTCCACCACCCGTAATCGGCTCGTCCACCGCGCCGTCGTCCTTGCCGCGCCGCCGACGGGCGCCACGTCGTCTTCCCGCCGTCACCGTACCCGCATCCGCCGGTCGGCTACCCGGAAGAACGGGCCGGGCACCGCGTAAGTGCCCGGCCCGTACCGTTCCTCCCCGTCCGTACCGCTCAGCGCGGTCCGGCGCCGCTCACTTGGCGGGCGGCGTGGTCTTCTTCGCCGTGGCCTTGCGGGCGGCCGGAGCCTTCTTCGGGGCGGCGGGCTTCTTCGCAGCGGCCTCGGCCGGCGTGGCCTCCGCCGGCTTGACCTCGACGGGCTTCGGCTCGGCCGCCCTGTCCTCGGCCGGGGCGGCCGCCGGCTTCGGCTCGGGCGACGGCTCGACGGCCACCGCGATGTCCTCGATGCCCTCGGCGGCGTCGCCGCGCCAGGTCTTCACGGCCTGCTCACCGTGCTCGGCGAGCTTCTCGTAGGTCTCGCGGGCCTTGACCGCGTACTCGGCGGCGACGCCCACGCTGCGCAGCGCCAGGTCCTGGGCGGTCTCGCCGAGCTTCTTCAGGTCGGTGTCGATCGTCCCGAACAGCTCGTTGGCCTTGGCCTGAAGGGTCTCCTGCGTCTCCCGGACCCGCACGGTCACCCGCTCCTGGACGGCCTTGGGGTCGGTGTTGCGCACGGCCTCGATGCGGGCCGGGGCCTCGGTGCGCAGCTGCTCCACCAGAGCCGGCACCTTCCTGGCCTGCTGCAACGCCAGGTCGGCGGTGCCGGCGGCGAAGTAGAGCGGCTTGGGGTCGCTGAAGGTCTTGCGCAGGTCGTCGGTGATGGCCATGGTGATGGTCCTCCCGGATGTCGTTTCGGCTGAGGGTCTGTGTGGTCCGCGGCGGGCGGCCGGCGCCCTGGCCGGCTCAGCCGGCCGTCCGTCGCGGACCGCTGTCGTCGCCGCCGGCCTCGCGGCCGGGGCGCTCGGCGGGTCTGCCGCCCTTGCTGGTGGAATCCTCTGCACCCGGCTCGGGCACGGCGGCATCCGCCTCACCGTCCTCGGTGCCCCCGAATCCGTTCTCCTTGCGGAAGGACTCGTAGATCTGGAGGAGCACCTGCTTCTGGCGCTCGGTCAGCGTGGGGTCGGCGAGGATCACGGCACGCGTCTCGACCTCGTCCCGGTCGCGCTCCGCGTCGAGGATCCCGGCACGGACGTACAGCGTCTCGGCGGAGATGCGCAGCGCCTTGGCGACCTGCTGGAGCACCTCCGCGCTGGGCTTGCGCAGCCCGCGCTCGATCTGGCTCAGGTACGGATTGGACACCCCGGCGGCGTCGGCGAGCTGCCGCAGCGACAACTGCGCGTTGCGCCGCTGTTCGCGCAGATACTCACCGAGACCGCCGACGTTCAGGGATGCCATGCCCCCACCATGACGCACCGCGCTAACAATTGCAAGCACCCTGCTTGCAAGAGTGCGCCACCTCTCGGCGCGCCCCGGCGCCGATTACGCTCGCCCCATGTCCGACCCTGCCCCCGACCCCCGTCCGCGGTCCCTGATCGACCACCTCACGATCGACCACCTCCTGCCGGGGGCCGTGCGAAGGGTGCGGGTCACCGGGTTCGACGGAGCGGACGTCCTGGTGCGGCTTCTGGACGGCGAAGGGGACGCCGAGACCGGTCGCATTCCCCGGCATGAGGCGTCGATGCGCCGGACGGAGCATCCGTCCGAGCTGTTCGAGGTCGGCCAGGAACTCGACGCCGAGGAGATCGGACGGTGGCGCGGAGGCCGGCTCCACCTCTCCGCCAGGGCGTGCGAGAGTCCGGCCCTGCGGTCCTTCCTCCTCGGGTTCGCACCGGGGCAGGTGGTCGCCGGGACGGTCGCCGCGGTGCAGAACTTCGGGGTCTTCGTCCATGTCGACGGCGAGCCGGACGGTCGGTGCACCGGTTTCATCCGGGTGCCGGACCTGACGTGGGGCCACATCGCCCACCCGTCGGAGGTGGTCGAGGCCGGACGGCGGATCACCGCCGAGGTGATCGTCGTCGACACGCGCTCCGGACAGGTCACCCTCTCCCTGAAAAGGGCGCCGAAAGCCCGCTGTTGACCTTCACCCAAGGGGAGCGCCCAGCATCGACGGTGCCGGGCGACGGGCCCGGTACGAGGAGGGACACGCATGGAGCTGCTGACCATCGGGGCGTTCGCGAAGGCGTCCCGGCTGTCGCCGAAGGCGCTGCGGCTGTACGACGAGCTCGGTCTGCTGACTCCCGCCCGCGTCGACCCGGACACCGGCTACCGCCGTTACGCGCCCCAGCAGCTGGAGCAGGCCCGGCTGGTCGCCTGGCTCCGGCGGCTGGGCATGCCGCTCGCCCGCATCCGGCGGGTCTGCGCCCTGGAGGCGGGCGAGGCGGCCGGCGAGATCCGCGCCTACTGGGCGCGGGTCGAGGCCGACACGGCCGCGCGGCGGGACCTGGCGGCCTTCCTCGTCGACCACCTGACCGGGAAGGACCCCGCCATGTCCCGCACCACCGCACCTCTCGCGCTCCGCTACGCCGCCCTGTCCGACACCGGGCGGGTCCGCGCGAGCAACCAGGACACCGCCTACGCGGGCTCCCGCCTGCTCGCCGTCGCCGACGGCTACGGCAGCGCGGGCGCCCCCGCCAGTGCCGCCGCCGTCGAGGCCCTGCGCGGTCTGGAGACGGAGAACGTCCCGGCGGGCGAGCTGCTGGGCGCCCTCGAGGACGCCCTCGGCCGCGCCGAACAGGCCGTGCACGGCGTCTCCGCCCCCGGCGACGACGACACCGACGCGGGCACCACGCTCACCGCGATGCTGTGGACCGGCTCGCAGCTCGCCCTCGTCCACATCGGCGACTCCCGCGTCCATCTCCTGCGCGACGGCGAGCTGTTCCGGATCACCCACGACCACACGGTGGTGCAGTCGCTGATCGACGAGGGGCGCCTCACCCCCGAGGAGGCCGCCTCGCACCCGCAGCGGTCCCTGCTGTTGCGCGCCCTGGGCCGGGGCGCCGACTCCACACCCGACCTGCGTCTGCACGACGCCCGCGCCGGCGACCGCTACCTCCTGTGCTCCGACGGCCTGTCCACGGTCGTGCCCGCCGGGGACATCCACCGTGTGCTCTCCGGCATGCCCGAGCCCGAGGCGGCCGTCCGCGCGCTCGTCGACCTGGCCAACGCGTCGGGCGGCCCGGACAACGTGAGCTGTGTGGTCGCGGACGTGGTGGAACAGCCGTAGGCGCTCCGGTCCCCCGTCGGCGGGATCGGCGCGAACCCCCGCTCGCCCGGTCCCGCGTCCGGCACGATGAGGCATGCTCACGGACCACTGGCATCTCACCCCCGACGTCGAGGACCTCCTCACCCGAGCCGGCGACTTCCTGCGCTCACGGCCCGCCCTGCACACCACACCGCTGACGGACATCGAGAAGCTCCGCCTCCCCGGCGCGGGCCCGTCCGTCCTCGGCCGGCTGGAGACCGGGGGCGAGGTCCGCGCGGTCTGCTACCTCACCCCGCGCGGCCGTCTCGGCGTCACCCCGCTGACCGCCGACGACGCCGGCGCCCTCGCCGCCCGCCTGGCGGCCGACGGCCACTCCCCCGCCCAGGTCGTCGCCGACCGGGACACCGCCGGCGCCTTCGCCTCGGCCTGGCGGGAACACACCGGCGCGACGCCCGAGCTGTTCTGGCACACGCACCTCTACCGCCTCGGCACGCTCACCCCGCCCCGGCCGCACCCGGAGGGCCGGGCCCAGGTCGCGGGGGCGGCGGAGCGCGACCTCGTGGTGGCCTGGTGCCGGGAGTTCTGCGTCGAGGTCGGCGAGCAGCCGTCCATCAACCTGATCGACGCCGGCGACTGGACCCGGTCCCGTTTCGGCGACCGGCACTTCACCTTCTGGCGGACACCGGACGGCACCCCCGTCTCCATGGCGGCCGTCACGTCGGTCACCGGCGGCATGGTCCGTGTCGACCCCGTCTACACCCCGGCCCGCCACCGGGGCCACGGCAACGCGGGCGCGGTGACGGCCGCCGTGAGCCGGGCCGCGCTCCACGCGGGCGCCACGGACGTCGTCCTGTTCGCGGACCCGGCCAACCCGACCAGCAACGCCCTCTACCAGCGCCTCGGTTACGTCCGTCTCACCGACTGCGCCGGGTACCGGTTCGCGTACGACGTCGCGTACGACGGGCAGGCCGCCGGCTAGGGCGGCGGCACCCCCGCCGTACCCACTTTTTTGTGCGTACTTGGCAGGCCACGGCAGCGGGGCGAACCTGGTTGCGGGCGGCCGGCGGGACACGGAGGAGGTGAGCGGGCGTCAGGAGGCCGGGAGGGGCCCGGCCAGCCTCTCCAGACGGCGGTGACCCCAGTCGGCGAGGGGCGCCAGGGCCTCGGAGAGCTCGCGGCCGAAGGCGGTCAGCGAGTACTCGGTCTTCAGCGGCAGCACGTCGTGCACCTCGCGGTGCACCAGCCCGTCCGTCTCCATCTCCCTGAGCGCCTGGGTCAGCACCTTCTCGCTCAGTCCCGGCAGCCGCCGGCGCAGCTCACCGGGCCGCTGCGGCCCGGACTCCAGCAGCCACAGCAGCGCGGTCTTCCACTTGCCGTCGATCACGGCGATCGCGGCGGTCACCCCGCAGACGTTCACGTCCTGCGCCCGGCTGCGCCCCATACCCACCCCATTTGTTGCCTATGTCCATGTACAGGAGTCGAATGATGTCCATGCACCTCGACCAGTCTGCCGTCACCGTGCTCGGTCTCGGGCCGATGGGACGGGCCCTGGCCGGCGCGTTCCTGGAGGCGGGGCTGCGGACCACCGTCTGGAACCGGACCCCGGGCCGGGACGCGGACCTGCTCGCACGGGGAGCGGCCGGCGCCCGGTCGGCGGAGGAGGCCGTCGCCGCCTCCGCGCTGACCGTGATCTGCGTGGTCAACGACGACGCGGTGGACGCCGTTCTGCGGCGGGACGCGGTCGCCGCCGCCCTCAAGGGGCGCACGGTCGTCAATCTGAGCGCCGACACCCCGGAGCGGGCCCGTGACCTGGCGGACTGGGCGGCCGGGCACGGCGTCCGCTACCTGGACGGCGCGATCATGACGCCGAACACGACGATCGGGACGCCCGCCGCGGTGTTCCTCCACGCCGGCCCGGCGGACCTCTACGCGGAGCACCGGACCGTGCTGGAGGCGCTGGGCGGCACCCACACCCACCTCGGCGAGGACATCGGCCGGGCCGCGGCCTACGACATCGCCCTGCTGGACATCTTCTGGACCGCGATGGCCGGTTACGCGCACGCCCTCGCGGTGGCACGGGCGGAGGGCGTCACCGCGCGGGAGCTGGCGCCCTTCGCCAAGGGCATCGTCGACATCCTTCCGCCGATCATCGAGCAGTCCGTGGAGGAGACGGAGCGCGGCGACTTCCCCGGGGACGGCAACCCGATCACCTCGGCGGTGTCGTCGATGGCCCACATCGTCCACACCTCCGAGGCCCACGGCATCGACGCGGGCGTGATGCGCGCGGCGGAGGGCATGGCCCGCCGCGCGATCGGGCGGGGGCACGGCGCGGACGGCTTCCTGCGCATCGCCGAACTGCTGGGCCGCCGCTGAAGCTCCGCGCGGGTCACGGGAAAAAGCGGTGGCCTCCCGCGCGGCGCCGCGACCAGACTTCCCGGGTGACGTCGCTGCACGAGAACGAGATCACCGTCGACGAGGACCTCGTCCGGTCGCTGCTGCGGGCGCAGTGCCCGCAGTGGGCGGAGCTGCCGCTGCGGCCCGCCGGCGCGGGCACGGTCAACACCATGTACCGGCTGGGCGACGGCCTGCTGGTCCGCCTGCCCCGCACGGCGGACGGCGGGCCGTCGGTGCGCAAGGAGCAGCGGTGGCTGCCCCGGCTCGCGCCCCGTCTCCCCCGCCGGGTGCCGGAACCCGTGCACGCCGGGGCGCCCACCGACGCCTACCCGGTCCCCTGGGCCGTCCACCGCTGGATCGACGGCGAGGACGTCGGTCCGGACACGGTCCGCGACTGGGCCGCCTTCGGCGCGGACCTGGCCGAGTTCGTACGGGAGTTGCACTGCGTCGAACTGATGGGGGCCACGCGGGCGGACGGCCTGTCCTGGTACCGCGGGGGCACCCTGGCGCCGTGCGACGAGTGGGTCCGGCCGTGCTTCGACGCGTGCCGGGGCGTCGAGGGGCTGGACCTCGACGTCGACACGCTGGAGCGGCTGTGGCGGGAGGCGCTCGCCCTGCCCGACCCCGCAGGACCGCACGTGTGGCTGCACGGCGACCTCAGACCGGCCAACCTCCTGGCCCGCGACGGCGCGCTCCACGCCGTGATCGACTTCGGCGCGCTCTCCGTCGGCCTCCCCGACGCCGAGCACGCCCCCGTCTGGGACCTCCCGCCCGAGGCCCGCCGCGCCTACCGGGACGCCCTGTCCCTCGACACCCCGACCTGGCTCCGCGCCCGCGCCTGGGCGATCGCGGTCGCCGTCGCCGGCATCCCGTACTACTGGCACACGTTCCCGGAGTTCGCGCGGGAGTGCCGCAGCCGCCTGGCGGCGATTCTCGAAGCGCCCGAGGGGACGTGAGGAGCCCCGTGCCGACACACTGACCCCATGACGACGCTCTCCGATGCCGCCAAGGCCGACCTGCACCGCTATCTCCAGGAGGCGCGGGACGCGCTGCTGTGGAAGCTGGAGGGGCTGTCCGAGTACGACGTCCGGCGGCCGCTGACGCCGACCGGGACCAATCTGCTCGGGCTGGTGAAGCACGCGGCCGGGGTCGAACTCGGGTATCTCGGGGACACGTTCGGGCGGCCGTCCGGGGAACCGCTGCCGTGGCTCGCGGAGGGGGCGGAGGTCAACGCCGACATGTGGGCCGGCCCGGACGAGACACGCGGCGAGGTCGTCGCGTTGTACCGGCGGGCCTGGGCGCACGCGGACGCCACGGTCGAGGCGCTGCCCCTGGACACGACGGGCACGGTGCCGTGGTGGCCGGCGGACCGCGCCCGGCTGACCCTGCACCACGCCGTGGTCCGTGTCATCGCCGACACCAGCCGGCACGCGGGCCACGCCGACATCCTGCGCGAGCACCTGGACGGCGCGACGGGCGAGCGGCCGGGCGCCACCAGCCTGCCGTCGGCCGATCCCGCCTGGTGGGCGGCCTACCGCTCCCGGCTGGAGCGGGCGGCGCGGGAGGCCGCCGAGCGCACAGACCGCGCCACCCGGTGATCAGCCCTTCACCGCCCCCGCCGTCAGCCCCTGCACGATGTGCCGGCTGGCGAAGGCGAACAGCACCATCGTCGGCAGGATCGTCAGCACCGCCGCCGCGGACATCGAACCCCAGTCGATGTTGAAGCTGGAGATGAAGCCGTTGAGCGCGGTCGGCACCGTCTTGTTCTCGTCGCTGTTCATCAGCGTCACTGAAAGGAACAGCTCGTTCCAGCAGTTGACGAAGTTGAAGATGAACGCGGCGACGATCCCGGGCCGCATCACCGGCAGCAGCACCCGCAGCAGCGCCCCGAGCCGGGACAGGCCGTCGATCATCGCGGCCTCCTCCAGCGCGTCCGGGACGTTCTCGAAGAAGCCGCGCAGCATCACCGTGCAGAAGGGGATGCACACGGCGATGTAGACCAGGATCAGCCCGAGCGGGTTGTCGACCAGCCGGAGGTCCGTCATCAGCAGGTACAGCGGGCCCAGCGCGATGAACGACGGGATCATCTGCGTGACCAGGAACGCCATCAGCAGCGCGGACTTGCTGCGGAACTCGAACCGGGCGAGGACGTACGCCGAGAGCGTCGAGACGGCGGTGGCCACCGCGCCCGCGACGGTCGACACGACCAGGCTGTTCACCAGGTACGTGCCGAAGTCCGCCTTGCCGAACAGGCCTTGGTAGTTCTCCAGGGAGAACCGCTCGGGCCAGTAGGCGATCGGGAAGGTGAAGATGTCACCGGGGTCCTTCAGGGACGTGACAGTGATCCAGTAGAGCGGGAAGAGGGAGAAGACGAGCCAGAGCCCGAGGAAGGTGAACTTCGCGGCCCGGCCGGCCGAGGTTTCCTTGCCGATCACGCCCGCACCCCTCGCTTCCCGGTCTTGCCGGCGCCCCGGCGGCCGCCGCCCCGTTCCCGTGTCGCCGTCAGGAAGAACGTGGCGAACACCAGCAGCACCGCCACCACCAGCAGGCCCAGCGCGGACGCCTTGCCGTAGTCGCCCTGCTGCGTGATCTTGATCATCCAGGTGGTCACGATGTGCGTCTCGTCGTTCGGTCCGCCCCCGGTCATGCCGAAGATCAGGTCGGGGAAGTTGAAGATCCAGATGACCCGCAGCAGCACCGTGAGCACCAGCGTCACGCGGATGTACGGAATGGTGATCCGGAACAGCGTCCGCGCCTTGCCCGCGCCGTCCAGCGCCGCCGCCTCGTACAGCTCGTCCGGGATCGACTGGAGCGCGGCCAGGATCATGATCGCGAAGAAGGTCACCCCGTACCAGACGTTGGCGACCAGCACGGCGATCATGGCGGTGTCGGGGTCGGCGAGCCAGGCGACCGGCTCGTCGATCAGGCCCGCCCGCTGGAGCAGGTCGTTGACGACGCCGAACTCACTGTTGAACATCCAGCGGAACAGGATGCCGATGAGGAACCCGGAGATCGCCCACGGGAAGAAGATCAGCGCCTGGTAGAGCCCGCGCAGGCGGAACCTGCGCCGCAGCCACAGCGCGAGCGCGAACCCGATCACCAGCTGCGGCACGATCGAACCGACCACCCATAGCGCTGTGTTGCTCAGCACCGTGCCCCACGCGGGGTCGGTGAAGACCTCCCGGAAGTTCTTGATCCCCACCCACGAGGTGTCCGTGAGGTCGGTCAGGTTCCAGTTCCGGAACGCCATCTGGCTGCCGGCGATCATCGGGTAGTAGGTGAACACCGCCACGAAGACCGCCGCCGGCGCCATGAACGCGGCGACGACCAGACCGCGCCGCGCGGTGAACTCCCGCCGCCTGCGGCCTCTCGCGCCGCCCGGCCCCGGGCGGGCGCCCTCCTTGCGGACGGAGGGCGCCGCGGTCACGCCGGACGTGGGCGTGGACGTACCGGACATGGTCACTTCTTCCACTTCTCGGTCCAGTACGCGTCCCAGCCGGCCAGCAGCTCCTTCGGCGTGAGCTTGCCGAGGATCATCTTCTGCACGTCCGTGTCGGCGCGCTGCTGCCACTCCGTCCACCACGCGACCCCGCGCGGCTGGGTGACGACCAGGTACCGGTCCGGGTTCTCCGTCATGGTGACGTAGCTGGCCCACGGACCCGTGCGGTAGAAGTCGTCCTCGGCCGCCGCCTTCAGGATCGGCACCAGGCTGTTGCCCTTGGTGAACCGCGTCGACGCCTCACCCTCGGAGAGGAACTGCACCAGCTTCACGGCCTCGGCCTTGTGCTTGCTGCCCTCCGCGACGCCCCACCCGGCGGTCGCCAGCGGCTGCACGGTCTTCCCGGTGGGCCCCGCCATCAGCGGCGCGGTGCTCCACTGGTTCTCGTCGATCGACTTCGACTCCGAGACGGTGGCGATGACCTCGGGGTCCTGGAGCAGGAAGGCGGTCGAGCCGTTGGAGAAGCCCTCCACCATCTCCGGGTAGCCCCAGGCCACGGACGACTTCGGCGAGGCATCCTTGAACAGCTTCAGGTACATCTCCATCGCGTCCAGCGCCTCGGGCGCCGAGAAGATCGTCGAGCCGTCCTTCAGCAGATAGCCGTTGGCCGGGTCGATCCGGTCGGCGACGTACGCCTCGATGGCGGCCGTGGCGTTGCTGTGCGCGTTGGCGCCGCCGCGGAAGGCGTAGCCGTACCGGCGCGACGACGGGTCGTGGATCTTGGACGCCTGTTCCAGCAGCTCGTCCCAGGTGGCCGGCGGCTTGTCGAAGCCGGCCTCCTCGATCAGGTCGGTGCGGTGGAAGAGGCTCAGCCCGTAGAAGCCGTACGGCACGAAATGGGTGCGGCCCTTGTCGTCCTCGGAGGCCGCGACGGCGTTGTCGGTCAGCGCCTCCCAGCCCTTCCAGCCGGCCAGGTCCTTCTTCATGTCGTACAGCCAGCCGTTGTTCGCCCAGGGGCCGACGGTGATGTCGCGGACCTCCAGGACGTCGACGCCGCTGCCCGACTGGAGCATCTGCTGAAGCTTCTGGTCGGCCTGCTCGGTGGGCGGCGAGACCAGCTTGACCTTGATCTTCGGGTTCTGCTTCTCGAAGTCGGCTGTCAGCTCCTCGAGCAGGTCGGTGCGGGCGGGGTTGGTCAGGCTCTCCACCATGTTGAGGGTGACCGTTCCGCTCTCACCGGGGCTCATGGTGGAGCAGCCGGTCAGGACCATCGCGGCGGCGGTGCCGAGCGCGAGAGCTGCCGTCCTTCTTCTCATCGTGCTGACCTCTTCCTTCGGGGACGGGGACGACGGGCGGGGGGAGGTGCAGAGA
>MUNG01000310.1 GCA_002154585.1 Streptomyces pseudogriseolus
AGCACGAGCTTCTGCGCCGTGCCGGCCTTGAGGCGGGTGGAGCCGGTGAGGAACTCCGGGCCCACGACCACCTCGATGCCGTGCTCGGCCGCCGCCGCGAGCGCGCTGTCCCGGTTGCACGACAGCCCCACGGTGAGCGCCCCGCGCCCGCGGGCGTACGCCACGGCGCCGACCGCGTACGGGGTGCGCCCGGAGGCGGAGACGCCGACCACCGTGTCGTCGGGGGTGAGGCCGATTGCGGCGAGGTCGGACTCGGCCAGCTCGGGGGAGTCCTCGGCGCCCTCGACCGAGGTGACCATGGCGTCCGGGCCGCCCGCGATGAGGCCGACGACGCGCGCCGGGTCGGTGTTGAAGGTGGGCGGGCACTCGGAGGCGTCCAGCACGCCCAGCCGCCCCGCCGTGCCCGCGCCCGCGTAGACGAGCCGCCCGCCGCGCGCCATCCGCTCGGCTATGGCGTCGATCGCGGCGGCGATCGCCGGGACCCGCTCGGCGACGGCGCCCGCGACCGTGGCGTCCTCGGCGTTCATCAGCCGCGCGATCTCGAGGGTCGGCAGCCGGTCGACGTCCGCCAGCTCCGGCCGGAACGCCTCGGTGGTCAGGGTCTCGAGCTGGGAGCGCAGATCACGGTCGCGGGAGGTGGAGGTCATGGGCGGTGTTCTTTCGGTCGGGGCCGGCGGCTGGAACGGCGCTGGAACGGGATACGGCGGGGCCCGCCCTCACGAGCCCCTGCGGGTCGCCCGGTGCCGGTGCGCCAGCGCCTCGTACGACGCCGACAGGGCGGGCGCGGCGGCGTCGTAGGTGCGCTGGGCGACGCCCACGAACAGGCAGTCGACGACCAGCAGCTGGCCCGTACGGGAGGACATCGCGGCCGGGCGCAGCTCGCTCTCGCGGGCCGTGGACGTGGTCAGGACGTGGTCGGCGTACTGCGTGACGGGGCTGTCGGGGCGGCCGGTGACCGCGACCGTCGTCGCGCCGCGCTCGAAGGCCACCCGGAGCGGCTCGATGACGTCCCCGGTGGTGCCGGAGTGGGTGATGGCGATCGCCACGTCCCCGGAGCGCAGCTGCACGGCGTTGGTCACGGCGAGGTGCGGGTCGCTGTGGGCGTGCGCCATCAGACCTATGCGCAGCAGCTTCTGGGTGAGATCCTGGGCGACCAGCCCCGACGCGCCGACGCCGTACACATCGGTGCGGCGGGCGCCCGCGAGGGCGGTCACGGCGGCGGCGAGCTGGACGGTGTCCAGCCCGGCGGCCGTGTCGGCGAGGGTCTGCTGCTCGTCGTAGGCGAGCTTGGCGACGACGTCGGCGATGGGGTCGTCCACGGCGATGTCGGTGGTGATCGCGGGGGCGCGCCCGGACTGCTGCTGGGCGGCCAGGCCGGCCAGGGCGAGCCGCAGGTCGCGGTAGCCCGGGTAGCCGAGCAGCCGGGCCGTGCGGACGACGGTGGCCTCGCTGGTGCCGGTCAGCTCGGCGAGGCCGGTGACCGTGAGCGCCGCGCAGCCGGCCGGGT
Organism: Streptomyces pseudogriseolus; assembly: GCA_002154585.1. Lineage (GTDB taxonomy): Bacteria > Actinomycetota > Actinomycetes > Streptomycetales > Streptomycetaceae > Streptomyces > Streptomyces pseudogriseolus. The sequence goes on from MUNG01000310.1 coordinate 1,508, forward strand.
CGTCGGCGACGGCCTCGGCGACGCGCTGCATGGAGCGCGTCATCGACGGGGCCAGCGTCCGCACCTTGGCCGCGAGGGCGGCGGGCGCGGGCGGAGCGGGTGAGGCGCCGCCGCTCCCGAAAATTTCCTTCACGTCATTGGTCACGATATGAAAGATATTTTCGCCCCGGGCTCCTGGTCAAGAGTGCGCACAATGGGGGCATGGACCCCGAGCGTGAACCCGGCCCTCCTCCGCCCCTGGAACAAGCGTTGCACGCGGCGCGCGCCCTCGTGCTGGCCGACCTCGTCGCGCGCGGGGTCGCCGAGGCCGACGTGGTGTCCCTCGTCGAGGACTCCGTCGCGCACCGCCGCTGGTGGGTCGAGCAGTGGCCGGAGGGCGTCGGCTTCCTGGCCGGTCTGGTCGCGCAGGACGTGCAGGACGCCCTGCTGGAGCGGTACGGACGCTGGCCGCTGTGCCCGGTGTGCGGCAGCGGTGACCCGCACGCGCTGGAGGTCGAGCCGGAGCTGGGTCCCGACCCGCACTGGGTGTGCCACAAGGCGGGCGTGAAGGTAGCGGCGGTCGGCGGACTGGGCGAGGCGGGCCCCTCGTGACGGTCTACATCGACCCGCCCGCCTGGCCCGGGCACGGACGCCTGTGGTCCCACCTGGTGAGCGACGTCTCGTTCGACGAACTGCACCTCTTCGCCGCCGGCCTGGGCGTGCCCCGCCGCGCCTTCGAACGCGACCACTACGACATCCCCGCGCACCGGTACGCGGACGCGGTGCGCGCGGGCGCGGTCGAGGTCAGCAGCCGCGAGGTGGTGCGGCTGCTGCACGGGGCGGGACTGCGGCGGCGCAAGGGGGCGGCCGGGCGGTAGTACGGCGTAGGCCGGGCCGTACGACGTGAGCCTGGCGGTACGACGTAGGCCGGGCGGCGCGGTGGGTCAGGCGGCGCGCAGCTCGTAGGTGATGTGCCCCTCCTGCCGCGACACCTCGGTGAACCCGGCCCGGGTGACGACCTTCTGCGACGGCACGTTCGTCTCCTCGACGACGGCCACCACGGTGTGCACGGCGTCCTGGCCGAGCGCCCACGCCGACAGGGTGCGCAGCGCCTCGGTCGCGTAGCCGTTCCCGCGCGCCTCCACCACCAGGTCGTAGCCGATCTCGACCCGCCCCTCGGCGCCGGGCGGGCCGTGGAAGCCCATCGCGCCCACCGCGCGGTCGTCCTCCCGGCGCACCAGCACGTACATGCCCCACTCCGGGACGAACGCGCCCTCCTCGTACTGCGCGACCCCGATCCCGGCGCCCACCCGCGTGCCCTCCGCGGGCGCCCCGCCCACCCAGGTGAAACCGCCGTCGCCCGCGACGGCCAGGCTCGCGCCGGCCGCCGGGGTGACGCCCTCCAGGTCGAGCCGCTCGGAGTGCAGCACCGGGTTGTTGCACCAGCGCCAGGCGGTCACCGGCTCCCGCCCCGGCAGCTCGCCCCGGCCGGTCGCCCACAGCAGCGTCGGCCAGGGCGCCGGGCCCGGCCGGACGCGCGGGAAGATCCGCGTCAGCACGAACTCGCAGAGCTCGGCGGGCGGTTCGTACGCGACGCCCAGCCCCTCGGCCATGTCGTGTGTGTGCAGCAGCACCTCGGCGACGCCCATCGCGGCGAACCCCTCGCGGTTCGCGTGCCGGAACGGGTACGGGTGGAAGGCGCGCACGGAGCGGGGGGTGGTGCGGACGGCGGCGGCGAGGAGGGCGCCGGTGGTGGTGATCACGTGGAGGAGGCCGGCGTTGCCGGCGGCGTCCAGTCCGTCGTCGGTGCCGTCCACGGTGATCTCGAAGGGCACGTACGCGTCCTGCGCCCGCCCGGCGAGCTGTCCCGCGTACGCGACGAGATCGCTCGCGACGTGCGCGGCCGTCTCGCGGCAGCTCCACTCCAGCCGTCCCGCCCGGACCGCCGTCCAGTCGCGGTCGGTGACCGCCCCCAGGGCCGCCACGCTGTGCGCGACGGCCTGCTCCACCTGTTCCGCTCCTGATGCATGCATGACGGGGAGGCTATGCGGAGGGCGGCGGCGGGGGCGACAGCATTTCCAGCTCGCCGCGCAGGTTGTACCGGGCGGTGGCCTCCCAGTGCTCCTGCCCGTACGGGGTGCGGAACAGGCGGCGCAGGCCGAGGAGTTGACGCAGGACGTCGGCGCGGCCCTCGCGGAAGGCGTCGTTGGGCACGAAGTGGTACTCCTCGCGGACGGCGGCGGTGTAGGCGGCGTACGCCGACGGCGCGGCGGCGAGGATCGCGAGGTCGGCGTCGCACAGCACCTGGCCGTTCCGGTCGCCGTCGGCGGGGTCGTGCGTCACGGTGAGCCGCACCAGCCGGGCGACCTCCTCGGCCTTCGCCGCGGACACCCCGGCCTCCGGCAGCGCGCGCTCGGCGAGCCGGGCGGACCGCTCCTCGTTCTCGGACCGGTCCGGCAGATAGACGGCGTCGTGGAACCACGCGGCGAGCCGTACGACGTCGGGATCGTCGGCGTGCTCCGCCAGCTCGTCGACGCGGTCGAGCACCGCGGTGAGGTGATCCACGGTGTGGTACCGCCGCTGCGGCTCCTGCCAGCGCGCGATCAGATTGTCCGCGTACGGCACGGGGTCCGGCCCCTCCGCGGACCCCCGGGCCTCTTCGAGGGCACGGACGAAACGGGCACGGAGCTCTTGGGTGTCGGCCATGCGCCCATTGTTTCCGGTGCGGGCCCCGACGTCACAGCGGCAGCTCCGCCCGCACCGTCGTGCCGGGCCCGCCGTCCGCGCGCGGCACGACACGGACCCGGTCCGCGAGGCGGCGACCTCCGGGGCTCCCTCGCGGTGTCCCCCTCCTGGCCCGCCGTCGTCGATCACACCAGCCGCTATGACTGACCGGAACCGGACGTCAACAGGGCACAACGGTCGGTTCGACCGTCGGGGAGTGCCTTGGCAGCATCGGCCGTAGCAAACAAGCACGGTGCAGTCGGCTGCACCAGGTCCTGGGGCCGCTCCTTCGGGGGCGGCCCGAGTGCTGTCCGGGCCTCGCCGGCACCCCTCACCCGCCGGTGGACGTCCCGGTCCGCGCCAGCAGGCTGCTCAGGATCGGGCCCGGGTGGGTCCACAGGAGGGAGCCGCCGGCTTCCGGGACCAGATGGCGGCGGGCGCCCGGGATGCGGGTGGCGAGGCGGTGGCCCTGGTCCGGTGAGTGGCCGGTGTCGTGTTCGCCGTACCAGATGTCGACCGGGACGGTGATGTCCGGCAACGCGAACGGCCAGCGCCCCATCGCCAACACCGTGTCGCGGGCGTAACCGGCCGCCGCGCCCTGGGCGAAGCCCTCCTCCAGCGAGCGGCGGTAGGCGTCGGCGAAGCCGGGCTCCTGATAGACCGCCTGGTCCCAGGCGACGCCCGTGGTCGTCACCATCGCCCGCATCGCCTCCGCGTCGAATCCCGCGAAGAACTCCTCCGCCCCGGCCGGATCGGCGGCGACCCTCTCGACGAGCCCCCGCACCTCTGCCGGCAGCGCGGAGGCGAACTCCTCCGCCGCGATCTCGTCCGCGCCGGAGACGACCGCCACCCCGGAGACGACGCCTTCCGCCGCGCACGCGAGGGCGAACGGCGCGCCCTGCGAGTTGCCGACGACGGCCGGGCGTCCCAGCTCCCGCTCCTCCGTGAAGTGGCGGATGTCCTCGGCGAAGTCGGCGAAGTTCCGGCCCGGCGCCGACGTCGACGCGCCGAGTCCCGGGCGGTCCACGGAGATCAGCCGCACCCCGAGCGTCCTGACGGCGTCCGGGCCGAAGCCGAGCCGTCTGCTGGTGGCCGCGCCCGGACACAGCAGCACCGGCGTGCCGTCCGGCGGCCCCCACTCGGCCCACCCGAGGAGGCGTCCGTCGGGCAGGCGGGTCTCACCGAGCCGGGCCGGATCCTCGACGTACGGTGTCATGGCAGCGGCCTTTCCACCCTGGCCACCCCGCCCGTCTCCAGGGCCGTCCACAGGGCGCCGTCCGGGCCCACGGTGATGCCGTGGGGTTCGCAGGACGGGTCCGGCAGGGCGTGTTCGGTGATCTCGCCGGCCTCCGTGACCCGGCCGACGCGGCCCGTGCCCCACTCCGTGAACCAGCACTCGCCGTCGGCCGCCGCGACGACGGCGTGCGGTTTCGCCGCCCGGTCGGGGAGCGGGTACTCCGTGATCCGGCCGTCGGGCGTGATCCGGCCGATGCGGCCCGCCGCGATCTCGGTGAACCACACGGCCCTGCCGTCCGCCGCGATGCCGACCGGCCCGGCGGCGTCGGTGGGCAGGGGGTGCACGGCGGTGTCGCCGTCAGGCGTGAGGCGGCCGATCGCGTTCGCGCCGTTCAGGGTGAACCAGAGCGCCCCGTCCGGCCCCGTCGTGATCGCGGAGGGGAAGCCGCCCTCGACCGGGAGCGCGAACTCGGTGACCTCCCCGTCGACGGTGATCCGGCCGATGCGGTCACCGGCCGTCTCCGTGAACCACAGCGCGCCGTCCGGTCCCGCCGTGATGCCGTACGGACCGCCGTCGGGCGTCGGCAGGGCGAACGACGTCACCAGGCCGTCGACCGTGACACGCCCGATCCTGTGGTCCTGGAGGCGGGTGAACCACAGGGCGCCGTCCGGTCCGGGCGCGATGACCGTGGGACGGCAGTCGGCCGGGTCCAGGGCGTACTCCTCGTACGCGCCGTCGAGACCGAGCCGGGCGACACCGCCCCGGTGGACCAGGGTGAGCCAGAGCGCGCCGTCGAGGCCGGCCGTGATGCCGTACGGCCCGGCCTTGTCGTCCGTGAGGCGGAACTCCCTGACGGAGGGGGTGTGAGGGGACGGCACATCAACTCCTGCGGGGACGGTCACTCCGGCACCCTGTCCGGGCGGGACACCCGGCGCAACCGCATTTCGAACGGGAGGCTGATAACCGCTGGTGCCGGTGATCTCCCGCTGAGTAGTGTGATCCGCCGGAACAGTGAACCGCCCCGTCCTGCCCGCGCGGCGCTCCGGCGGCCCGCCGACCCCTCACCCGAAGGAGACCGGACGTAGTGAGCAGCCAGGTGCAACCGACGTACGTCCTCGTCCACGGCGCCTTCGCCAACTCCTTCTCCTTCGCGCCGCTCCAGGCGGAACTCGGCCTCCTCGGGCACCGTTCCGTCGCCGTCGACCTGCCCGGTCACGGCTTCGCGGCCACCTACACCCGCGCCTACCAGGCGCCGCAGGACCCGGAAGGGCTCGCCACCGCGCCCGGCGCGATCAAGGGCGTCACGCTCGCCGACAACGCCGCGCACCTGATCGGGGTCCTGGAGCGGGCGAAGCGGAACGGCCCGGTGATCCTCGTCTCGCACAGCCGGGGCGGCATCACCGCCACCGCCGCGGCCAACGCGCGCCCCGACCTGATCGACCGCATCGTCTACGTCTCCGCCTGGTGCCCGGTCGCGCTCGACGTCAACGACTACTACGCCGAGCCGGAGATGGCCACGGTCGACGTCGCCTCCCTGGGCCTGGCCGCGGCCGGGAACCCCGCCGAACTCGGCCTGCTGCGCGTCAACTTCCGCACCGCGGACCCGGCGGCCCTCGCGGCGTTCAAGGCGGCCTTTTTCGCCGACGGCACCGACGAGGAGTTCCTGACCTTCCTGAACACCTTCCAGCCCGACGAGAACCTGGACGTCGGCACGTCCGCCGACCGGGCGCAGGCGGCGACCTGGGGCACGATCCCGAGGACGTACGTCCGCCTGGCCGACGACACGAGCCTGCCGCCCGCCCTCCAGGACCGGCTGATCCGCGAGGGCGACGAGCTGACGCCGGACAACTCCTACGACGTCCGCACCCTCCCCGGCAGTCACCTGAAGTGGCTGGTCGACCCGGCGCCGGCGGCCCGCGTCCTCGCCGGGCTCGCGGACCTCCCCGCCCCCTCCGCCCGGCCGTGACGGCCCTCGGCCGGGGGTGACTCCTGCGGCCGTTCCGGGGCGACGACCGTCCCGACGGCGGCCCAGGCCCTAGCGTGGACGGCATGACGACTCCTGCGGATGTGCACGAGGTACGGGACCCAGAACTGTCGGGACGGCTGCTGTCCGTCGAGCGGGACGCGCTGCTCCCGCTGTTGCGGGCGCGCGGCGAGGGCGACTTCGCGTCGCCTGTGGCGGCGTGTCCGGGCTGGACGGTGCGGGACGTGCTGGCGCACTGCTCGGCGGCGCTGTCGCGGGTGGTGGAGAGCCGGTACGACAAGGACGTGTTCTCGCCCGCCAGCAACCAGCGGGACATCGACGAGCGGGCCGGCTGGACGATCACGGAGATCCTCGACGAGCTGGACCGCGGCATGGCCGAGGCCGGTCCGGTGATCGCGAAGGCGGGCGGGCCGCTGGACGGGGTGGCGCTCGGCGAGTGGGTGCACGCCGGGGACGTGCGCGTCGCACTCGGGGAGCCGGGCGCGTACGCGGGCGCGGGGCTGCCGTTCGCGCTCGCCCTGCTGGCGCAGGTCACCAGCGCGCGGGGGCATCTGCCGCTGCACGCCGACCTGGACGACGCGGACGAGCCGGTACGGCTGGGCGACGTCTCCGGGGAGCGGCCCCCGGCGCGCTTCATCGGGGACGGTCCGACGCTGGTGCGGCTGTACGCGGGGCGCCCGGTGGACGGGGTCGCCTACGAGCTGGCCGGGGCGGACGCGGCGGAGCTGAACATCTTCGGCTGACCGGCGGGTGGGCAGCCGCGGGCCCGTGGCCAGGCGTAGTCTTGGATTGGACTAGACCTGTAGGAGCCGTTCCGAGCCGACGAATGGGGCCCCATGAGCAAGCGTGCAGTCCTGGAGGTGATCGCCCTCGACGTCGAGGACGCCGTCGCCGCCCAGGCCGGAGGTGCGGACCGCCTCGAACTGGTCACCGACATGGCCGCGGACGGGCTGACCCCGGCGGTGACGACGGTGACGGGGATCCGCGCGGCCGTGGACATCCCGGTCCGGGTCATGCTCCGCCTCACGGACGGCTTCGCGGCGGGCGCCGTGGAACGGCTGGTCGCCGCCGCGTGCGAGATGCGGGAGGCGGGGGCGGAGGAGTTCGTCCTCGGCTTCCTCGACACGGACGGCCAGGTGGACCTGGCGGCGGTGGAGCGGCTCGCGGCCGAGCTGGAGGGCTGCCGGTGGACCTTCCACCGCGCCATCGACCACGCGGCGGACCGCGACGCCCTGCGCAAGCAGCTCGCGGACCTCCCCGGCCTGGACACCTACCTGACCGCGGGCGCGGCGGCCGGCGTGGACGAGGGCCTCCCGGTCCTCCTCACGGAGGCGGCCCGGCGCGGAGAGCCCGGCTACGGCCAGCACCTCCTGGTGGGCGGCGGCCTCCGCCTGGACCACGTACCGGCCCTGCGGGACGCGGGCGTCGACGCCTTCCACATCGGCGGCGCGGCCCGCCCGGGGGGCTGGACCACCCCGGTCTCGGCGGACGCGGTGGCCCGGTGGCGGACGGTGCTGGGGGAGTAGGGCCCCTCGGAGGCGCGGGGTGGGGGCCGCTGTGGGGCCTCAGGTCAGCTGCGCCGGCAGTGGTGCCCCGTGGGTGATGATCAGGCCCGACACCGCTCGGGTCAGGGTGACGTACAGGCGGCGCAGGCCCGTGCGTTCGTCCGGTTCCGCGTCCACGACCGCCTGGGGTTCGTCCAGGAGGACGTAGTCGTACTCCAGGCCCTTCGCCAGGGAGGCCGGGACCAGGGTGAGGCGGGTCGACTCCGTCGTCTCCTCGCCGGGGGCGACGTGGGGCAGGCCCGCCGCGGCCAGGGCGTCCGTCAGGGCCGGGATGCGCGGGTCCGCCGCGATCAGGCCCACCGAGCCCTCGCGGGACAGCAGTTCGCGGCACGCGGCGATCACGTCGTCCGGGCCTGAGGAGCCGCGCACCTCGAAGAAGCCCGGGTTCTCGCGGATGGACGCGACCGGGGTGAGCCCCGGGGCGATGTGCGGGAGCAGCCGGGACGCGTACGTGATGACGTCCGTGGGGACACGGAAACCCGCCGTCAGCTCCTCGACCACCGCGTCCGGCTTGCCCAGGTGGGCCAGGGCCTCCTCCCAACTGCGCGTCGCCCACGGCGTGGTGCCCTGCGCCAGGTCGCCGAGGACGGTCGCCGAGCCGGTCGTGCAGCGGCGGCCCACCGCCCGGTACTGCATGGGGGAGAGGTCCTGCGCCTCGTCGAGGACGACGTGGCCGAGCGACGGCGTGCGCCGGATCAGGTCCGCCGCCTCGTCGATCAGCACCGTGTCCGCCGCCGACCACTTCGCCGACTTCACCGAGCGGGCCGGCTTCGCCCAGAGGATCGCCTTCCGCTCCTGCTCGTCGAGCAGCCCTTCCGCGTGCTCCGCCAGGAACTCCGCGTCGCCCAGCAGCCGCAGCACCAGCTTCGCCGGGTCCACGGCCGGCCACACCGCCTTCACCGCGGCCTTCACCGCCGCGTTGCGCGCCACCGCGTCCTGCACCCGGTCGTCCGGCGCCTCGCCCGCCCGCTCCATCTGCACGAGCACCGCGTGCGCGATCCGCTGCGGCAGCGCCTCGCGGGCGGCCCCGTAGCGGATGTCCCGGTCCAGCAACTGCCGCACGATCTCCTCGAGTTCGTACGCCGGGACCCGCCAGCGCCGGGAGCCGCGCACGACGACGACCGGCTCGGTGGGCATCGTGACGTGGGAGTAGAGGGCCCGGCGCAGCACCTGAGCCATGCGCGCGTCGCCCTTGACCGTCGCCGCCGTCGCGTCGTCCGTCCCGCGCACCTCCACGTGCGCCACCAGGTCGTCCACCGTGGCCTGGGCGACGGTGAGCTCACCCAGGGCCGGGAGCACCTGCTCGATGTAGTGGAGGAAGGAGCGGTTCGGGCCGACGACCAGCGTGCCCGTGCGGGCCAGCCGCTCGCGGTGCGCGTAGAGGAGGTACGCGACCCGGTGCAGGCCGACGGCCGTCTTCCCGGTGCCGGGACCGCCCTGCACGCACACGCTGCCCGACAGCCCCGACCGTACGATCTCGTCCTGCTCGGGCTGGATCGTCGCGACGATGTCCCGCATCGGGCCGACGCGCGGACGCTCGATCTCCTGCTGGAGCAGCTTGCTGGTGGTCGCCGCCTCGGCGGGGTCGGAGAGGTGCTCGTCCTCGTACGCGGTGAGGTCGCCGCCGGTGTAGCCGAAGCGGCGGCGCAGCCCGACGTCCATCGGGTCCTTCTTGGACGCCCGGTAGAACGGCTGCGACACCGGCGCACGCCAGTCGATCACCATCGGGTCGCCGTCCGCGTCGTGCACATGCCGGCGCCCGATGTGCAGTGTCCGATAAGCAGCCTCCGGCTGCGGGCGCTCCCCCTCCGCGCCCTCCGCCTGCTCGGCGCCCGGCGCGTGCAGGTAGTCGAGGCGGCCGAAGAACAGCGGGGTGTCGCTGAGGTCGGCCAGCGCCTTGATGCGCTCCTCGACCTGGTGCTGGAGCACCTGCGTGTTCACCCAGTTGGCGGTGACGTCACGGATGTCGAGCGCCTCCACGTCCTCCCGCATGGCACGCAGGGCGGCACGGGACGCGGAGAGGTGGGAGCGTTCGCGGGCGAGGGGGTCGTCGGCGGGGGCGGCGGGGTCGTTCACGGGCTCGTCTACGGGCGTGGACGCGGACAAGGGGGAGCCTCCGGGGTACCTGCTGCGGGTGTGCTGCGCGGAAGGAATGCCGGCCGGTTTCCGTCCGGACGGCGGCGCTCCGTGAGGGAGGCGGGAAGAGCGGGATTCTAGGTCGTGCGGCGAGGGCCGTCCAAACGGTTTTCCGGGCGGCCGGTACGCGGGTCCGCGCCGGACGCCTCACGCCGCACCGGCTCCGCCCACTGCGCCGGCTCCGCCCACTGCGCCGGCTCCGCCCTGCGCGCCGGCCCCGTCGTCGTCAGGGACGCCAGCAGCGCCAGCCGCTCCGCGTCCTCGCTGCCCGGCGCCGCGTGGTACGCCGCGAGCGCCAGCCCGTCCGGGCCGTCGACGTCCAGCTTGGACAGCGTGAGGCTCAGCTCGCCGACCAGCGGGTGGTTCATCCGGATCGGCTTGTCCACGACCGGCCGCACGTCGTGCCGGGCCCACACCTTCCGGAACTCCGCGCTCGCCAGCGACAGTTCGCCGACCAGCCGCATCACCCGGGGATCGTCCACATCCGTTCCCAGCCGCCGCCGGAACACGGCGACGCACTGCGCGGCCGTCGCGGACCAGTCCGCGTGCAGATTCCGCTCGGCGGGGTCGAGGAAGAACGACCGCAGCCGGTTCTCACCCACCCGCACGGTCGGCACCAGCGCCGTGGCCAGCGGGTTCACCGCGATCACGTCGAGGGTCCGGTCCGTCACGAACGCCGGCAGCCCCACCGACTCCAGCAGCTGCGCCGTGGCCGGCGGGACGGCGGGCCGCCGGGCCGGGCGCCGGCGGGAACGCGGCCGGGGCGCGGCCAGCTGGTGGAGGTACGCCGTGGCGGTGTCGTCCAGCAGCAGCACCCGGGCGAGCGCGTCGAGCACCTGCGCCGACGGATTGCGGTCGCGGCCCTGCTCCAGCCGCAGGTAGTAGTCGGAGCTGATGCCGGCGAGCAGGGCGACCTCCTCGCGGCGCAGTCCCGGCACCCGGCGCACACCGTGGGACGGCAGGCCCAGGTCGTCCGGCGTCACCAGCTCCCGGCGCGCCCGGAGGTAGTCGCCGAGCCGGTTCTCCTCAGACATGTGTTCCCGCCATGCGTTCCAGCGTAAGCGCGCGGGGCGCCGTCCTCCCTGGTCCTGTCACTCCCAGGATCGGCGAGGAACTGGGCGGACCGCCGCCCCCGGCGGACCGTGGGGGACATGACCACACCACGCACCACGACCACGGCCACGGCCACGGCCACGACGGACTCCACCCCCGCCCTCCCCGGCGGCACCTGGACGATGGGCGACCTGACCGTCACCCGCTTCGGCTACGGCGCCATGCAGCTCGCCGGTCCCGGCGTGATGGGCCCGCCGGCCGACCACGAGGGCGCCCTCGCCGTGCTGCGTGAGGCCGTACGCCTCGGCATCACGCACATCGACACCGCCGACGCCTACGGCCCGCACGTCACCAACCGGCTCATCCACGAGGCCCTGCACCCCTACCCGGACACCCTGCACGTCGTCACCAAGGTCGGCGCGCGGCGGGACGCCGACGGCGGCTGGCCCCCGGCCCGCGAACCCGACGACCTGCGTCGCGCCGTCCACGACAACCTCCGGACCCTCGGCGTCGACACCCTCGACCTGGTCAACCTGCGCCTGGGCGACGCCACGGGACCGCGGCCGGGCTCACTGGCCACCGCGTACGAGACGCTCGTCGCGCTCCAGCAGGAGGGCCTGATCCGGCACCTCGGCCTCAGCAACGCGACCCCCGAGCAGATCGCCGAGGCGGAGACCATCGCGCCGTTCGTCTGCGTCCAGAACCTCTACAACCTCGCCCACCGCCACGACGACGCCCTCGTCGACCGGCTTGCCGAACAGGGCGTCGCGTACGTGCCGTTCTTCCCGCTCGGCGGGTTCACACCGCTCCAGTCCGCCACGCTGTCGCGGGTGGCCGAGCGGCACGGCGTGCGGCCGATGGCGGTCGCGCTCGCCTGGCTGCTGCACCGCTCGCCGAACATCCTGCTGATCCCCGGCACGTCGTCGGTGGCGCACCTGCGGGAGAACGTCGCCGGTGCGGGCCTCGCCCTGACCGAGGAGGACCTGGCCGCGCTCGACACGATCGGGGGTGGCGACCAGGGGCGGCCCACCCCCTAGGGGACACCCCGTCCTGCCTGAGGGGGACGGCTCGTTCCGCAGACGTACGCGGCGGCCCCGGGGCTCGGTCCCGTGGGCCGATGCCGCTACCGGGGCCGGAGCGCAACCATGGAGGTATGAGCGCAGCGACCATCCATCCCGCCACGCCGCCGGCCCGCCCGGCCGGCGCGACCCCGGTCCAGGGCAGTCACCCGCACCGCCTCGGTGATGCCCTGCGCGCCGTCAAGGTCTTCCTCGGAGCCGCCTTCGACGTGGTTCTCCTCGGCGAGTACGGCGAGGAGGCGGGCGTCCGCCACCGGTAGGCGGCGCCGGGCGGCTACCCCTGGTCCGGGCGCGGCCCGGCGGGGTCGTCCGGGGCCGCGTCGGCCTTGTCGCCCGGCGCCGTCGCGGGGTTGGCGAAGAGAACCTCACGCGCCTGTTCGGACGCGCGGAGCATCGTCTCGGCCACGAAGTCGAGGAAGCGGGCGGCGTTCTCCAGCCGTACGGCGGCCGGTGTGCCGCGTCCCATGACGGCGACGCCCTGCCGTGAGGTCTCGGCGACCTGGGCGGTGGACCGGGCGCTGGCCACCATCGACTGGTACCAGATGTCCTCGTCGAAGCCGTAGCGCTCACGGCGCCCCTCGTCGCGGAACCGGCGGACGAGATCCTGGCTCTCCAGGAACGTGATCGCCTTGGAGATGGACGCCGGGCTGACCTCGAGGCGCTCGGCGAGCTCGGCGGCGGTGAGGCTCCCGCTGTCGGAGAGGGTGAGGCAGGCCATCACCCGGGCCATCATCTTGGGTGTGCCCGACGCTATGAAGACGGTGGTCAGCGTCTCCTCGTACGCGCGCACCGCCTCCGGGTCGCGCCCGTAGTCCTCGGTGAGCGTCTCCGACCCCCGGGGCGCGGCGCGTTTGCGCCGGTGCGCCCGGCGTTCGGTCGCGCGGTGGGCCAGGTCCGCGCGGTAGCCGGCGGGTCCGCCGTTGCGCATCACCTCGCGGGTGATCGTCGAGGTGGGGCGGTCCAGGCGCCTGGCGATCTCCGCGTAGGCGAGCCCGTCGGCCAGTCCCGTCGCGATCTGCTGGCGTTCCTGCTGGGTGAGCCTGCCTCCCGGCAACGCGGCCTCCTTCGTGGTCCGTGACGCCGTCAGCATAGCTTTCGCTTCATTCCATTGCAACGGTTTCCTCTTGTGTTGTTGCGTTATCTTCTCATCTGTTGCAACGATTTTGATGCTCTGAACTGGGTAAAGACATTTTATGTGCAACGAAGTAGTTGCCGCACCTATGAATGCAACGTAGCGTTTCCGGTGTCAGAAACGACAACGCACCGAAGGAGCGCACGATGCGATTCGACACCCCGGCCCCCGTCTCCGTCCTCTTCGACGTCCCCGCCGGCCACCTCCGCTTCATCGCCGCCGACCGGGCCGACACCGTCGTCGAGGTCCTGCCCGCCGACGCCAAGAAGAGCCGTGACACGAAGGCCGCGGAGCAGACCACGGTCCACTACGGCGACGGCGTCCTGCGGATCCAGGGCCCGTCCGCCACGAACACGCTCATCGGCCCGTCCGGCGCCGTCGAGATCACCGTCAAGCTGCCCGCCGGCTCCCACGTCGAGGGCAAGGCCGCCGGCGCGGAGCTCCGGGGCGTCGGACGCCTCGGCGACGTCACCTTCGAGGGCGCGCAGGGCCCGGTCAAGCTCGACGAGACCGCGAGCGCCCTCCTCACCGTCCTCGACGGCGACATCTCGGTCGGCCGGCTGGGCGGCTCCGCCGAGATCAGCACCCAGAAGGGCGACATCCGCGTCACCGAGGCCGTGCGCGGCACGGTCACCCTGCGCACCGAGCACGGTGACATCTCCGTCGGCGCCGCCCCGGGCGTCTCCGCCTCCCTGGACGCCGGCACCGGTTACGGCCGGATCCGCAACACGCTCAACAACACCGCCGGGGCCGCCGCCGCCCTCACCGTCCACGCGACCACCGCCTACGGCGACATCACCGCCCGCAGCCTGTGATCCCCCACGACCGCAAGCACCCCAAGCACCCCAAGGAGACCCCCTCATGACCGGCTTGGCCATCGCGGCGAACGGGCTGCGCAAGTCCTACGGCGACAAGACCGTCCTCGACGGCGTCGACCTCACCGTCCCGGAAGGCACGATCTTCTCCCTGCTCGGCCCGAACGGCGCGGGCAAGACCACCGCCGTCAAGATCCTCTCCACCCTGATCACCGCGGACGCCGGCGACGTGCGCGTCGCCGGCCACGACCTCGCCGCCGACCCGCAGGCCGTCCGCGCCGCGATCGGCGTCACCGGGCAGTTCTCCGCCGTCGACGGTCTGATCACCGGCGAGGAGAACATGCTCCTGATGGCGGACCTCAACCACCTCTCCAAGGCCGAGGGCCGGCGGGTCGCCGCCGAACTGCTGGAGCGGTTCGACCTCGCCGACGCGGCGAAGAAGCCCGCCTCCACCTACTCCGGCGGCATGAAGCGCCGCCTCGACATCGCCATGACCCTGGTCGGCGACCCGCGGATCATCTTCCTGGACGAGCCGACCACCGGCCTCGACCCCCGCTCCCGCCACAACATGTGGCAGATCATCCGCGAACTCGTCACCGGCGGCGTCACCGTCTTCCTCACCACCCAGTACCTGGAGGAGGCCGACGAACTCGCCGACCGCATCGCTGTCCTGCACAACGGCACCATCGCGGCCGAGGGCACCGCCGAGCAGCTCAAGCGGATCGTCCCCGGCGGCCACGTCCGCCTCCGCTTCACCGACCCGGCCGCCTACCGCACCGCCGCCGCCGCGCTGACCGAGGCGTCCCGCGACGACGACGCCCTCGCCCTCCAGCTCCCCAGCGACGGCACCCAGCGCGAACTGCGCTCCGTCCTCGACCACTTGGACGCCGCCGGCATCGAGGCCGACGAACTGACCGTGCACACCCCCGACCTCGACGACGTGTTCTTCGCCCTGACCGAAGCCGCCGCCGTCCCCGCCCCGTCCGCCGCCCCCTCGAAGGAGACCGTCCGATGAGCGCCGTCCGGACCGCCGCCCGCCCGAGCCGCCTCTCCCTCGCCCTGCGCGACTCGGCCACGATGGTGCGCCGCAACCTGCTGCACGCGCGCCGCTACCCGTCCCTCACGCTCAACCTGCTGCTCACCCCGGTCATGCTGCTCCTGCTCTTCGTGTACGTCTTCGGCGACGTGATGAGCGCGGGGCTCGGCGGCGGCGGCCGGTCCGCGTACGTCGCCTACCTGGTGCCGGGGCTGCTGCTGATGACCATCGGCTCCACCGCGATCGGTACCGCGGTGTCGGTATCGATGGACATGACCGAGGGCATCGTGGCCCGCTTCCGCACCATGGCCATCCACCGCGGCTCGGTGCTCGTCGGGCACGTCGTCGGCAGCGTGCTGAAGGCCGTCCTCAGCGTGGTCGTCGTGGGCGCGGTCGCCGTCGCGATCGGCTTCCGCTCGACGGACGCCACGGCGCTGGAGTGGCTGGCCGCCCTCGGCCTGCTGGTGCTGTTCGCGACGGCGCTCACCTGGATCGCGGTCGGCATGGGCCTCGGCGCCCCGAACGCCGAGGCCGCCAGCAACAACGCCACCCCGCTGATCCTGCTCCCGCTGCTGTCCAGCGCCTTCGTGCCGGTCGAGGGGATGCCGGGCTGGTTCCAGCCGGTCGCCGAGTACCAGCCGTTCTCGCCGGCCATCGAGACCCTGCGCGGGCTGCTGCTCGGCAGCGAGATCGGCCACAACGGGTGGCTGGCCGTGGGCTGGTGCGTGGCCCTGACGGTGCTCGGCTGGTTCTGGTCGACCGCGTCCTTCGCCCGCGACCCGAAGTGAGGCGAACGCCCTTCGACATGAGTACGAGTACACCCGCCCAGATGAGCAGCGGCCCCGGTGCGACAGTCGCCCGGGGCCGCTTCACTGGCCGTATGAGCCTCGACGACGCCTCCGCCTACGCCCCGCCGGCCCGGCGGGACGGGTCCGAACGGCCCGGATCCGAACGGGACCCCCACGCCCGGGTGGCTCCCGCCGTCGCCACCGTGCTCGGCCTGCTGCTGGCACCGCCCGCGCTGTTCTTCTGGGGACTGTCCGACATGGCGACGGACAGCTGCGGCCCCGACGACTGCTCCCCGGAGCTGACGAGCGCCCTGGACGTCGTGGACGGCGCCCTGCTGCTCGGCGGGCCGCTCGGGCTGGCCGCCTGGGTCGCCGCGTGGCTGCTGCCCCGGACCCGCCGCTGGGCCGTGCCGCGCCTCTGGCTGGCGGGGCTGTCGCTGCTGCCCTGGCCGGTCGTGATCACGCTGGTGGCCGGCCTGCCCCCGGGGTGACGACCGCCCCGCGGAGCGCTCAGCTCTCCGCGAGCAGCTCGTCCGCGTCGACGATCCGGTAGGCGTAACCCTGCTCGGCCAGGAACCGCTGGCGGTGCGCCGCGAAATCCTGGTCGATGGTGTCGCGGGCGACCACCGAGTAGAAGTGCGCCTGGTGGCCGTCCGCCTTCGGCCGCAGCACCCGGCCGAGCCGCTGCGCCTCCTCCTGCCGGGAGCCGAAGGTGCCGGACACCTGGACGGCGACCGTCGCCTCCGGCAGGTCGATGGAGAAGTTCGCGACCTTCGACACCACCAGCACGCTCAGTTCGCCCTGCCGGAACGCCTCGAACAGCTTCTCCCGCTGCGCGTTGGACGTCTCGCCCTTGATGACCGGCGCGTCCAGATGCTCGCCGAGCTCGTCGAGCTGGTCGATGTACTGCCCGATGACGAGGATCTGCTGCCCCGCGAACCGCCGGACGATCGCCTCCGTCACCTTCTGCTTGGTGGCGGTCGTCGAGCAGAACCGGTACTTCTCCTCCTGCTCGGCCGTCGCGTACGCCAGGCGCTCGGAGTCCGTGAGGTTGACGCGGACCTCCACGCAGTCCGCGGGCGCGATGTAGCCCTGCGCCTCGATCTCCTTCCACGGCGCGTCGAACCGCTTCGGACCGATCAGCGAGAACACGTCCGACTCACGCCCGTCCTCCCGCACCAGCGTCGCGGTCAGGCCGAGCCGGCGCCGGGCCTGGAGGTCGGCGGTGAACTTGAAGACGGGCGCGGGCAGCAGATGCACCTCGTCGTAGACGATCAGACCCCAGTCGCGGGAGTCGAACAGCTCCAGGTGCGGGTAGACGCCCTTCCGCTTCGTCGTCAGCACCTGGTACGTGGCGATCGTGACGGGCCGGATCTCCTTGCGCGTCCCGCTGTACTCACCGATCTCGTCCTCGGTCAGCGACGTCCGCTTGACCAGCTCGTGCTTCCACTGGCGGGCCGAGACGGTGTTCGTCACGAGAATCAGCGTGGTCGACTTCGCCTGCGCCATCGCGCCCGCCCCGACCAGCGTCTTGCCCGCGCCGCAGGGGAGGACGACGACACCGGAGCCGCCGTGCCAGAAGTTCTCCACGGCCTGCTTCTGGTACGGGCGCAGCGCCCAGCCGTCCTCGGCCAGCTCGATCGGGTGCGCCTCGCCGTCCACGTACCCGGCGAGGTCCTCGGCCGGCCAGCCCAGCTTCAGCAGGGTCTGCTTGATCTGCCCGCGCTCGGAGGGGTGCACGGCGACGGTGTCCGGGTCGATGCGGGCGCCCACCAGCGGGGCGATGCGCTTGGAGCGCAGCACCTCCTCCAGGACCGGGCGGTCGGTGGTGGTGAGGACGAGGCCGTGCGCCGGGTGCTTGACCAGGCTGAGCCGGCCGTAGCGGTCCATGGTCTCGGCGATGTCGACGAGCAGCGCGTGCGGCACGGGGTAGCGGCTGTACTGCACCAGCGCGTCGACGACCTGCTCGGCGTCGTGGCCGGCCGCGCGGGCGTTCCACAGGCCCAGCGGGGTCACCCGGTAGGTGTGGATGTGCTCCGGGGCCCGCTCCAGCTCGGCGAACGGCGCGATGACGCGACGGCAGTCGTCGGCCTGCTCGTGGTCGACCTCGAGGAGCAGGGTCTTGTCGGACTGGACGATGAGCGGACCATTCACGCGCGGCTGCCTTTCTGCGACGGGCTCGGCACGGGCCGGGCACTGCACGGCCAAACGTCCAGTTTGCCTGATGACATTCCAAGCCGTCCCCACACCGACGGGCCCCGGCCCCCGTGACCTTCACCACCGGCGTCAGTCCGCCAGCTCCGCCACCCCCGTGATCCGGTGCAGCGGATACGTCCGCACCTCGTCCGCCGTGTGGTCGTACGCCGTCACGAACCCGCCCTCGACCCGGATCGGCGCGATGACCCGCTGACTGGCCGCCCCCTCCGCGTTGACGTACCCGATCCACACCGTGTCGTTCGTGAGCACGGCGGCCTGAAGGGTGGCCAGGGTGTCCGCGGCGGAGGTGCGGGGCAGCTCACCCGGCGCCGAGCCCGCCGCCTCGCCGCCCACCGGCCTGCGCGGCGCCATGGACGCGAGATCACCCGCCCGGACCGCGCGGACCGCCGCCGCGAGCAGCGTGTCGTCCGGCACGGGCGGCCCGTCCGGCACCGGCGCGGGAGGCGTGCGCGGAGGCGTGCGGTACGCGTCAGCGCGGGCGATCAGCACATCGCCCTCCGCGGACTCCGCGGCCGGCGCGAACCCCATCGCGCGCAGCCCCTCCAACAGCGCCGCCGGGTCGGTCCGCGCGGCCAGCACCGTCGGGGCGAGCCGCCGCAGGCCCAGCCCCGCCGCGCGCTTGTCGGCCAGGATCTCGTTCAGCACCGCGTCGTCGTCGCACCGCACGTACGACGAGGCGGCCCCCACCCGCAGATGCCCGTGCCGCCGGGCCACATCGTCGATCAGATACGCCAGCGGCTGCGGCACCGGCGTCCGCGAGTGCGCGGCGAGGAAGGCGTGCAGGTCGGCGGCGGACCGGCCGGCGTC
>MUNG01000311.1 GCA_002154585.1 Streptomyces pseudogriseolus
TCGGCCGCGTCCACGCCCGGCGCCGGGGGCCGGGGCCGGCGGGTCAGCTGCACGGTGGCCCTCGCCGTGGCGGGTGCCATGGCCGCCGTGACCGTCGGCTCGGTGTTCGTGTTCGACCTGCTGCCGGGGTCCGGGGGCGGCGCGGACGCCGATCACGGCCCGAGCGGCGCCCGGCCCTCCGCGGCCCCGTCCGCGGGCGCCCTGCCCGGCGCGTACGTCGGCACCTGGGAGGGGCAGGCCACCTCCCGCGAGAGCATCACCATCCCGCTCGGCACGTTCCGTCTCACGCTCAAGAAGGCGCACGTGGGCGAGCGGGTCGGCACCCTGCGGCACACGGACATCTTCGGCGGCGTCTGCGACGACGTCCTGACCCTGAAGGAGGTCACCGACAGGCGGATCGTCACGACCTCCGTGGGCGCGCCCGGCAACCGTGACGTCTGCAACCAGGCCCGCCACACCGTCCTGCTCACCCCGGCCGGCGACGACCTGGTCTACGAGTCGGACAGCAAGGACTCGGGACGGCCGAAGGCCCGGCTCTCGAAGATCGAGTAGCCGGGCCTCCGGTCCACGAGGGCACCCCCTCCGCGCGACGGGGCGTCGCTCTCAGCCCGGGACGACGACCGTCCGCAGCTCGCCGTCCCCGAGGTGCAGCATCCCCTTGCCCGGGGCGATCTGCCCGCCGACCATCCCCCGGGACAGCCGGACCCCGATGAGGTCGCCGCTGGAGGACTCCTGCGGGGAGAGCAGGATGCCCCGGCGGGCCTTCTTCGCGTCGACCTGCCAGCCGGAGAAGCCGCTGCACACGTCCTCCTCGTCACCGGCGATGACGAGGGCGAGCCCGCGTTCCGCACCGCGCGAGACGACCTTCTTCAGCTGGCTCTCGGCGTCGCAGTCCTCGAGGATCTCGCCGTCGTCGATCAGCACGGCGATCGGCTCCTCGAGGGACGCCTCGTCGATCAGCTCCTCGAACTCGTCCTCGTCGATGTCGTCACCGGTGAAGACCTTCAGCACGCCCTCCGTGCCGTCCAGCTGCCGCAGCGGCGACTGGCGCGGCGCGGCGACCACCAGCCGCGTCCCCTGCGCGAGGAACGACTGGGCGAAGTTCATCAGCACCGTCGAGCGGCCCGACTTCGCCGGACCCGCGATCACGAACGCCGGTACGCCGTCGGCGAGATCGGGACCGAAGCCGACGATCTCGTCGCCGCCGATGCCGGCCAGGCCGAACAGCTTCGAGCGCGAGGCGTCCGGGTCGCGCATCTCCCACGCCTCGGGGAACGCGATCCGGCTCGGCAGGCTGTCCACCCGGAACGGCCGCCGCGCACGCGGCACTTCGGCGTCCCGGGCGGCCGCCGCCTCACCGATGGCGGTCAGCGTGGCCGCCTGCCCCTGACCCGTGGTGTCCTCGGCGAGCAGCGCGAACTGCGTCTCCGTGCCGGACTCGTTGCGGAAGGCGCGGCCCGGCGGGATCTCCTCCGGCACCTTGCGGGTCGGGATGCCCAGCGAGGAGAAGTCGCTGCGGTCGGCCAGCCGCAGACCGTACTTGTCCTCCGTGAGGCTCGCGATCCGGCCCACCAGCAGCGTCCGGTCACCGGTCAGCACCAGGTGGATGCCGACGCTCGCGCCCTCCCGCATCATCGTCTGCAGCTCGTCCGTCAGCGACCCGTGGTCGATCTCGCCGAGCGTGGGCACCCAGCCCTCCCAGCGGTCCAGCAGCACCACGATGTGCGGCAGCCGCTCGTCCTCGGCGACCGCGGCCCGCTGCTCCCCGATGTCCGCGAAGCCCGCCTCCGCCAACAGGTCCTGGCGGCGCGAAAGTTCGCCCTTGAGCCGGTTGACCAGCCGGACCACCCGCTCGGTCTGGTTACGGCCGACGACCGCGCCGCAGTGCGGCAGCCGGGTCAGCGCGTTGAGCGCGCCGTTGCCGCAGTCGATGCCGTACAGATGCACGTCGGCCACGGAATGGGTGCGGGCCAGGGAACCCGCGATGGTGCGCAGCACCTGCGACCGGCCGCTGCGCGGGGCGCCGCCGATCATCAGATGCCCGAACGACGAGAAGTCGACGACGACCGGGCGGCGGGCCTGGTCGGCGGGCAGGTCCTCGACACCGAACGGCGCCGGTGGCAGCGTGCCCGGCGCGGGCGCGTACGACGGCACCTCGATCTCGTCCAGCAGCAGCGTCTCGTCCAGGGCGGGCAGCCAGGGGCTGTGCTGGGCGGGGATGCCGAGCGAGGCGTTGGCGTCGCGCACCGCGTCGACCAGCACCTTCAGGTCGGTGATCTCCTCGTCCTCACGCGCCTCCGACTTCGGCTTGGTGAGCGCCGCCCGACCCAGGTCCTCCCAGGTCAGCGGACCCACCCAGGGCGCGAGGGCGGCCGGGTCGGCCGCACCGGGACGGCGGCCGCCGACCCGGCCCGACTGGAACGGCACCAGCGAGGCGTGCCCCAGGCGGGCGTAGGCGCGGCCCGGGGTGCTCTTGGAGATGTGCCCGGCCTCGGGCGAGTCGATGACGTCCGTCGACTCGCCGGCGTCCGTCACGCGCAGCGCGATCCGCAGGTTGGTGTTGGCGCGGATCTCGGGGGAGACCACACCGCTCGGCCGCTGGGTGGCGAGCAGCAGATGGATGCCGAGGGACCGGCCTCGCTGGGCGATGTTCACCAGACCGGTGACGAAGTCCGGCAGGTCGCGCACCATCGACGCGAACTCGTCGATGACGATGAGCAGCCGCGGCACCGGCGCGTGGGACGGGTCCCGCCGTACGAGATCCTGGTAGTCCTCGATGTCCTTGGCGTCCGCGGCGGCCAGGATGTGCTCGCGCCGCTTCAGCTCCGCGCCCAGCGACTCCAGCGCACGCTCCACGAGATGCGCGTCGAGGTCGGTCACCATGCCGACCGTGTGCGGGAGTTTGACGCAGTCCTTGAACGCGGAGCCGCCCTTGTAGTCGACGAGGACGAACGTCATGTTCTCGGGGGTGTTGGCGACCGCCAGCGCCGCGACGATCGTCTGGAGCAGCTCCGACTTGCCCGAACCGGTCGTACCGGCGATCAGGCCGTGCGGGCCGTCCTTGCGCATGTCGATGCCGAACGGCCCGTCGTACGACTCGCCGATCACCGCGAGCGTCGACTGCCCGCCCATCCGCCAGCGCGCCATGATCGCGTCGCTCGTCGGCGGCTCCAGATGCAGCACGTCCAGCAGCCGGCTGGACCCGGGCAGCGCCGAGTCCTCGGTCTCCCCGCTGATGTCGCGCAGCGGCGACAGGGAACGGGCCAGCCGCAGACACCAGGCGGGCGTGACGAAGTCCGGCCGTACGTCCTTGATGCGCTCGGCGCCCGCCTCCTCGACGCGCAGCCGCAGCTTGTCGGGCGCCTGCTGGGCGCCGCGGCCGGGCTCCGGGGCGCTGCTGTGCCACGCCTGGAACGAGGGGAAGCCGCCGCCCGCGACGGCCGGCTGCGCCACGCGGTCGGCCTGCTGCCGCCCCGGCTCCTCCGGCAGCGGCTCGGCGACGACGAACGCCTGGCACTCGCCGGGCAGGAACCGCTCCTCGGCGTCCAGGCACAGGGCGTACATGGACACCGAAGGCCCCTCGCGGAGCAACCGCACCACACCGGGCAGCGACCGCAGCCGCCGCGAGCCGTCCCACACGACCACGATGTCGGGGTCGCTGAACGTGGTGCCCTGGGAGCGGTTCTGCTCGGCGGCCTTCTTACGGGCGTCGAGGATCTGCGTCAGCTCACCGATCCGGGCGCCCACCGTCTCCGCGTCGGTGCCTATGAGGACGTTCACGTCGTGCCCGCCGGAGGGGCGGGCGTGCGGCAGCCAGCGCACCCAGTCCCAGGACTCCTGCGCGGAGTTCTCGCTCAGCACGTAGAACTGCACGTCCATCGGGCTGTGCAGAGCGGCGGTCTGTCCGACGGCCCACCGCCCGAGCGCGCGCGCCGAGTCGCCGGGGCCCGCCACGCCGATGACGCCGAGCCCGCGCAGGTTCAGCGCGACCGGGGCGTCCTCGATCTTCCAGGTGACCTGGCGCCGGTGGTCGTCCTGCTCGGGGTCGTCCAGCACCACCTCGGACGGCATCTGCCCGGTGCCGAACCGCAGCAGCAGATGGTCCCGGTCGGTGCGGCGCCGCTCCCACAGCCGGGTGCGCGGTCCGGTGCCGAGGGACAGCACGGTCGCCGGATCGGGGATGGCGTGCCGGCGGTCGTCGCGCTCCTGGACCAGCGCGTCCTGGGCGTCCCGCTCGATCCGCTCCTTCTGCTCCTCGTACTCCTTGACCTGCTTGGCGTGGGACTTGCGCCCGTGCTTCTTGTCGTTGAAGTAGTTGGCGAAGAGGAGGATGGGGCTGAGCCCCGCCATGATCAGGTAGTACCAGCGCTGGAAGATCGTCACCATGACGACCGCGCCGACCAGCGGCGTCAGCGCCATCAGCCAGGGCAGCGGCCGGGCCTCGTAGTCACGGGGCTTGGAAGGCAGCCGGAAGTTCGTCTGCCGCTCAGGCCGGCGGAGCCGGGGCGGCCGGTTGTAGTCGAGCCCGACACCGTCGTCGGACCACTTCAGGGCGGCGTTGGGCGGGGTGTAACGGGTCAGCTCGAAAAGGCTGTTGCCGACGGCGATCTGACCGCCGAGCGGCCAGTCGAACTTCCCACCGCGCTGGGCGGAAGCACTCGCGCCCCCGTCCTTCTTGTTCTTCTTCCTTTTCTTCTTCCGCTTCCTGCGCTTCTTCGTGGCGGCCGTGCCGGAGGGATCGTCGCCGCCGCTCTCCTCGCGGCGCTGCTCCTCCTCCCGGCGGCGCTGCTCCTCCTCCCGGCGTTCCTGGGCGTCGGCGATGGGCTCGCCGTCGAGGGTGACCGCGGCGTGCTCGCCGTGCACGACGACCTGGCAGGTCCCGTCGGTGGCGACGGACAGGGTCAGCGCGCGGGCGTCGACCTCGGAGTCGTCGACCCGTACGTACGAGGCGCTGCCGCTGCCGATGTCGTAACGCCCGACCCCGAGCCGGTGCACGAAGCCGGCGGCGGGCCCGCCGACGACACGCAGCTCGACGAGTCCGGTGGGCTCACCGGGCAGACAACCGGACGGATCCTGGAGGGACACCACGGCGCCGTCGCGCAGGGGCGAGCCGACGACGGTCGCGGAGGGATCGACGGCGTACCCGTCGACGTACACCGTCGGCGTGTTCCCGGCGGGCGTCTGCCCCTGGTGCCCGATGGGGACGACCTGGGCGCCGGCGTGCCCGACCTGCGCGGCGAGTTCGCGTGCGATGTCCCCCACGGTCGACTCGGGATCGGCATCGAGGACGACGTCGGCGGAGTCCCCGCCGTACGGATCGACGACGGTCAGAGTCAGGCGCACGCTTGTCCTCCTCAGGCCCTGCGGCCGCGTCCACCCCGCGGCTCACAGTCCCGCCGACGATATCGGCTCCGCCCCGGCGAAAGGCAGTCGGGGAGCGGGCCGCGTTCCCGGCAGCAACGCCGTCCACGACTTGTGACCGTTGCCTTCACAAGGTGGGGATGTGGCGGCGCAGTTCACCCCCGTAAGCTTCTGCCGCAAGAGCGGACGATCACACCGGCGGGCCCGAAAGGCCCCTGAGCCGCAGGGGCCGCGACGGCAGGCCGGCAGTTCCGCAAACAAGGGAGCCACGGGGGTTGGCCCTGCGGCGTTGCGAGAGGGAGCGGCTTCATGGCCAAAGACCTTGACATCACATATCAGGACATGCGGGAAGCTGCCAAGCATGTCGTGAAGGAGAAGGAAAAGCTTCAGGAGAAGCTGGACGGCCTCCGCAAGTACATCAACAACCTGGTCAACTCCGGCTACGTCACGAAGAGCTCCTCGAAGGCCTTCGACGAGAACTTCGACGAGTTCACCAACGGCGCGAAGACCACGCTGGACGGCCTCGACGGCATGGGCGACTACCTCACCATGGCGGCGGACAAGTTCGAGCAGATCGACGACGAGCTGGCGAAGGCTGCGCGGAAGTAACTTCCGGGCGCTGGGTTCGGTTACACCGGCGGTGGGGCGGGGGGCTTGGGGCTTCCTGTCCCACCGTTTCCGTGTGGTGACTCCACTCGGTATCGAGCTGGGCAGCCGTGAGCGCTGGGTCGATGCCTCGGCCGTCGGGCGTGCGCTGCGGGCACTGCCGCCTGCATGCGCGGATCGCTCGACGCGGTGGCCGAGCACACAGACGCAGAGTGGGCTCGATAAGGGGCTGGTTCAGTAGCACGGGATCACGCGCGCAGAGCTGCACGGCGGTTCCAGCGATCGGGGGATTCGTATGACGGCGAGTGAGAAGGCGGGAGTGGCTACTCATGGCTGACCGT
The DNA here is from genome assembly GCA_002154585.1 of Streptomyces pseudogriseolus. Classification (GTDB taxonomy): domain Bacteria; phylum Actinomycetota; class Actinomycetes; order Streptomycetales; family Streptomycetaceae; genus Streptomyces; species Streptomyces pseudogriseolus. Next base: position 6,309 of record MUNG01000311.1, read on the forward strand.
GCGCGGATCGACGACCTTGAGGTGATCCGGGAGATGGGGAGGGGCCTTGGGAAGATTCACAAGTCTTTCGACGGGCTTTCGGACATCGTGAATGAATACGGAGAGGACTTCGGACACGAAGAACTCTTCGACAAGTTCGAGGATTTTGAGTCGAACTGGAACCTGAATCGCGACAAGCTGCAGGAAGAACTGAAATTTCTTTCGGAGTACGCGCTGGCGGCGGCGAAATCCTATAGCGAGTTGGATCACGCATTGGCTAGTGCGCTTCGAGATGCTCGAAGTTCGACCAAGAAGAAGGGCAAGTGAGTCACCATGGGGGGACGGCCTCAAGACTGGCAGCCGCTTTGCTACGTCGACCCTGTTCCCGGGGATCCGGACAGAGTCGCGAGCCTTGGGAAGAAACTCAAGAAAACAGCTGAGGAACTCGAGCGTCAGGTAAAAAACCTGAAGGCCATCGCTGAAATCGAGTCTTGGGACAGCGACGCAGGCAGGGAGTTTCGTGAGCGTGCGGAAGGCTGCCGCGGAAAACTTGATGCCGCACGCAAGCGGTATGCGACTGCAGCAGTCGCGCTTGGCGACAAGGTGGTCGATGTTGGCGGTGATTATCGGGACAAAGTTCACGCTTCGGCCAAGGGCTATGCCTCCGACTTGCATCGCGCGCAACAGATCGCCGATGCGGCACTCAAAGAGGCGCAGTCTGCAGAGGACGAAAAACGCGCTGCTGGGACGAAATTGGCCGACGCGGATAATGACGCGAAAAGAAAAAGCCTCGAAGACGTCCAGAAGGACGCCGACGACTCGATAAGAGCGGCTCAGGAGAAGATTGAGGAAGCGAAGCGAATCCGCGATGCCGCAGCTAAGCGGGCGTGTGACGCAATTGACGAAGTCATCTCCAAGGATGCGCTAAAGGACGGATTTTGGGACAGTCTCCTCGATGATATCGCCAACATCACCGGCCTCATCGCTACCGTTTGTGGAGTATTGTCGCTCCTAGTGGGGTGGATTCCCGTGATCGGGCAGGCGTTGGCTGGAATCCTCGGAACCGTGGCCTTGGTCATGTCGCTGGTTGGATTCATTTGTACAGCGGTCCTCTATGTGCGGGGGAATGCTGATCTTATGGATCTAGGGGAAGCGGCGCTCGGCTTTCTTATGATTGGAGTCGGCAAAGCCTTCTCAAAAATTGCTGGAAAATATGCTGGAGCAGTTCTGAAGCGCCTCCGGGCACTCAAGGCGAACAAGACGCCGGGGGTTGGAAGGGCCTTCAAGCGCGATCGTCAGAAGCTTAACCGTTTGGGTGGGAAGGGGGTCCTCGAGACGCTGCAGATGTCACCGAAGGAACTTGGAAAGACGATGGTCAGTCCGTTCAAGGAGCTGGTCACAAAGAGCGGCTGGAAGGGCTTTGCTGCTAACGCGAAGACCCTCTTCAACATGAACAGTTGGCGGGCGGCGAGGGAAGGAGTCGCAGCAAACGGTGGACTGCTGAAGTCGGTCTCCCTGGTTGACGCGGAAGTGGCCGCCACGCTTAAGTCGATCAAACCTCTGGCGGATAATTTCTCAAGGATTCCAGGATTGAACGGCGTTGTGGGAAAGGTCAACCTTCTGACTGGTATCGGATATGCTATGACCGGCGGAAATATTTACCTCGACGAAAATACTCGGCCCGCGTTCTAGGAGATTAGCATGGCGGATGATTTTGACGACTGGACCTGCCGGCTGGACTTTCCAGACGGCTGGATCGACCTCACGGCCGCGATTGACCTCGAACCGGCCGACAAGGCCGCTTGGGCCCGGGAGGTCGTGAACTCCGTAAATCCTCTGGACCTTGTGGCTTCAAGGGAATCTTTTGCGGAAGACCTGGTCTCCCTGGCGAAGAACGCTGAGAAGACACACGCGGTCCTCGCAGCCGCCTACTTCGCGGTGGGCGGTGCCAACTACGCGGCTTTCGATGTTCAGATCTTCGGAGAGGACGGGGTGGTCCTCTCGTTGGACGAAGTGGAGAGCAGGCTGCGCAGTCATAAGGAGATCGTGGGGGAGCCTCAGGTGAGCAGGCTCGAGTTGCCGGTCGGTCCGGTTATCCGGTTGCAGGCCGTATATCAGTCGAAGGGAGTTTTCGGGTTTGGCAGGCGGCTTTCGGAAAGAGTTTCGTACGCTCTCCTCGTTCCTCAGACGTCTGATGTCCTCGTCGCGACGATGACGTGGAGGGCCATGGAACACAGTGACCAACTCACCGCAGCAGCCGATGCGTTGATGCCCACCCTACGCTTTGTGCCACTCGACGCCGAGGGAAACCCGCTCCTGGAAGGCGGTTCTTCCGGTGTCTGATTTTTGGAAGGACGAACCGCCGGAGGATTACAACCTGGTCGTCCCCGACGGCTGGTTCAAGTTGCCTCTTGACCCGGAAGGCCGTGACCGTAGCATCATCGCATTGACAGAGCAGCAATTTCGCGGAATTGACAACGCTCCTCACCTGAAGGAGCAGGTGATGCGAGAGTTGCAGAAGACCGCAAAGGATGCCTACCGGGCGGGTGGTATCGAACTTTATTTTTCCACCTTGACGATCGGTTCGCTACCGTTGTCGTCGTCGCTTCTGGTGAGCTTTCCCACGCCAGGGTCGATGCCATCCTCGGCAAGTGTCCGCACGGTCGCAGAGATGTTGCAGCGGAGCAACGCCGACATTACGCTCGTCACCCTCACGGCTGCTGGGAAGGCGGTCCGTGAATTCCGGACCGAAGCGGCTTCCCCTGGTACGCAGCTGGGCAATGAGCTCCCGACGACGACGGTCAAGTACTACGTCCCCATCCCTGCGGCCGGCGAATGGCTGATCATGTCGTTCTCGACACCGTTGGATCCGCTGGCGAAGCAGATGGTGGGGTTGTTCGACGCAGTGGCGGACACGTTGCACTGGAGTTGAACCCAGTTCACGAACTAGTGAGGGCGAGGAATCGGCCAACGTCTCCTCAAGCCCCGCCAGGCGACGAATGCCGGAGCGCGTACATGTGCAGCTCGCTGCGCGGCTCCTCCGTGTCCACCCGCAGCCAGGAGCCGTCGTGGAAGCGGATCAGCAGGATCCGGGTCTCGAACTCGCCGGAGAACGGGTCCTCCAGTGTGGCCTCGTCGGGGGACAGGCGGGCGACGATCTGGGCGTGTCTGTCGCGTCCCGAGCTGACGCGCTTGGGCGGGGCCGCGAAGGTGATGCCGTCCGGGCCGGCGAACAGCAGGCGCTCGTGATGGGTCGAGTGGCTGTACCAGCGCAGGAGGAACTGGCCGGCGGCGCCGCTCCAGTCGCCGTCGAAGACGTTGTCCAGGCCGCGCTGGTCGACAGCCGCCTCCATCCGCTTCTCGTCCTCCTTCCGCGCCCGGTGCCGTTCCTTCTCCTCCTTGGAGTCAAGGGCGCGCTCGACCGCCTCCTGCGCTCGGGCCAAAAGGCTCAGGAGAAGCAGGAGCGGGAGGAATGGGGCGCCAAGTGCCGTACCGAGCATGGCCAATGGAGGGCGGCGGGCCGGACGGAGCGGTGGGTTGCCCGCGGCTTGCAGAACATCGGCCGGAGGCTGCGGGATTTTTCCGATCCAGCACCATTCGCCTGCTTCGGAGTGGATGTCAAGACGTCCCGCGATTCCGCCCTGTTTGCTCCTGCGTGCCATGTCAGCCGTCTCCTTGCCGATGCCGGACCAGATCGGTCTACTGAGAGTATCTGCTGTGCACAGCCGGGACGCGGGAGTCGGTGGACGGCTGCAACCGCCCTTGGTGAGGGGCTCTGGGCGGGTACAAGTGAGAAAGGATTGGAATCATGGGGGATCACATAAAGGCGGACCTCGCCGCCATCAAACAATGCTCACGTGACCTGGCGAAGATTCACGGCGAGTTCGAGAAACACGGAAACCCCGCGGACGAGTACGGCAGCGCGGTGGGTCACGGCGGCCTCAAGGACGCCTTTTCCGACTTCGGGGACACCTGGAAGAAGACGCGCAAAAAGCTCATGAAGGAGCTCGAGCAGCTGTCGGAGTTCACGAAGAGCGCGGCCAAGGCGTACGACGACATCGACCGCGAGCTGGCCAAGGCGATCCGGGACGCCAAGGCGCAGAGCAAGGGGAAGAAGTGAGCAGGACAGACGCCGACTGGCCGCCGCTGTGGCACGACGACCCCACGCCGGGCGACCCCGAGGAGGTCGCCGAACTGGGCCGCAAGCTGCGCAAGATGGCCGACATGATCGACGAACAGTCCCGCGTCATCAAGGCGCTGGCCTCCGTCGAGGGCTGGGACAGCGAGGCGGGCAAGGGCTTCCATGAGATCGCCGGCGGTACTGCGGACAAGCTGAAGAAGTCCTTCGAACGCTACGACGAAGCCGCGAAGGCCGTCGGCGAGCAGGTCAGTGAGGGCAGTTCGGACCAGTTCGCCAGCGAGATGCGGCGCGCGCAGCGCAAGGCGGACAAGGCTCTCGCCGACTACCGGGAGGCGAAGGCCGACCACGACCTCGCGGACGGCGAGGTCAAGAAGTTCACCGAGAAGTACCCGACGGCGTACGACATTCCCGCCGCGGAGAAGGAGGAGTACGAGCGCTGGGTCAAGAAGCGGGCCGAGGCGCTGCACCGCATCGGCGACGCCCGCAAGGCGGTGAAGGACGCCCGGGAGATCTATGACGATGCCGGGGACAAGGCCGCTCGCCATATCAGGAACGTCGTGCACCACGACGCGGTCCGCGATCCCGGCGGATTCATGAACTTCCTGGCGGACTGGGCCGACATGCTCTCCAACATCTCGGCGGTTCTGTCCGTCCTTGCGGTTATTTGCGCCTTCGTGCCGCCGCTTCAGTTCCTCGTTCCCATCTTCGCGACCCTGGCCGTGATCGCGAGCGCGGCGGCGCTTGCCGGTCATGCGTACGACATGACGGTGCGGGGCGGGAAGGTCGACTGGCTGAAGCTGGGCGCTGACGCGCTCGGCGTTCTTCCGGGACTGGGCGCCCTGAAGGGGTTCAAGGCCCTCAAGGGCGTCAAGGGACTGACCAAGTTCAGGTTCAGCGGTTTGGCTGCATTGGACGGCGTCGGACACAACTTCCTCAACGGCGTCGCCGTCAAGCTGACCAACAAGGTGCTGGGCAGGACAGCCCGAGCCGCGGCGATCGACGGCAAGAAGATCACGGGCGTCATCAAGGGCGCCGGCCTCGCCAGCGCCCTGCACCGCATGCTCAGCGGTGAGAACGGCGAGCGGACCGGTTACCAGGAGCCCCCCAAGGCCACCGCGCCCACGCCCCGGCCCACTCCCACTCCCACGCCCGAGCACGCGCCGACGCCCGAGACCACGCCCCGCCC
>MUNG01000312.1:0-330 GCA_002154585.1 Streptomyces pseudogriseolus
GCCCCCGCCCCCGCACGCGCCACAAGATCGGAGTTCGTGGACCCGGTCCGCTGCACCACGTCCACCTCCCGCCACAAACTCCCCTCCCGCACGAGCGCCCGCCGCAGCGCCCCCACGTTCAAGGGAGGCCGATCCAGATCCGACCACCGGCCGAAGTCATCTCGAGGTGTCATGCAACCCACACTAGGTGTGGGAAACACCGCACTGCCGAACACACAGCCCCCCACTACGCTACGGATGAGTAACCGTCCCCCCTTTTGAGCAGGCAGGGAGCCGCGATCCCGATGTCCGAGCCGGAAGTGCAGCCGGAAGAGCAGCAGCCTGACATCC
>MUNG01000312.1:356-7818 GCA_002154585.1 Streptomyces pseudogriseolus
GCAGCACGCCAAGGGCAAGCTGACGGCCCGTGAGCGTATCGACCTCCTGCTCGACGAGGGCTCCTTCGTCGAACTGGACGAGTTCGCCCGGCACCGCTCCACCAACTTCGGCCTCGACGCCAACCGCCCCTACGGCGACGGCGTCGTCACCGGCTACGGCACGGTCGACGGCCGCCCGGTCGCCGTCTTCTCGCAGGATTTCACCGTCTTCGGCGGAGCCCTCGGCGAGGTCTACGGCCAGAAGATCGTCAAGGTGATGGACTTCGCCCTCAAAACCGGCTGTCCCGTCATCGGCATCAACGACTCCGGTGGCGCCCGCATCCAGGAGGGCGTGGCCTCCCTCGGCGCGTACGGGGAGATCTTCCGCCGCAACACGCACGCCTCCGGCGTGATCCCGCAGATCAGCCTGGTGGTCGGCCCCTGCGCGGGCGGCGCGGTCTACTCCCCCGCGATCACCGACTTCACCATCATGGTCGACCAGACGTCCCACATGTTCATCACGGGACCGGACGTCATCAAGACGGTGACCGGCGAGGACGTCGGCTTCGAGGAGCTGGGCGGCGCCCGCACGCACAACTCCACCTCGGGCGTGGCCCACCACATGGCCGGCGACGAGAAGGACGCGATCGAGTACGTCAAGCAGCTGCTGTCCTACCTGCCGTCCAACAACCTCTCGGAGCCCCCGGCCTTCCCCGAGGAGGCCGACCTCACGGTCACCGACGAGGACCGCGAACTCGACACGATCGTCCCGGACTCGGCGAACCAGCCGTACGACATGCACACGGTCATCGAGCACGTCCTCGACGACGCGGAGTTCTTCGAGACGCAGCCGATGTTCGCGCCGAACATCCTCACCGGGTACGGCCGGGTCGAGGGCCGCCCCGTCGGCATCGTCGCCAACCAGCCGATGCAGTTCGCCGGCTGCCTGGACATCACCGCGTCCGAGAAGGCGGCCCGCTTCGTGCGGACCTGCGACGCCTTCAACATCCCGGTGCTGACCTTCGTCGACGTCCCCGGCTTCCTGCCCGGCGTGGACCAGGAGCACGACGGCATCATCCGGCGCGGCGCCAAGCTGATCTACGCCTACGCGGAGGCCACCGTCCCGCTCATCACGGTGATCACCCGCAAGGCGTTCGGCGGCGCGTACGACGTCATGGGCTCCAAGCACCTGGGCGCCGACCTCAACCTGGCCTGGCCCACCGCCCAGATCGCGGTGATGGGCGCGCAGGGCGCCGTCAACATCCTGCACCGCCGCACCATCGCCGAGTCGGACGACCCGGAGGCCACCCGCGCCCGGCTGATGCGGGAGTACGAGGACACGCTCCTCAACCCGTACGTCGCGGCCGAGCGCGGCTACGTGGACGCGGTGATCATGCCGTCCGACACCCGCCGTCACATCGTGCGCGGTCTGCGTCAGCTGCGGACCAAGCGCGAGAGCCTGCCCCCGAAGAAGCACGGCAACATCCCCCTGTAAGGAGCCGCTGTGACGATCAAGGTCGTACGGGGCAACCCGACCCCGGAGGAGCTGGCCGCCGCACTGGCGGTGGTCAGGGCGCGCGCCGCGGCGGCGGCCGCCCTGCCGTCCGGCGCGCCCACGGTCCGCGACGCCTGGTCGGACCCGTCCCGCATCGCCGCCCGCCGGGTGCCCCAGCCGGGCCCGGCGTCGTGGTCACGGACGTACTGGCCGGGCGGCTGACCTCTGCGATCCCCGACGGGCCGTACGCCCCCGCGTACGGCCCGTCCCGCATGTCCCCCACCGACCTCGGCCAACCGGAGGGTCCCCCACCAAGTTGAGTACGCGTACTCAGGCGCCCTCCGCCGGCTCCGCCGCACGCTGGAGGAATGCTGTGGTCCGACCCCGAGAACGAGCCGCCGAAGGAACTGCGTGACACGCAGAACATGCTGCGGCGGCTGGGCGTTCTCGTGGCCCTGGCCATGATCCTGACGATGCTGGTGATCGGCGTGAGGTGAGACCCCGCCGCGCCTCCACCGCGAGATGAGCCGTCCGGAGGACGCCGATACGCTGACCGCATGACAGATCACCCGCGCCGCCGCCTCGTGCTCGCCTCCCAGTCCCCCGCCCGGCTCGGGCTGCTCCGCCAGGCCGGGCTGGCGCCCGAGGTGATCGTCAGCGGGGTCGACGAGGATGCCGTCACCGCTCCCACCCCCGCCGAGCTGGCGCTGGCCCTGGCCGAGGCCAAGGCGTCCGTGGTCGCCGCGAAGCCCGAGGTGAAGGGCGCGCTGGTGATCGGATGCGACTCGGTGCTGGAGCTGGACGGCGAGGCCCTCGGCAAGCCGAAGGACGCCGCGGAGGCCACCGCGCGCTGGACGGCGATGCGCGGCCGCGCGGGGACGCTGCAGACCGGCCACTGCGTCTACGACACCCTCAGCGGCCGCTACGTCTCCGCCACCGCCTCCACGGTGGTCCGTTTCGGTGAGCCCTCCGACGAGGAGATCGCGGCCTACGTGGCCTCCGGTGAACCGCTGCACGTGGCGGGGGCGTTCACCCTGGACGGCCGGTCGGCGCCGTTCATCGACGGCATCGACGGCGACCACGGCAACGTGATCGGCATCAGCCTGCCGCTGGTACGCCGCCTGCTGGCCGAGCTGGGCGTCGGCATCACGGAGCTGTGGGCGCCGCGGGAGGACTGAGGGGCGGCGGCGTCCCGGAGTCGGCGGGCCCGGCGGGATCGACGGGCTTCTCCGGCCGGCCGTCGTACGTCATGAGGAGCAGCACGATGAGCGCGAGGACGACGACCATGAGGAGGAACGCCGTCCAGCCGATCAGGCCCCAGGCGAAGGCGCCGAGCAGCGCGTGCACCACGGCGGCGCTGATCAGCAGCACCCGGCCGAGCCCGGCCGGTGCCCGGTCGCGCAGGGCGACCAGCAGGGACACCAGGCCGCACAGGGCGAAGTAGAGCCCGAAGACGACGCCGCCGATCTTCGAGGACACCGACATCATGTCCGGGTCGAGACCGGCGAGGGACATGTCCTGGCGGTCGACGACGACCCCCAGGAACCAGTTCACCGCCAGCACGCCCAGCGCCTCGGCGAACAGCACGAGCGCGACGATCCACGCCACCGGTCTGCGGACCACCGGCCCCCACCCACTTTCGAGCACGACTGTGGTTACCCCGAGTATGTTCGGGACGACGCGAAGGCTACTAACGGGTAAACGTCGGTACAAGGGGCGTGCGACGGGCAAAGAATCATTGGGCCATTCGTAGGGACTCCACAAAGAAACGAAGTGGGCCGCAGCACGCTCTCACAGAGACCTTGACCACATGACAAGGCTAGGGTTTCCGGGAGGAGTCCTGCGTACCGAGGTGCGACAAGGGATTTCGCGGGTCGAGCAAGCCTCGCATCACGCTCCGTGTGGGCAAGCTCACCACTGGGGACGGGTCGAAGTGCCGTGTCGGCAGTCCCTAAACTCGGCTTGTTTCAAGGAGGGAGCCTCAATCGTGCGCAAGGTGCTCATCGCCAACCGTGGCGAAATCGCTGTCCGCGTTGCCCGGGCCTGCCGGGATGCCGGAATCGCGAGCGTTGCCGTCTATGCCGACCCGGACCGGGACGCTCTGCACGTCCGCGCCGCGGATGAGGCGTTCGCCCTGGGCGGTGACACTCCGGCCACCAGCTACCTGGACATCGACAAGGTGCTGAAGGCCGCCCGGGAGTCGGGGGCCGACGCGATCCACCCCGGCTACGGCTTCCTCTCGGAGAACGCCGAGTTCGCCCAGGCGGTGCTGGACGCGGGCCTGATCTGGATCGGCCCGCCCCCGCAGGCCATCCGCGACCTGGGTGACAAGGTCGCCGCCCGGCACATCGCCCAGCGCGCCGGCGCCCCGCTGGTGGCGGGCACGCCCGACCCGGTGTCCGGCGCGGACGAGGTCGTCGCGTTCGCCGAGGAGCACGGCCTGCCGATCGCCATCAAGGCCGCGTTCGGCGGCGGCGGGCGCGGCCTGAAGGTCGCCCGCACGCTGGAGGAGGTCCCCGAGCTGTACGACTCGGCGGTGCGCGAGGCGGTGGCCGCGTTCGGCCGCGGCGAGTGCTTCGTCGAGCGCTACCTGGACAAGCCGCGGCACGTGGAGACGCAGTGCCTGGCCGACAGCCACGGCAACGTGGTCGTGGTCTCCACGCGTGACTGCTCGCTCCAGCGCCGCCACCAGAAGCTGGTCGAGGAGGCCCCGGCGCCGTTCCTCTCCGACGCCCAGGTGGAGGAGCTGTACCGCTCGTCCAAGGCCATCCTCAAGGAGGCCGGCTACGTCGGCGCGGGCACCGTGGAGTTCCTCGTCGGCGCCGACGGCACGATCTCCTTCCTCGAGGTCAACACGCGCCTCCAGGTGGAGCACCCGGTGACCGAGGAGGTCTCCGGCATCGACCTGGTGCGCGAGATGTTCCGCATCGCCGACGGCGAGGAGCTCGGCTACGGCGACCCGGAGCTGCGCGGTCACTCGTTCGAGTTCCGTATCAACGGCGAGGACCCCGGGCGCAACTTCCTGCCCGCCCCCGGCACCGTGACGACGTTCGCCCCGCCGTCCGGCCCCGGTGTGCGCCTGGACGCGGGCGTGGAGTCGGGCAGCGTGATCGGCCCGGCGTGGGACTCCCTGCTGGCCAAGCTGATCGTCACCGGCGCCACCCGTGAGCAGGCCCTCCAGCGCGCCGCCCGCGCCCTGGAGGAGTTCACGGTGGAGGGCATGGCCACCGCCATCCCCTTCCACCGCGCCGTGGTGAGGGACCCCGCCTTCGCTCCCGAACTCACCGGCTCCACCGACCCGTTCACGGTCCACACCCGCTGGATCGAGACCGAGTTCGTCAACGACATCAAGCCCTTCGCCTCGGCCGTGGACGCGGACGCCGAGGAGGAGGCGGGCCGTGAGACGGTCGTCGTCGAGGTCGGCGGCAAGCGCCTGGAGGTCTCCCTCCCCGCCTCCCTCGGCATGAGCCTGGCCCGCACGGGTCTGGCCGCCGGCGCCAAGCCCAAGCGCCGCGCCGCCCGCAAGTCGGGCCCGGTGGCCTCCGGCGACACCCTCGCCTCCCCGATGCAGGGCACGATCGTCAAGGTCGCGGTCGAGGAGGGCCAGGAGGTCAAGGAGGGCGACCTGGTCGTCGTCCTGGAGGCGATGAAGATGGAGCAGCCCATCAACGCCCACCGCTCCGGCACCGTCAAAGGCCTGAGCGCGGAGATCGGCGCCTCGGTCACGTCCGGTGCGGCGATCTGCGAGATCAAGGACTGACACCCGCTCGGCGGCACAGCGCCCGGCGCCCTCCACGGGGGGACGCCGGGCGCTGTCGTACCGCCTCTAACGCCGCCGCAGGTCGGCCACCCGGGCGGCCCGCTCGGCACCGCCCTGTCCTTGGTCGGACGCGGCGCCCAGCGCCACGGCCGTACGCAGTCCGGGTGCCTGCCGGCGGGGGCCGGGCAGCGGGACGTCACGGCGCCGGCGCCCGGACGGGGGGCCGTCACCTCCCGCCCCGGCGTTTCCCCCCGGCGCTCCCGCGACGGCGATCTGCACGCCCTGGTCGGCGAGCGCCTGGAGCTCGGTCGCGGCACGGTCGTCGTGGGCGGGCGGCTCGTCGGTCACCAGCCGGGTGATCAGATCCGTGGGCACCGTCTGGAACATGGTGTCGGTGCCGAGCTTGGTGTGGTCGGCGAGGACCACCACCTCGGCGGCGGCCTGCACCAGCGCCCGGTCGACGGACGCCGACAGCATGTTGGACGTGGACAGCCCGCGCTCGGCGGTCAGGCCGCTGCCCGAGAGGAAGGCCCGGGACACCCGCAGCCCCTGGAGGGACTGCTCGGCGCCGCTGCCGACGAGGGCGTAGTTGGAGCCGCGCAGCGTGCCGCCGGTCATCACGACCTCGACCCGGTTGGCGTGGGCGAGCGCCTGGGCGACCAGCAGGGAGTTGGTGACGACCGTCAGCCCGGGCACCCGGGCCAGCCGGCGGGCCAGCTCCTGCGTGGTGGTGCCCGCGCCGACCACGATGGCCTCGCCCTCCTCCACGAAGTTCGCGGCGAGGTCGGCGATGGCGGTCTTCTCGGCGGTGGCGAGGTGCGACTTCTGCGGGAAGCCGGACTCGCGGGTGAAACCGCCCGGCAGTACCGCACCGCCGTGCCGGCGGTCGAGGAGTCCTTCTGCCTCCAGCGCGCGCACGTCCCGCCGTACGGTCACTTCGGAGGTCTGGACGACGCGGGCGAGCTCACGGAGCGACACGGCCCCGTTCGCTCGCACCATTTCGAGGATCAATTGGCGACGTTCTGCAGCGAACACGAAACTGACAGTAACGCCGACGACCGTCTGCTTTCAGCAGTTTGCGCTGAATAGCAGAAGTTGTTCGCACGGCCCCACGGCTAGTGGTATAGGGCCGGGTCAGGCCTCGGCGCCCGCCTTCCGCGTGTGCAGCTGCCGCGCCACCTCGGCGATCGAGCCCGACAGCGAGGGATACACCGTGAAGGCGTTCGCGATCTGTTCGACGGTCAGGTTGTTGTCGACCGCGATCGAGATGGGGTGGATGAGTTCCGAGGCGCGCGGCGCGACGACGACGCCGCCGACGACGATGCCGGTGCCCGGACGGCAGAAGATCTTGACGAAGCCGTCGCGGATGCCCTGCATCTTGGCGCGCGGGTTGCGCAGCAGCGGCAGCTTCACCACGCGCGCGTCGATCTTCCCGCCGTCCACGTCGGCCTGCGAGTACCCGACGGTGGCGATCTCGGGGTCGGTGAAGACGTTCGACGAGACGGTCTTCAGATTGAGCGGAGCGACGGCGTCACCGAGGAAGTGGTACATGGCGATCCGCCCCTGCATGGCGGCCACCGAAGCCAGCGCGAACACACCCGTGACGTCACCGGCCGCGTACACACCCGGAGCGGTGGTCCGCGACACCTTGTCGGTCCAGATGTGCCCGGACTCCCGCAGCCGCACCCCGGCCTCCTCCAGGCCCATGCCCTCGGAGTTCGGGATGGCGCCGACGGCCATCAGACAGTGCGTGCCGGTGATGACCCGGCCGTCCGCCAGCGTGACCTCGACCCGGTCCCCCACCCGCTTGGCGGACTGGGCGCGCGACCGCGCCATCACGTTCATGCCGCGCCGCCGGAAGACGTCCTCGAGGACGGCCGCCGCGTCCGGGTCCTCGCCCGGCAGCACGCGGTCGCGCGAGGACACGAGGGTGACCCGGGACCCGAGCGCCTGGTAGGCGCCCGCGAACTCGGCGCCGGTGACACCGGAACCGACCACGATGAGCTCCTCGGGGAGCTCGTCCAGGTCGTACACCTGGGTCCAGTTCAGGATCCGCTCCCCGTCGGGCTGCGCGTCCGGCAGCTCACGGGGATGCCCGCCGGTCGCGATCAGCACCGCGTCCGCCGTGAGCGTCTCCTCACTCCCGTCGGCGGCGGTCACGACGACCTTGCGTGACCCGTCGAGCGCCTGCATCCCGTCCAGCCGCCCGCGCCCGCGCATGACCCGTG
>MUNG01000312.1:7858-8159 GCA_002154585.1 Streptomyces pseudogriseolus
CGGCCTGCTCCATGGGCGGGGTGTCGTCGGCGACGATGATGCCCAGTTCCTCGTAGGAGGAGTCGAAGGTGGTCATCACCTCGGCCGTGGCGATCAGGGTCTTGGACGGCACGCAGTCGGTCAGCACCGACGCACCGCCCAGGCCGTCGCAGTCGACGACGGTCACCTCCGCGCCGAGCTGCGCGGCGACCAGCGCCGCTTCGTATCCGCCGGGTCCGCCACCGATGATCACGATCCGAGTCACGTACTCCATTGTCCCGCACACTTCACCGTGCGACCGCCCGGGGGTGCTCCCCCTCGC
>MUNG01000313.1:0-2109 GCA_002154585.1 Streptomyces pseudogriseolus
GGGGCTGGGCCGCGAGACCGGCCGCGGTGGTGGCGGCCAGGACCGCCAAGGGCCGCCGGTGCCGCGCCGGCAGCACGGCCGCGGACACCAGGGCGAGCAGATACGCGGCGAGGGGCGGCGCGGTCAGGGCGTCCTCGACCCGCACGGTCCCGCCGAGCAGACAGATCACGAACGCGGCCGCCACGACCGCGCCCTCCCGCCCCCGTCCGGGGCGCGACATCGCCGTACCCGCGAGGTCCGATGTCGGCAGCACGCGGCCCAGCTCAGGGAACCGGTTCACAGGAGTGCGCATACGACCACCTTCGGGTGCCCGCAACCGGCCGGGCATCGTCCTGAGGAACCGTTCCCTCTGGTGCGTACGCACTACACGCGCGCACCCGGACACGCCCGAGGGCCCCGTCTNNNAGGCGTCCGTGCAGTTGAAGGTCGTACGGCAACGCCACACGCCGTCACGGTCGTTGAGGATCTCCAGGCGCTGCTCGCCGGCCTCGTCACGCGAGTCGAAGATGAAGCGGTGCGCGTTGACGATCGCGGCCGGGCCGAAGTACTGGCCGTCGTTCCAGAACACCGGGCACGACGACGTGCACGCGGCGCACAGGATGCACTTGGTGGTGTCGTCGAACCGCTCGCGGTCCTCGGCGGACTGGAGCCGCTCACGCGTCGGCTCGTTGGTGTCCTTCGTGATCAGGAAGGGCATCACGTCCCGGTACGCCTGGAAGAACGGCTCCATGTCCACGACCAGGTCCTTGAGGACCGTCAGGCCCTTGATGGCCTCGATCGTGATCGGCTTCTCGGGGTTGATGTCCTTGATCAGCGTCTTGCACGCCAGGCGGTTCTTGCCGTTGATCCGCATGGCGTCGGAGCCGCAGATGCCGTGGGCGCAGGAGCGGCGGAAGGTCAGCGTGCCGTCCAGATCCCACTTGATCTTGTGCAGACCGTCGAGGACGCGCTCCTTGGGGTCGATCTCCAGCTGGAAGTCTTCCCAGGTCGCCTCCGCCGAGACCTCCGGGTTGAACCGGCGGATCCGGAAGGTGACGGTGATGTAGGGGGAGTCGGCGAAGCCGGGCTCGGGGGAGCCGGCCGCGTCCGCCTTGTCCAGAACAGGGGTAGCCATCAGTACTTACGCTCCATCGGCTGGTAGCGGGTCTGGACGACCGGCTTGTAGTCCAGACGGACGGTCTCGGTGCCGTCGGCGCCGACCTCGCGGTACGCCATCGTGTGGCGCATGAAGTTGACGTCGTCGCGGTTGGGGAAGTCCTCGCGGTAGTGACCGCCGCGGGACTCCTTGCGGGCCAGCGCGGAGACGGCCATGACCTCGGCCAGGTCCAGCAGGTTGCCCAGCTCGACGGCCTCGAGGAGGTCGGTGTTGAACCGCTTGCCCTTGTCCTGGATGGCGACGTTCTTGTAGCGCTCGCGCAGCTCGGCGATCTTCTCGACCGCCGTCTTGATCGTCTGCTCGGTGCGGAACACCATGACGTTGGCGTCCATCGTCTCCTGGAGCTCGCGGCGCAGCTCGGCCACCCGCTCCTTGCCGGTGGAGGAGCGCAGCCGCTCGATCTGCCCGACGACGAGGGACTCCGGGTTCTCCGGCAGCTCGACGAAGTCCGCGGTCTGCGCGTACTCCGCCGCGGCGATGCCGGCCCGCTTGCCGAACACGTTGATGTCCAGCAGCGAGTTGGTGCCCAGGCGGTTGGCGCCGTGCACCGACACGCAGGCCACCTCGCCGGCCGCGTACAGGCCGGGGACGACCGTGGTGTTGTCCGCGAGGACCTCACCCTTGACGTTGGTCGGGATGCCGCCCATCGCGTAGTGCGCGGTGGGCTGGATCGGGATCGGGTCCGTGTAGGGCTCGATGCCGAGGTAGGTCCGCGCGAACTCCGTGATGTCGGGCAGCTTGGCGTCCAGCTGCTCCGGCGGGAGGTGCGTGAGGTCCAGGTAGACGTGGTCGCCCTCGGGACCGCAGCCGCGGCCCTCGCGGATCTCCGTGTAGATGGAGCGGGAGACGACGTCGCGGGAGGCGAGGTCCTTCATGACGGGCGCGTACTTCTCCATGAAGCGCTCGCCGTCCTTGTTGCGCAGGATGCCCCCCTCACCGCGGGCGCCCTCGGT
>MUNG01000313.1:2184-2388 GCA_002154585.1 Streptomyces pseudogriseolus
GGAGGCGTAGATCACGGACTTCGCCTGGAAGATGTGGATCTCGCCGGTCGCCAGCTCGTACGCGACGACGCCGGCGGACTTCTTGACGCCGTCGACCTCGGTGATCAGCTGGTCCAGGACGTAGAACTCGTTGAAGAACTCCACGCCCTCCTTGACGCAGTTCTGGTACAGCGTCTGGAGGATCATGTGACCGGTGCGGTCCGC
>MUNG01000313.1:2415-2626 GCA_002154585.1 Streptomyces pseudogriseolus
TCCTGGTCGACCAGGTAGTCACCGCCCTTGACCGTGTCGAAGGTGTGCCACTCCCAGTTGTCCTCCTCCACGTTGGCGAGCGCGGCGGCCATGCCGCCCTGCGCGGCGCCCGTGTGGGAGCGGGTGGGGTAGAGCTTGGTCAGCACGGCGGTGCGGCTGCGCTTGGTCGCCTCGATGGCGGCCCGCATACCGGCGCCACCGGCGCCGACGA
>MUNG01000314.1 GCA_002154585.1 Streptomyces pseudogriseolus
ACGCCCCACCCCCCGCACGCGCCCGAAATTCGAAAGACCCGCATGCACCAGCGCCTTAAAGTGCCGACCATGGCACTCTCCCGCGTCCTCCTCACCTCTGGCCGCCCGGTCGACCTGACCGAGCTGCGCCTGTCGTCGACGTACGGGGGCGTGCTCGAGGGATACCCGTGCAAACCGCTGAACGACCTCGCGATCGCCGGGCTGGTCCGGTCCGCCGAACACGCCCACCCGGGCGTCCCGGTGCATCTGATCCCGCCGGCGCGCGAGTACCCCGACCAGTTCTCGGGCGCCTTCGGCCCGGTGGAGGTGCTGCCCGCCGTGACCTGCGTGGGGCACTTCCGCTCCGAGGCCCTCGATCCCGGCCACGACCGTGCCCTGTACCGCTCCCGCCTCACCGTGGCCTGGTTCCAGCCGACGACGCGCATCCCCTCGGGCTGTGACGCGGAGACGGCCCTGCTGGACCTGGACTGGGAGCGACTCGCCACCGACGAGGAACTGTGACCGCCACCGCCCCCACCGCCGACGGCCGGCTCGGCCTGCTGCGCAGGCAGTTCGACCTGACCTGGGCCCTGTTCGAGTACCACCTGGAGCGCCTGGAGCCGGAGGACTTCCTGTGGGAGCCGGCCCCGCTCTGCTGGACGGTCCGCCGCACGCCCGAGGGCGCCTGGGTCCCCGACTGGGCGGACACCGAGCCCGACCCCGTGCCGGTGCCGACCATCGCGTGGCTGAGCTGGCACATCGGCTGGTGGTGGAGCGTGACGCTGGACCACGCGCGCGGGGAGCGCCCGCGCGAGCGCACCGAGGTCGTCTGGCCCGGCGAGGGCGAACCCACGCTCGCCTGGCTCCGCTCCCTGCGCACGGAGTGGCTCGCCCGTCTCGACACCCTGACGGACGCCGACCTGGACGCCACGGCGCCCTTCCCCTGGCCGGACGACCCGGCCCGCACGAAGGCGGACATGCTGGCGTGGGTCAACGCGGAGCTGATGAAGAACGCGGCGGAGATCGGACAGCTCCGCATGCTGCGGGCGGCGTCATGACCGGTGACGGCGCCACCGCCCGGCCGCCCTGGTCCCTGCTCGGCCTCGACACGGCGTTCCGCTCCTGCTGGGCGGCCGACACCTGCTCACCCGACGACCTGCCCGACTGGCGCCCCGACAACCCGGCCGTGGGCCACTGCGACATCACGGCCGTGGTCGTCAACGACCTGTTCGGCGGCGACCTCCTGGTCGCGGACGTCCGCCGGCACGGCTCCCCGCACGGCTACCACTGGTGGAACCGCCTCCCGAACGGCATCGAACTCGACCTCACACGCGAACAGTTCCGCGCGGGCGAGACCCTCTCCCCACCCCGCCCGGTGACACGCCCCCCGG
>MUNG01000315.1 GCA_002154585.1 Streptomyces pseudogriseolus
GCCTGTGCGGGCGCCGGGCGCGGGGGTGCGGTGGGGGCGCTCATCGGGTGTTGTCCTTCAGCAGTCGGAGCTGGAGCACCGTGATGCCCATGACGACCACGAACAGCACGTACGCCATGGCGCTCGCATAGCCCATGTGGAAGAAGTTGAAGCCCTCGCGGTACATGTCCAGGGACACGGTCAGGGTCGCGTCGGACGGGCCGCCCTGGGTCATCACGAACGGCTCCTCGAAAACGTTGAGGTAGCCGATGGTGGTGATGACGGTGGCGTAGAGCATGGTGGGCCGCAGCAACGGCACGGTGATGCGGCGCATCTCCTGCCAGGCGCCCGCGCCGTCGAGCCGGGCGGCCTCCCGCACGTCCGCGGGGACGGCCTGGAGGCCGGCGATGAACAGCACCATGACGGTGCCGAGGTTGCGCCACACCGCCATGGCGATGAGCGAGGGCATGGCCCAGGTCTCGGAGCCGAGGAAGTCCGGCGCGGTCGTGCCCAGTTCGGTGGCGAGGCCCGCGATCAGACCGTCGGACGGGTCGAGGACGAACCGCCAGACGACGGCGACCGCGACGATGGCGGTGACCACGGGGGCATAAAAGCCGACCCGGAAGAACGTGCGGGCGCGGTCGATGCCGTTGTTCAGCAGAATCGCGACGAGCAGTCCGAGCAGGACGGTCAGCGGCACGCCGACGACCACGAAGTACGCCGTGTTGAACAGGGCCTTGAGGAACCGGTCGTCCTCGAAGAGCTTGGTGTAGTTCTCCAGGCCGACGAACTCCGCCTCCAGCGGGCGGGTGACATGGCGGGCCCCGAAGTCGGTGAAGCTCATCAGGAGCGTCGCGACGATCGGGAAGGCCATGAAGACCGCGAACAGCACCAGGAACGGCATGGAGAACAGCCAGCCGTACAGGTTGTGCCGGCCGAGCGGGCGGCGTGCGCGCCGCGCGTCTCCCGGCGGCCCGTCCGGGCCGGTTGTGGTCACCGCGGCCGCGGGGTCGGCGGCCGTCTTGGTCAGCGAGGGCATGCCGGTTACTCCACGAGTCCTTCGATCTCGGCCTGCGCCTTGTCCAGCGCGGCCTTGGCACCGGACTTGCCCTGGGTGACCGACTCGATGGCGGAGTCCACCTTGGAGGTGATCTCGGTCAGCCGGGGCTGGGAGGGCGTGGTCCTGGCGGTCTCCATCTGGGCGCGCCACACCTTCAGCCTGGGGTCGGTGGCGAGGTCGCCGGACGTCCAGGCCTGCTGGTTGGCGGGCAGGTCGCGGGTGCGCTCGTACCAGTCGGCCTGGCCCTTGGCGTCGGTGAGGAAGGAGATGAACTCCTGGGCGGCCGCCTTGTGCTCGCTGTCCGCGGACACGGCGAGGCTGGAGCCGCCGGCCATGGACACGGACTCCTTGTCGGCGGGCACGGGGGCCACGGCCCACTTGCCCTTGACGTCCGGGTAGTTCTCGTCGAGCAGCGACATGATCCACGGGCCGCCGAAGAACATCGGCACGTCGCCGGTGTTGAAGTCCTTGGTCACGTCGTAGCCGGGGCGGACCGCCTTCTCGCTGACGCCCTTGGCGAAGAACTCGCCGTAGGTCTCGAGCGCCTTGACCGCCTCGGGGCTGTTGACGGCGGCCTTGCCGTCCTCGTCGATGATCTCGCCGCCGGCGGAGTACAGGAACGGGTAGAAGCTCTGCACGGTGTCGAGGCCGCCGGGCTGGACGGACAGGCCCCACTTGGTCTTGGCCTTGTCCTGGTAGGCCTGGGCGGCCTCGAGCAGCTCGTCCATGGTGGCGGGCGGTTCGGTGAGACCGGCCTTGCGGGCGAGGTCGGTGCGGTAGAAGAGGACGCGCGTGTCGACGTACCAGGGCACGCCGTACGTCTCGCCGTCGTACGAGGCCTGCTCCCAGGCGGCGGGGAAGAAGTCGCCCTCCTTGACGGTCTTGGTGTCGACCGGTTCGAGGACGCCCATGTCGGCGAACTCGCCGAGGTAGGTCCCGCCCATCTGCATGACGTCGGGCAGCTTGCCGGCGGCGGCCGCGGCGACGAGCTTCTGGTGCGCCACGTCCCAGCCGACCGGGGTCACCTTGACGGTGATGTTCGGGTGGGACTTCTCGTAGCCGTCGGCGACCTCGGCGAGCTTCTCGCCCTCGGTGCCCATGGCCCAGACGGTGAGCGTCTGCTCGGCGTCGGCGTCCACGTCCGCGCCACCGGAGCCGCCGCAGGCGGTGAGGGTGAGCGCGGACGCCACGGTGAGGGCGAGCGCGGCAGGTGTGGCGCGGTGCATGGACTGCTCCTCCTCGAGCGTTCCCGATGTATGCGCATTCTGTAAGCGCATACATGACTCTGCGGGAGGGGCTCCGCCGTGACAAGGGGGAGCTGGGTCACACTCCGGTAACGGCTGCGGGGCGCCTTGCCGGGCGCGGAAAGGGGGCGTTCACCTGCGCGCGCTTGCGAGCCGCGACAGGCGGACACCCCCGGTGACGGGCACAGGGCCCTGTCAGCAACCTAGGTCGGGGGCGGGGCGTACGGAAGCGGGTGTGAGATACGTCCCGTGGGGGTGTGGTGAACGGGGTGTGGTGGAGGCGTTCAGGCGCTTGCCGTTCACCTGTGGCGGGGGCGACCGTCAGGCGCCGATGGCGACGGCGGCCTGCTCCTCGGGCCCGCAGCCGCAGCTGGCGCGGCGGGCGACGGTGACGGGGAGCATCAGGGACACCGGGTCGGCGTCGGGTGTGCCGTTCAGGCGGCGTACGAGGAGTTCGACCGCCTCCTCCCCCATGCGCAGCATGGGCTGGCGCACGGTGGTGAGCGTGGGGCGGACGAGCCGGCCGAGCGGGATGCCGTCGAAGCCGGTGACGGCCACGTCGTCCGGCACGGCCAGGCCGCGCCGCTCCAGCGCGTGCAGGGCGCCGACGGCCATCTGGTCGTTGGCGCAGACGAGGGCCTGCGGCGGCCCGCCGTCCCGGTCGCAGAGGGCGTCGGCGGCGCGGGCGCCCTCGGCCTGGGTCATCATGACCGCGCGCACGGCGGGCTCGTCGGGGACCTCGACGCCCGTGGCACGGCAGGCGGCGAGGAAGCCCTGGAAGCGGGCCTCGACGTCCGGGGACTCCTCGGCGGAGCCGACGAAGGCGAGGCGGCGCAGGCCGTGGTCCTCGACGAGGTGACGGGTCAGCTCCCGCTGCCCGTCGAAGTTGGCGACCTCGATGTGGTCGAGGTGGTCCAGGTGGTCGCCTTCCTCGCGGGGCCCGGCGAGCATGACGACGGGGCGGCGACGGGAGATGCCCTCGAGTTCCTCCGTGGGCACGGTGCGTGCCAGCACGGCGAAGCCGTCGACACGCCCGGCGACCTTGGCGACGAGGCTTTCCGGGCCGCCCTTGAGGGAGGCGGCGATGAGCAGGGCGTACCCGTGCCGGCGGGCGGCGCGCTCCATGCCGCGGATGATCTGGTCGGAGTAGAGCATCGCCGCGTCGTCGTCCTCGGCGTCGGTGTCCGGGTCGGCGTAGTCGGGGAAGCAGAGGCCAAGGACGCCGGTGGAGCGGCTGGCGAGTCCGCGCGCGTTGCCGCTGGGCACGTAGCCGAGGTCGCGCGCGGCGGCGAGCACCCGCTCACGGGTCTGCGCCCGCACCGAGTCGGGGTTGCGGTAGACGCGGGACACGGTGGCGATGGACACGCCGGAGCGTTCGGCGACGTCGTACACCGTGGGGGCGGTACTCATCGGGGGCATCCCTGGGTCGATGCGATGAAAGCGCATTCATCGTAGGGGGGTGCAGGTCAGGGTACAAGGGCGGAATTCGAGACAGGGGCGCTCGGACATGTGTCCGGCGTCACGCCGACCGGCGCACCGCGGGCGTCGCCGTCCCCGGTGACGGCGGGGGTCGGCATGGGGGCGGCGGGTCCGGGCACACGGACGGGACACAGGCGACTGACGCACCCTCAACACCGAAGGAACGCGGATGACTTCGACGCACGGACACGACGGAACGGGCTACGGACAGCCGACGGGGCACGCCGGACCGGCGGGCACGGGCGAACGGCGCAACGGCTTCGGCATCGCGGCGCTGGTCCTGGGCATCGTGGGCGCGCTGCTGTTCTGGACCGCGATCGGCGGCATCGTGCTGGGCCTGCTGGCCGTGATCTTCGGCGTGCTCGGCTTCCGGCGCAGCAGACGAGGCGTGGCCACGAACGGCACGATGGCGGTCATCGGCGCGGTGCTGGGCGCGCTGGCCCTCGTGGTGTCGTCGGTCCTGCTGGCGCTGGGCGTGGCCGTGGTCAACAGCGACGAGTTCAAGGACTACCAGGACTGCGTCGAGCACGCGAACAGCCAGAGCGACCGGCAGGACTGCGCGCGGGACTTCGACCGCGAGGTCGACGAGCGGTAGGGGCCGGTACGGGCGAGGTGGGGCGCGGCGGGGGTGCCGCGCCCTTCTCGTATGCGTCCTTTATCTCCCGTCCGCTTCGTAAGGCGGAGACGGAAGGTTCCAGACGGCGTCCGATCGGCTGACGATCCGTCGGAGTTGGCGGGCGCTCGGTGGCGACAGAGCCTGCATCACGGTGTCAAGAAGGGCTCGGGCTTCGAAAGGATCGCCGCAGCAGTACCAGTGCGCGTTGCTGCCCCTCTCGTAGTCGTGCCACAGAACGCGCTCGGGCTGGTGGACGTAGTCCCTCCACAGGCCTAATGCCGCGCCGACGTCGCCGGGTTGCAGATAGTTACGGGTGTGCTCAAGGCAGATGATCTCGGACAGTGCGCGGGAGGACAGGCCGTCGATGACTGGCCTTGTCCCCGTCGTCCGGTGGCCGGCAGGGGAACCTGCACGAATCTGTCCTGACCGTCTACGCGGCATGAGCCATTCGGTACGTCGTCATACGGTTCATGCCGCACATGCTGCCACGATCTCGCAGGGCCGTGGGCAACGCCGGCAAGGACGCCGCACTGGACCGGGGCTGGCTGCTGGGATACTTCAAGGATGCCTCCGATCCCCGTCATCGACCGGCTCGCCGGCGCACCGTTCGCGGTGTCGTCCGTGGAGCCCAGCACGTGGCGGGTGGAGCCGCCGAGCGCCACGACCGTACGCGCGGTGCGGCCCGCGAAGAACATTCAGGAGGTGTCGTCCCCGTGGGCCGGTGCTCCCCAGCGCATCGGCAGGCGTCCCCGGAAGAACGGGCCCGGCTCTTCCACCGTGCCGACGGCGTCCTGTTTGTCCAGCCGTTTGAGCACCCTCTCCAGACGGCTGACGGGAGCGGCGTCGCACGAAGTCTCCACCGTGCGCCTGCCGTTGACGAACTAGAGGTCGACGCCGACCTCCGTGGTCCGGGTGGCCGCGGCCGACGGGGCGAGGCCGACGGGGCGAGCTGCGCCGGCAGCATGTCGACCTTCACGTCGTGATGTACAGGTAGAACCGGTACGTCACCACGCGCCCTCCCCACAGGCGCTGGGCGATCAGTATGGAACACGGCCGCGTGTACAGCACCCGTTCGCGCGGGTTTCGCCCCTCGGGGGTGACGCCGGGTCGTGGACCGCAGGATCAGGGGTAGAGGGAGGTCCACCGGAGCGGGACCACGCGAAGTGGGACCACACGCCCTTGCAGGAGGTACCGACCATGACCGACGACGCCTACATCGTGCTGTTCGACGACCCCGCCGTGTCGCTGGGGGTGCCGCTCGCCGCCGTGGAGGACGCGGCGTTCATGGACACCCCGGCCGTGCGGGCGTGGCTGGAGGCGCAGGGGGTGACCGTGACGTCGCCGGGGCTGCGGCTGTTGCCGCCGGAGGAGACCTCGGCCGTTCCGGAGGGCGCCGAGCGGCTGCCCGTTCCGCTCGGGGACGAGGAGCTGAGCCGCGTGCGGCAGCTCAACGCCCCGTACGACGTCGCGCGGATGGAGGAGGAACTCCTCGCCTACCGCTCCTGCGCCGAGGGCCGCGAGGCGCTGCTCGCCCGTGCCGTGGCGGCCGGGGTGCCGGCGCACCGGATCGCCGAGCTGACCGGCGAGGACCTGACGACCGTCAAGGCCCTCGTCCACTGAGTGCCTGGAGGCGCCGGCGTCAGGGCCGTGCGACCGGGCGTTCCGGCATGGCGAGGTGGGCCAGGTCGCCCGGCGGGGGGCTGCTCACCGGCCACAGCGGGGCGGGCGTGCCGTCGGCGACCGCCGCGGGCGCGTCCGTCAGGTTCATCCGCTCGCGCAGCCGGCCGTAGAAGTCCATCGGGCCGAGGCGTACGGCGCGCAGCCGGCGGGGTGAGGCGTACACGCCGATCCAGTCGCCGGGGCCGATGACACCGCGGACCTGGCCGTCGACGCTGACGGCCGCCCGCCCGGACCGCTCCAGGATGCGCAGTCCGACGGGTTCGTCGGGCGCGGCCACGACCGAGCGGTTGAACGTCATGTGCGGCGCGACCGGCGTGAACACCAGCACCTCCGCGCGCGGCGACACCACCGACCCGCCGGCGGCGAAGCTGTACGCCGTCGAGCCGGTCGGGGTCGCCACCAGCAGCGCGTCGGCGGAGTACGAGGCGAGCAGCCGGCCGGAGATGTAGACGCCGACGGAGATCTGCCGGTCCCGGGCGAGCTTCTCCAGGACCACGTCGTTGAGGGCGGCCACGTCCAGCGGGACGCCCCACTCGCCGCCCGTCTCGCAGTCGGGGCGCACGCTGGTCGGCGGCAGCAGGGGGCCGCGCCCGTAGCGCATGAGCGCCTCGATGTCCGAGGGGACCTCCAGGCGGCGGGAGGCGCGCATGGTCAGCAGCATCCGCTCCTCCACGTCGAGGCGCCCCTCGTACACGGCGTCCAGCGCGGCGCGCACCTCCGTCATGGGCACCTCCGTCAGGAAGCCCACCCGGCCCAGGTCGACGCCGAGGATCAGGGCGTCCGCGGCGGCGGCCAGCCGGGCGCCGCGCAGGAACGTGCCGTCGCCGCCGAGCGTGACGACCAGGTCGGGGTCGCCCGCGGCGGCCACCTCCTGGCGGGCGCTGTGCCGGCCGCCGTCGGCCCACACGTCGACGTCCTTGCAGGCGATGCCGTGCTCCGCGCACCACTCCCGGACCGTGCCGGCGGCCGCCACCGCCTCGGGGCGTCCGCCGTGCACCACCATGCCGACCCGGTTCACCGTCATGTCCGCCTCCCGGCTGCCGTTCGCCCCGCCAGGACGGCATCGTCCGCCCGGTTCCGCGACGTCCCTCCCATCCTGAAGGCGCGACGCGGACCCCGCACGGCCGGGCGGGCGTGCGGCCGGGCGCACGCACAGCCGGGCGAAGACGCGCGGCCATGCCGACGGCCCGGCACCGCGTGTGCGGTGCCGGGCCGTCCGGACGTCGTGGGTACCTGCGGCTCGTCAGCCCTGGCGGGCCTTGAAGCGCGGGTCCTTCTTGTTGATCACGAAGGTCACGCCCCGGCGGCGCACCACCTGGGCGCCGGGCTTGGCCTTCAACGAGCGCAGGGACTTGCGTACCTTCATCACGTACTCCTGGTGGGGAAGCCCCGGTGAGGGGCCGGGTGTCCCGGCCGGACAGCCGGTCGGCGGCCGGCCGGAGCGGTCAGCCGCGGGCCCGGGCGGCGCCGTAGCGCCGCTCGAAGCGCTCCACGCGTCCCGCGGTGTCGAGGACACGGGCGGTGCCTGTGTAGAACGGGTGGCTCGCCGACGAGATCTCCACGTCGACGACCGGATACGTCGTGCCGTCCTCCCACTCGACCGTCCTGTCGGAGTCGAGGGTGGAGCGGGTCAGGAACTGGAACCCTGCCGCGCGGTCGCGGAAGACGACCGGCCGGGAGACGGGGTGGATGCCGTGCCTCATGGGTGTCCTTTCTCGCTGCCTCCGCCGCCGGGAGCGGCGGCGGAAACGGGGTGTGTCGACGTCCTCGCGCGACGGTCCGCGCGTCAGCGCTCCTCGCGGAAGAGGACGTGCTGTCCGGCGACCGCGTCGTACTTGCGCAGGACCAGCCGGTCGGGGTCGTTCAGACGGTTCTTGCGCGTCACGTAGGTGACGCCGGTGCCGGCCGTGGACTTCAGCTTGACGACCGGGCGTGCCGTGCTGCGTGCCATGAGGTGCTCCTTCCGCCGTCATCGCCCGAGTCGTATGACTCGCGCATGTCAGGCAGCAGGTGTAACAGCGCCCCCCGGTCCCCTATTCCGCCTCCCCCACGGGCGTCGTCCGGCGTGTCCCGGTGACCTTCGAGGCGGGCAGCCGGCCGGCCCGCGAGGCGCCCGCCAGGGTGTCGCCGTGCACGTCGACCGCGAAGGCGAGGTTCAGCCGGAGGGGCTTGGTGACGGACTGCTTCCAGGTGACGTGGGGGCCGTCGACGGCGATGTCCCTCAGCGGTACGTCCTCGCCCGCGCCGGACGCGACGCCTACGAGCGAGCCGTCCTGCCGGCGGAACGCGACGACGGCCCTGATGCGGCCGACGGGGGTGGCGATGGTCAGGTCCCAGACGCCTTCGAGGGAGGCGGTGCGGTCGGTGTCGGTGGCGGTGTCGGCGTTCATGTGCGTGATGCTCCTGGGGTGGGTGCGGACAGAGGCGGGGCGGTGCGTCACAGCGCGGCCGGTTCGGGACCCGTGGCCCGCCAGACGGTGCCGCGGCGCTCGTGGGCGAACAGGGTCTCCACGGCGTGCGCGATGCGCGGGCCCAGTTCCCGTTCCAGCAGGTGGAGGCCCAGGTCGAGGCCGGAGGTGACGCCGGCGCCGCTGACCAGGTCGCCGTCGTCGACGACACGGGCGCGCACCGCGTGGACGCCGGTCGCGTCGAGCATGTCGATGCCCAGGTGGTGGGTCGTGGCGTGGCGGCCTTCCAACAGGCCGGCCATCGCGGGCACCAGCGAGCCGCCGCACACCGTGGCCACGGTCACCGCCGGGTCGTCCAGCGCCTCCTTGAGCAGCGCGGGCAGCGCGGTGGTCAGGGCGCGGCCCAGCAGGACGGGTACGAACTCGTCCTGCCGCCACTCCCCCGTCCCCGCGTCGACGTCGGGCACCTCGCCGGGTTCGCCGACCCGGCCCGAGGCGCCGGGGACCACGACCACGCCGGCGGCGTGGGGGTCGAGGGTGCCGGTGGCCCGCAGGGTGAGGGCGCCGGTGCCGCTCACCACCTCGCGCGGGCCCTCGGCGGAGACCAGCTCGACGGTGAGCGCCCCGCCGGACGCGGTGCCTCCCGCGTACAGGACCTCGTAGGGCGCGACGACGTCGAGCGGGTCGAAGCCGTCGAACAGGACGATCTGGGCATGCATGGGGCGACGTACCTCCGGTGGGGCGTCCGGTCTCCGGTCCGGTCGGACGCGGACGCCTCCGAAGCTAACGAGCCGCCGCGCGGGGGCCCATGGGTGTCCGTGCCAGGTGTCCACGGGTTTCCGCCAACAGCGCCCTGCCCCTTCCCGGTCCCTCCCCTGTCCCTCCCCAGCCCGTCCCCGGTCTCTCCGCGTGGGCGGAAAACGGGTACCGAAGTCACCGCGGCCGGAGAAGACTCGCCGTATGAGCGACATGAACGCGTTCCGGGACGCGGCGACTTCGTGGGCGGCGGGCGGATCCGCTGACCCGGCACGCGAACTGGCCGGGCGGCTGTCCGTCCGTACGGTCGTCCTGCTGGAGGGACTCAGCGACGCCGCCGCGGTCGACGCGCTCGCCGCGCGTCACGGCCGGGACCTGGCGGCCGGGGGCGTCTGCGTGCTGCCGATGGGGGGCGCGATGAACGTCGGCCGCTTCTCCGCCCTGCTCGGGCCCCGTGGACTCGGCCTGCGTCTGACGGGGCTGTGCGACGAGCGCGAGCTCGGCTTCTACGCGCGGGGCTGGGAGCGGGCGGGCGCCGGGAGCGACGGCCTCTTCGTCTGCGCGGCGGACCTGGAGGACGAGCTGATCCGCGCCCTCGGTGCGGAGCGGGTGACCGAACTGGTCCGGGAGCAGGGGGAGTTCCGCGCCCTGAACACCTTCCTGCGGCAGCCCGCGCAGCAGGGCCGGCCCTCGCAGCAGCAGTTGCGCCGCTTCCTGGGCACGAAGAAGGGTCGCAAGATCCGTTACGGACGGGTGCTGGTCGAGGCACTGGGTGAGGAGCGGGCGCCCGCGCCTCTGGAGGGTCTGCTCGCCGGTCTCTGACGGGCGCGGGTCTGGGCGGGCATGCGTGCGTGAGGGGCGGGGGCGCGCCCCCACCCCTCTCCGTCACGAGGCGGCCCGCGTCAGAACTTCGGCGTCGGCGCCTGTGCGAGCACGATCTCCGCGGCCTCCTCCTCGGTCTGCACCGACGGCGGGGACCCCTCCAGCGGCTGCTGCGCCGTCTCCTTCATGAGGGCCACCGAGATCACGCCGACCAGGGCGGCCGCCATCGCGTAGTACGCGGGCATCATGTCCGAGCCGGTCGCGCCGATGAGCGCGGTGATCACCAGCGGGGTGGTGCCGCCGAACAGCGAGGCCGACAGGTTGTAGCCGACCGACAGGGAGCCGTACCGCACGGACGTCGGGAACATCGCGGGCAGCGCGGCCGACATGGTGCCGAGCAGGCAGACCAGGGACAGGCCGAGCATCAGCATCCCGGCCGACACCGCGAGCAGGCTGCCCTGCTGCACGAGCACGAACGCCGGCGCGGACAGGATCAGGAAGCCCAGCATGCCGGCCATCAGCAGCGGCTTGCGTCCGTAGCGGTCGTTGAGCCGGCCGACCTGGTTGATGACCAGCATCAGCACCACCATGGTGGCGACGAGGATCAGCAGCCCGTGCGACTCCTTGTAGTGCAGCTCGTCGGACAGGTACGTCGGCATGTACGACAGCAGCATGTAGTCGGTGATGTTGTACGCGCCGACCAGGGTGATGCACAGGATCAGCGTCCGCCAGTGCTGCCGGAAGATCTTGGCGAGGTCGCCGCGGGCGGTGGTCTCGACGTGGTTCGCGGCGTCGGAGACGTGGACGTTGCCCTCCCCCAGCTTGAGGTAGGCGGGGGTGTCGTCGAGCTTCAGCCGCAGGTAGATGCCGACGATGCCGAGCGGGCCGGCGACCAGGAAGGGGATGCGCCAGCCCCAGGCGTCCATGGTGTCGCTGCCGAGCCAGGCGGTCAGCGCCACGACCAGGCTCGCCGCGCCGGTGTACCCGGCGAGCGTGCCCAGTTCCAGGAAGCTGCCGAAGTAGCCGCGCCGCCGGTCCGGGGCGTACTCGGCGATGAAGGTGGAGGCGCCGCCGTACTCGCCGCCCGTGGAGAAGCCCTGGAGCAGCCGGAAGAGGATCAGCAGCGCCGGCGCCCAGAAGCCCACCGCCGCGTACGACGGCAGCAAGCCGATCGCGGCCGTGCCGATCGCCATGAGAATCATCGTCAGGGCGAGGACCTTCTTACGGCCGATCTTGTCGCCCATCGGTCCGAAGACCATGCCGCCCAGCGGGCGCACCAGGAAGGCCACGGCGAAGGTGGCGAAGGAGGACAGCAGCTGCACCGTCTCGTTCCCCGAGGGGAAGAAGACCCTGCCGATGGTGCCGGCCAGGTAGGCGTAGATCCCGAAGTCGAACCATTCCATGGCGTTGCCGAGCGAGGCGGCCTTCACCGCGCGCTTGACCGCCCGCTCGTCCGTCACCGTGATGTCCGACCGCCTCAGCGGCGGGTTCTGCCGGCGGCGGATGGCACGGAACAGGGTCGGGTGGCGCCTGGTTGCCTCGGGCGGCGGGGTCCGGCCGTTGTCGGTGGGGGACGTGGCTTCGTTCCTTTCCGGGACAGAACGGTGCAACGGGAACGTAACAGCGTTCCCGTGCGGGCGCCGTGGCGGGGGCGCCCGTTGGGGTCGTGACGGCCGCCGGTTCCGGGGTGTGCCCGGCCGGGGCCACGGGCCCGTGTTCCCTGCGGTCTCACCTGTATGCCTCCGCTGCGCTGGTCGCGCGGGCCGAGCGGTGGTGCGGTGGGAGGCGGGGGAGCAAGCGTGCCCGGTGCAGGTCGGCACCGGGCGGACCGTCCGTCCCATCCGTCCCACAGGAGGCACACGTGACCACCCCTCGCCCGCTCGTCCGGCCGGCCCGCGTCCTGGCCGCCGCCCTGGCCGCCGGCACGCTGTTCGCCACGGCGGCCTGTTCCGGCTCGGACAGCAGTGCCTCGCCCGAGGCGGACGCCTCGTCCACGGTCGCCGAGCGGGGCGTCGCCGCGCAGACCACCTCCCCCTCGGCGTCGTCGCCCTCCGCCTCGGCCTCGCCGTCGGACCTCAGCGAGGAGGGCGCACGGAACGCGCTGATCACCCCGGCGGACATCGAGGACGACTGGACGCAGGTGCGGGACCCGAGCGAGTGGCGGGACTCGCTGCTCGTCGGCAGCGTCGACGTGGCCGCCTTCGTCGACGGCAGGAGCGACACGCAGGACTGCCAGCGCCTGGTCGACGCGCTGTTCGACGAGACGCTGCTGGGCAAGCCCACGGGCGCGTCCGCCGTCACCGGCTTCCAGCAGGGCGACTCCCGGCTGCTGTACCAGGTCGCCGCGTACGACAAGGCGGACCTGGACGACTCCATGCAGTGGCTGAGCGAGCTCCCCGACACCTGCGACCAGTTCACGCTGACCGGTGGCGACGCCGGGGAGCGTACGGTCCAGGTCATCGAGACGTCGCTGCCGCAGGCCGGCGACAACCGGCAGGGCCTGACCGTGACGGTGAAGGGCGAGAGCAACGGCGACCCGGTCACCCTGAGCCTGGACGTGGCCGTCGTGCAGATCGGCGCCGACGCGATCACGGTCACCAACGGCGGACTCGACGGCGCCGACCACGACACCACGTCGGCCGCGGTGGAGCAGGGCACGCAGCGGCTCCAGGAAGTGCTCGCGGGGCGCACGCCGTCGCCGACGCCGAGCGGGATCAACTGACCGGGGCACGCGGGTGAGGGATCGGGCGGGTGCGGACGGCCCGGACGACGGGGCGGGCGAGCGCGGCATGCCGTCCCCGGGCGCCGGCGGAGACACCGGTGACGTGCCCGCCGGGCGGTACGGACGCGACCTCTTCCCGCCCGAGGACCCGCACGAGTCGGAACGCATCGACGCCGCCGCGCTGGTCCACGACCCGGTCACCACGCACCGGCTGCGGGAGCTGGGCGTGGGTCCGGGCATGCGGTGCCTGGAGGTCGGGGCGGGCACGGGGACCGTCGCGCGATGGCTGCTGGAGGAGGCCGGGGTCGAGGAGGTCGTCGCCCTCGACCGGGACTCCCGCGCCCTGGCCGCCTGGGAGCTGCCCGGGCTGCGGGTGCTGACCGCGGACATCACCGACGAGAACCTGGACCCCGGCAGGTTCGACCTGGTGCACGCCCGGTTCGTGCTGATGCACCTGCCGGGCCGCCGCGGGCTCGTCCACCGGCTCGCGGGCCTGCTCCGCCCGGGCGGCGTGCTCGTGCTCGGCGACGCGGTGGAACTCCCCGACACCCTCGACCGCTCCTCCCCCTACCGGCGCACGATGGACGCCATGTGGGCGGCACTCTGGGCGACGATCGGCACCGACCTCACGGAGGTGCCGGCGTACCCGCGTTACCTCCGCGAGGAGGGCCTGCGCGACATCGGCGCGGAAGTGGTCTGCCCGCCCCTCCTCCCGGGCGCCCCGGCGGCCCTCTTCTGGTCGGACACCTGGCAACGCATGCGCCCGGAACTGGAGGCGACGGGCCTGGTGGACGCGCGGGTGATCGACGAGGCACTGGCGTACCTCGAGTCACCGCGGCTGGCGGAGGTGGGTCCGGGGATGGCGATGGTGTGGGGCCGGCGGGAGGGTTAGCTGTCCAGCCGCATGTCTGTGAGGAGCTGGTCCGCGGACAGTGCGGGGACCGTGCGGCCCGTGTGGCCGGTGGTCGTCGTGGCGGTGAGGAGGGAGTTGAGGACGGCCTCCTCCACTGCGTCGAGGGCCGCCTCGAAGAGAGGGCTCAGCGTGGCGTCGGCGAGTGGGGGCGCGGTGCCGGGGCGGGTGGTGGTGAAGGCCACGGCGTAGTCGCCGCTGCCGTGGCTGTAGGCGGCGCCCGTCCGGGCGAGGGCGAACACGGCGCGGCGGGCGACGCGGGTGAGCTGTCGGGCGTCGAGCGGGGCGTCGGTAGCGACGACGATCATGCAGGATCCGGTCTCGGCGGGCGGCCCGGCGTCCCCCGGGCTGGGCGTCGGGGGTGCGAGCGTGCGCCCGAGGACGCGCAGGGCGCCGCCGAAGTTGGCCTGGACGAGCGCGCCCACGGTGAAGCGGCGGCCCGCCACCTCCGGGACGCGGGAGGACGTGCCGATGCCGGCCTTGAACCCAAGAGCGACCGTGCCGGTCCCCGCACCGACGCACCCCTCGGCCACGGGCCCCGCCGACGCCCCGTCGAGCGCGGCCCGCACATGCTCCTCGCGTACGGGCCGGCTCCGGATGTCGGACAGGTAGCCGTCGTTGCACTCCCCCACGACGGGGTTGAGACTCAACACCTCGTCGTTTTCCGGCTGTCCGAGCACCCACCCGACCAGGGCGTCGGCGACCCTGAACGCGGACAGCGTGGAGGTGAGCAGCACGGGGGTTTCCAGCTCGCCGAGTTCGGCGAGCTGGGTGGCGCCGACGAGCTTGCCGTACCCGTTCCCGACGAACACGCCCGCAGGCAGCGGCGCCCCCGGCCGCACACCGTCGGGCACGACGGCCGTCACCCCGCTGTGCACGACGGGGCGGCTCCGGACGGTGGTGTGCCCGACGCGAACCCCCGGCACGTCGGTGAGGGCGTTGAGGCTGGCTCGTATACACATCT
>MUNG01000316.1 GCA_002154585.1 Streptomyces pseudogriseolus
GCGCCCACCCTCCCCCACTCTCGGCTTCGCTCGAGCGGGAGGTACCCCCATCGCCCCTGCGGCACGACTGCCCGCGGCTTGCGTCAGCCGAAGAAGACCCCTACCTCCTCGTACAGCTCCGGAGGGACTGTTTTCAGCTGGGCCGTCGCGTCCGCCATGGGGACGCGGACTATGTTCGTGCCCTGAAGGGCGACCATGGTGCCGAAGTCCCCGTCGCGGACGCAGTCGATCGCGTGCAGGCCGAAGCGGGTGGCCAGCCAGCGGTCGTACGCGCTGGGGGTGCCGCCCCGCTGGACGTGGCCCAGGACCGTGGTGCGGGCCTCCTTCCCCGTGCGCTTCTCGATCTCGAGGGCGAGCCGTTCGCCGACCCCGGACAGCCGGACGTGTCCGAAGGCGTCCAAGGACCGGTCCTTGAGCACCAGGTCGCCGTCGCGCGGCACCGCGCCCTCCGCGACGACCACGATCGGGG
The DNA here is from genome assembly GCA_002154585.1 of Streptomyces pseudogriseolus. GTDB lineage: Bacteria > Actinomycetota > Actinomycetes > Streptomycetales > Streptomycetaceae > Streptomyces > Streptomyces pseudogriseolus. Next base: position 470 of record MUNG01000316.1, read on the forward strand.
CGTACGACGCACGGAACCGTGAGGTCACCCACGCGCACACCTGGTCCACGTCGAAGGGGTGCTCGGGGATGAGGATGACGTTGGCGCCGCCGGCCAGGCCCGAGTGGAGGGCGATCCAGCCGGAGTGGCGGCCCATCACCTCGACGACCAGGACCCGCATGTGGGACTCGGCGGTGGTGTGCAGCCGGTCGATGGCCTCGGTGGCGATGCCGACGGCCGTGTCGAAGCCGAAGGTGTAGTCGGTGGCGGACAGGTCGTTGTCGATGGTCTTCGGCACGCCCACGCAGGGGACGCCGTACTCCTCGGTGAGGCGGGTGGCGACGCCGAGGGTGTCCTCGCCCCCGATGGTGACGAGCGCGTCCACGCCGAGCGCAGCGAGGTTGTCCGTGATCCTGCGGATGCCGTCCCGCTCGTTGAGCGGGTTGGTCCGCGAGGAGCCGAGGACGGTGCCGCCGCGGGGCAGGATGCCGCGCACCGCGGGGATGTCGAGGGGGACGGTGACGCCGTCGAGGGGACCGCGCCAGCCGTCCCGGAATCCGGTGAACTCGTAGCCGTACTCCTGTACGCCCTTGCGGACGACGGCCCGGATGACGGCGTTGAGCCCGGGGCAGTCGCCGCCTCCGGTCAGTACTCCGACCCGCATGGAAGTGTCCCTTCGCCATGGTCGACGGAATGCCGTTCGTTCCCTCTGGCACGGTAAGGGTGACCGGGGTCACATCGACATGGCCGGGACGGTAAATACCGCAATTGGTCCGGGTGTTGGGACAGATGTCCGGCCGGCTACTCGTCGTCGAGGCCGCGCTCGATGGCGTACCGGACGAGTTCCACGCGGTTGTGCAGCTGGAGCTTGCCGAGGGTGTTCTGGACGTGGTTCTGCACGGTGCGGTGCGAGATGACGAGGCGTTCGGCGATCTGCTTGTAGCTCAGGCCCTTGGCTACCAGGCGAAGCACCTCCGTCTCGCGCTCGGTGAGCCGGGGCGCCTTGTGCTCCTCGCCGCCCCCGGCGGCGGGCGCGGCCGGTTCGGAGGCGAGGCGGCGGTACTCGCCGAGGACCAGTCCGGCGAGGCCCGGCGTGAACACCGGGTCGCCGTCGGCGGTGCGGCGCACGGCGTCCCGCAGCTCCTCGGTGGAGGCGGACTTCAGCAGGTAGCCGGTGGCGCCGGACTTCACGGCCTCCAGCACGTCGGCGTGCTCGCCGCTGGCGGAGAGCACCAGCACCCGGACGGTGGGATCGGCGGCGACGACCTCCTTGCACACCTGCACGCCCGGCTTGGCGGGCAGGTTGAGGTCGAGGACGAGGACGTCGGGCGCGGCGGCCTTGGCGCGGCGCACCGCCTGCTCGCCGTCGCCGGCCGTGGCGACGACCTCGAAGCCGGACTCGGAGAGGTCGCGCGCGACGGCGTCCCGCCACATCGGGTGGTCGTCGACCACCATCACCTTGATCGGTGTCGTCCCGTTCATCGCTGTTCCGCCTTCCCCCGCGGGTCGTTCGTCCGCTGCCGGTCCTTCGGCACCCTGAGTTCGACCTCCGTGCCCTGGCCGGGCACCGAGATCACGTCGGCGCTGCCGCCGAGGTCGCGCAGTCTGCCCCGGATGGACAGGGCCACGCCGAGCCGCCCCTCCCCCTCGGCCTGGGCGAGCCGTCCCTCCGGGATGCCGGGGCCGTCGTCGCGGACGGTGACGATCACCTCGTCCGGTTCGTCCTCGACCAGGATCCAGGCGCGGGCCTGCTCCCCGGCGTGCCGGCGGACGTTGTCCAGGGCGGCGCCGACGGCGGCGGCCACCTCGCGCGCGGCCCGGGGGGCGAGGAGCACGGGCGCGCCGGGTTCGGCCAGGCTGACCCGGGACCCGGCGTGCGGGGCGAGCAGGGAGCGCAGGTCCACCGGACCGCCGTCCCCGGGCCCGCCGTCTCCCGGCCCGTCCTCCTCGACGGTCCGTACCACGGCGCCCCGGGCGGTGTCCTCGGAGGCGCGGGAGGCGGGGACGAGGCCGCCGGAGACCAGGGTGCGCAGCGCCACCTCCTGCTCGCCGGCCATCCGTCCCAGCTCGGCCGCCTCGCCGCCGATGACGGCGCCGCGCCGCTGCACCATCGCCAGCACCTGGAGCACACCGTCGTGGATGTCCCGGGCGAGCCGCTCCCGTTCCCGGGTGGCGGCCTCGATCTCCAGGGCGCGGGCGAGAGTGCGCTCGGAGGCGCGGGCGACCTCGACGACGTAGCCGATGGCGATGGAGGCGACCCAGACGAGGACGACGTTGTGCACCGTGTCGCGGGCCGGGTTGCCGCGCTCGACCAGGTTGGCGACGGCGACCAGGGTGGAGGCGAGGGCCGCCCAGCGCCAGCCGCCCTTGACGGCGAAGGCGAGCACCGAGCCGGCGGTCCAGATGGACGGCAGGGTGGGTCCGCCGTCGTGGACGCGCTCCGCGGCGTCGGCGACCGGGGTGAGCAGGATGCCGGTGAGCGCGACGGCGAGGTCGGCGGCGAGGAAGGGTTTGGTGCAGGCGGCGGCGCTCGCGACCCTGGGCAGGGTGGCGAGGGTCCACGCGCCGAGGACCGCGAAGTAGGCGACGGCGAGCCAGGGACGGGTGAACTCGTCGTGGGCGGAGGCGAACAGGCCGATCGCGTAGATCATGGTGAGCACGCGGTAGCCGGTGAGCGCGCGCCACAGCGGCTGCTCGACCGACATGCGCATGACTGTGTCGCGCCGCGCCATGTTTCCCCCACTCCCCCCGGTGCGTGCCGGGCCCGGCTACCGCTCGGACGGTCCCCCGGTCTCCTTGCGGTCCGTCTGCTCCAGGGCCGCCCTGAGCTTCTCCGCCTGCTCCTTGTCGGCCCGGGCGACGGCGGCCCGGTGGGCCTTCTCCGCCTCCCTCTCGGCCTTCTCCGCTTCCTTCTCGGCCTTGGCCGCCTCGGCGAGCTGCCGCTTCATGGCGGTGGCGTACATGTCGACGTACTCCTGGCCGGACAGCTTCATGATCTCGTACATGACCTCGTCCGTCACCGCGCGCAGCACGAAGCGGTCGTGCTCCATGCCCTGGTAGCGGGTGAAGTCGAGGGGCTTGCCGATCCGGATGCCCGGGCGCATCAGCTTGGGCACGACCTGCCCCGGGGGCTGGATCTTCTCCGTGTCGATCATGGCGACGGGCAGGACCGGCGCCCCGGTGGCCAGCGCCACGCGCGCCAGACCGCCCGGCTTGCCGCGGTAGAGGCGGCCGTCGGGCGAGCGGGTGCCCTCGGGGTAGATCCCGAACAGCTCGCCGCGCTCCAGGACCTCTATGCCGCTCCTGATCGCCGCCTCACCCGCGCCGCGCGCCCCGGAGCGGTCCACGGGAAGCTGGCCGACGCCCTTGAAGAAGGCCGCGGTCATCCTGCCCTTGACGCCCGGTGTGGTGAAGTACTCCGCCTTCGCGATGAACGTGACCTTGCGGTCCAGCACCGCGGGCAGGAAGAACGAGTCCGAGAAGGACAGGTGGTTGCTGGCCAGAATGGCGGGGCCCTCGGCGGGGACGTTCTCCAGGCCCTCCACCCAGGGCCGGAAGGCGAGCTTCAGCGGCCCTCCGATGGCGACCTTCATCGTGCCGTACAACAACCGGGTGCCTCCTGTGCGTGTTGGTCAGACCATATCCCGGAGCGGCGCCGAAGGCCCCGACGGCCCTGGTCGGTGTCAGTGCGGTCGCGTACGGTGAAGGTCCTGCAATCCGAGTGCCGGCTCCGCGCCGGCCGTGACGACGAGCCCGACCGTCCACGAGTCCCAGGAACAGGAGGCCGAAGGTGCCGCTCCAGACCGGAGCCGAGCCGTTCCGCCACGAGGGCGGGGAGACCGCCGTCCTCCTCTGCCACGGCTTCACCGGTTCGCCCCAGTCCCTGCGCCCCTGGGCGGACCATCTCGCCGAGCGCGGGCTGACCGTGTCGCTGCCGCTGCTGCCCGGGCACGGCACGCGCTGGCAGGACCTGGGGGTGACCGGCTGGCAGGACTGGTACGCGGAGGTGGACCGTGAGCTGCGGCTGCTGCGGGACCGCTGCGCGCGGGTGTTCGTGGCCGGGCTGTCGATGGGCGGCGCGCTGGCGCTGCGGCTGGCGGCGCGCCACGGGGACGCGGTGAGCGGGGTGATGGTGGTCAACCCGGCGAACAAGGTGCACGGGGTGGCCGCGCACGCCCTGCCGGTGCTGCGTCATCTCGTCCCGGCGACCAAGGGCATCGCGAGCGACATCGCCAAGCCGGTGACCCGGGAGCTGGGGTACGACCGGGTGCCGCTGCACGCGGCGCACTCCCTGCGGAACTTCTTCCGGCTGGTCGACCGCGAGCTCCCGCAGGTCACGCAGCCGCTGCTGCTGATGCGCAGCCCGCAGGACCATGTGGTGCCACCGGCCGACTCGGCGCGGATCCTCTCCCGGGTGTCGTCGGTGGACGTGACCGAGGTCCTGCTGGAACAGAGCTACCACGTGGCGACGTTGGACTACGACGCGGAGCTGATCTTCCGGGAGGGCGCCGCGTTCATCGGCCGGCTCGCACCCGGCGCCGTCAGTGAGCCCGGTCTCGGCAACGAAGGGACGACCGCAGGTGGCTGAGCACGACTCGGACCGTGAGGGCCGCGAGCCGGAGGAGCAGGGCGTCCCCTTCGACGAGGCCGCCGCGTGGGAGGCGATCGTCGCCGGGTACGGCCAGGAGCCGCCGGACCCGCCGGGCGCCAAGCCGTTCAAGTCGGTGGAGGACCTGGCGCTGCTGGAGTCCGAGACGAACGACGCGAACGACGCGGACAGCGCGGACGGCGCCGGGACCAAGGCCCCGCCGCGCAAGGCGGAGGAGGAGCCGACGGCCAGGCCGCTGGGCGGCTCCGTCGCCTTCGCGCCGGGGGTGGGCCCGCGCGACTACAGCGTGGCCGAGCCGGCGGAGGAGGATCTCGACGAGAGCGACGAGGGCCACTTCGTGCCGCCGGAGCCGCCCCCGCTGCCGGAGGCGGACGTCACCTCCAAGTTCGCCTGGCTGGGGGTGCTGGGCGCCCCGGTGCTGCTCCTGCTGGCGATACTGCTGGGCTGGGAGATGACCTGGTGGCTGACCACCGCGTGCATCGGCGGTTTCCTGGGCGGCGCGGTCACGCTGGTGATGCGGATGCGCACCGACGACGAGGACGACGGGGACCCGGGCCGGGGCGCGGTCGTCTGAGGGCCGTCACACGGCCGCCGGGACCTTGAGGGCGGCCAGGACGGGCAGGTGGTCGGTCGCCGCCCGCAGGTCCGCCTGCGTCACCCCGGGCTGGTCGTGGGGCACGCCGCAGCCGAGCACCTCGACGCCCTTGGTGACGAAGAGGGCGTCGATGCGCTTGGGCGGGTCGGTGTGCGTCCAGGTGTGCTCGCCGCCCCACGGCGCCGCGGTGCGGCAGTCGGTCAGGGTGCCGGCCAGCCGACGGAAGGTGCGCCCGGCCGGCTCGTCGTTGAGGTCCCCGCCCGCGACGACGTGCTCCACGCCCGCCCCGGCCACCCGCTCCAGCAGCATCCCGCCCTGGTCGTACCGCTCGCGCTTCTCCAGGGACAGGTGGCAGCTGAGCACCCCGAGCCGGGCGCCGCCGAACCGCACGACGGCGGTGGCGAAGCCGCGCCGGTGCTGCCCCGGGCTGAGCGGCAGCAGCACGTCCTCGGTGCGTTCGACGGTGGCGCGCAGGGAGCACAGCAGGGCGGGCCCGGCGGCGGTGGCCCCGCCGGAGAGGATCACCAGTCCGGAGTCGGAGGCGAGCCGGGATAGCTTCTTGCGCCAGCGGAAGAAGCGCGGCGCCTCCTGGAGCAGCACCAGATCGGGCGCGCAGGCGCCGATCACCCGGGCGAGGGCGGCGGTGTCGTCCTTCATGGAGCGGATGTTGTAGCTGAGCACCCGGACGACGGCCGAGCCGTCGGCGTCGGTGCGGGACCCTGGCAGCAGCTCGGTCGTCGCCATGCGGTCACGATACGCCGCGGAGGAGGCCCGGAAACGGCGACGCCCGCCGTTCCCTCCGAGGGGTCGGGCGGGCGCTGCCGGGTGCCGGGGGACCGTCACATGATCGGGTCGGGCTCGCGGGCCAGGTCGGCCGCGCCGACGAGACCCGCCTTGTTGCCGAGCTGGGCGCCGAGGACGTCGGCGACCGGCCGCCAGTTGCCGCCGACCAGCCAGCGCCGGTACGACTTGCGGATCGGGCCGAGGACCAGCTCGCCCTCGTCGGACAGGCCGCCGCCGACGATGAAGGCGGACGGGTCGAACAGGGAGGCCAGGTCGGCCAGGCCCGCGCCGACCCAGCGGGCCAGCTCGCGGTAGGAGTCGACGGCCACCCGGTCGCCCTGGCGGGCGGCCATGGAGACGTGCTTGCCCTCGATGCCCTCCGGGGTGCCGTCGCCGAGCGAGAGCAGCGTCTGGGCCTGCTCCGGGGTGGCGTTGGCGCGCTGCTTGGCGTAGCGGACGAGGGCACGGCCGGAGGCGTACTGCTCCCAGCAGCCCTGCGAGCCGCAGCCGCACAGCAGGCCGTCCGGCACCATGCGGATGTGGCCGAACTCGGCGGCCACGCCGAAGTGACCGCGGCGCAGCTTGTTGCCGATGATCACGCCGCCGCCGAGGCCGGTGCCGAGCGTGATGCAGATGACGTTGCGGTGGCCCTTGCCCGCGCCGAACTTGTACTCGCCCCAGGCCGCCGCGTTGGCGTCGTTCTCCACGACGACCGGGAGGCCCACGCGGGCCTCGACCTTCTCCTTGAGCGGCTCGTTGCGCCAGTGGATGTTGGGGGCGAAGTAGACCTCGGAGCGCTGGCGGTTGACGTATCCGGCCGCGCCGATGCCCACGCCGACGATGTCGTGCCCGGCGCGCGCTCCCTCCACCGCCGAGGCGATGGCGTCCACGATCTCCTCGGGCGTGCCCGGGGTCGGCACCTTGTGGGTCGAGAGGATGGCGCCTTCCTCGTCGACCACGCCGGCCGCGATCTTGGTGCCGCCGATGTCGACGCCGATGGTGAGTCCCATGAATCCCTCAGTTTCGGTCGAGCCCCGCTACGCCAACGGTACCCGAGGTGACGGGCTCGCCGTCCCTGTGTCCGCAGGCCGGGAAGCCGGACGCGACCGAGGGGCCTCGAGGGGCCGCGACGGGCGCTCAGTCCAGGTCGATGCGCTCGCCGGGGCCGGTGCCGGGGTCGTCGCCGGGGTCGCGGCGCTCCCCGGGGTCGCGCGGCGGGGTGTCGCGCGCCGTCCAGCGGCGCTCCTGGTCCTGCACGGCGGAGCGGTAGGCGGCGAGGAGTTCGCTGCCGGCGGCGGCGAGGTGGTCGAAGACGTCCGGGTTGCGTTCGATGACGGGTTCGACGGCGGCCTTCGCCTGCTGCACGACCTGGCGGACGACCTGCTGGGCGGCGGGTCCCGCGACCGCGCCGAGCAGCGGCGCCTGGAGATCGGAGAGCCTGTCGGCGACCGCGTCGACGAGCTTCTTGAACTCCTCGGCGGCGGAGCCGGGGGGCGTGCCGTGGCGGGCGCGGCGGCGGGCCCGCTCGGCCTCGAGGTCCTCGGCGGCGGCGGTGGCCCAGGCGTCGGCGTGGACCTCGGAGGGTGGATCGGCGGGCGCCTCGGCGCGGTCCTCCCGGGCGTCGTCCGCCCGCGTGCCGTAGGTCTCGTCCCCGGCCTCGTTCCCGGTGTCGTCGGGCGGGGGGAGCTGTTCGCTCATGACGGACTCCTTGACTGCGGGTGGCCCCCTCGACGGTACCCGAACGGCCCTCGCGGCTTCACCGGCCGCGCGGCCAGAGCTCCGGATCGGGCCGGAACCGGACGCGCAGCTCGCCCTCGCGCAGGGCGGCGCCGTCGACGGTGCAGCGGCGCAGCGCGGAGGGCAGCGGGACGACACGGCGGAACGGCCCGGCGGTGACGGTCAGTTCGTCGCCGCGACACCCTCGACCTCGTCCGCCGCGGCGACGAACTGACCGTC
>MUNG01000317.1 GCA_002154585.1 Streptomyces pseudogriseolus
AGGGCGATGCCCGACGCGCGGACGCGGACACTGCTGCGGGACGTCATGGCGGAGGTCGTGGCCGTCGCCCGCGCGTCGGGCATCGCCCTGCCCGAGGACTTCGCCGACCGGCAGCTCGCCTTCTGCGACACCCTCCCCGCGGACATGACGTCGTCCATGCACAACGACCTGGAACACGGCCACCGTCTCGAACTGCCCTGGCTCAGCGGAGGAGTGGCCGACCTCGCCGACGGACTCGGCGTCCCCGCGCCCCGCAACCGCACGGTCGCCGACATCCTGTCCCCGTACGTCGACGGCGCCCCGGCGAGCGCCTGACCGGCGCGCTCCCCGGACCGTCCCTCAGCCGGCCGTGGCGCGGTTCAGCCGGACCGACGACCAGAAGGCCGCGCCGATCAGACTGACCCCGATCAGCCCGGTCACGATGTCGTTCACCTCGTAACGGATGCTGACCAGCAGGACGGCGGCGAGGGCGCCGATCGCGTAGTGCGCGCCGTGCTCCAGGTACACGTAGTCGTCCAGCGTGCCCTTGCGCACCAGGTACACGGTGAGCGACCGGACGTACATGGCGCCGATGCCGAGGCCCAGCGCCATCAGCACGATGTCGTTGGTGACGGCGAACGCGCCGATCACCCCGTCGAACGAGAAGGACGCGTCCAGCACCTCCAGGTACAGGAAGGTGAAGAACGCGGCCCGGCCCGCCAGCGCCGTCCCGGTACGCCCGTTCGCGTCCTCGCCGTCCTCCTCCCCGGCCAGCCGGCCCTCGAAGAACCCCGACAGTCCGTGCACCACCAGATAGGTGACGAGCCCCGCGACCCCCGAGATCAGCACCGTCTGCGCCTTGTCGGCATGGTGGCCGCCGTGCTGGTGGGCCTCGGCGGCGAACGTCATCGACGTCACCAGAAGCACCACCAGGGCCGCGCACACCGACAGCATGTCGATCCGGCCGAGCCGCGCCAGGGGCCGCTCCACCCGGCCCAGCCACTTGGTCTCCCGGTCCTCCAGGATGAAGTCGAGGAAGATCATCAGCAGAAACATCCCGCCGAACGCCGCGATCGACGGATGCGCGTCGGTGACCAGTTCCTGGTAGCGCTCCTTGTCCGTGAGCGCGAGGTGCACGGCGTCCTGCGGGGCCAGCCGCGCGCTCACCGACACGATGACCACCGGGAACAGCAGCCGCATGCCGAACACGGCGATGAGGATGCCGACGGTGAGGAAGATCCGCTGCCAGAACGCGTTCAGCTTCTTCAGGATGCCCGCGTTGATGACCGCGTTGTCGAAGGACAGCGACACCTCCAGCACGGCGAGGATCGCGACGATCCCGAGCGCCGTCCAGCCGTCGTACAGCACCCCGCCCACCAGCCCGACGGCCGTCACGGCGAACGCCCACCGGAAGGTCTTCCACAGCACCCGGCACTCTCCCTTCTCCCTCGCCCGCTCGGACGACGGATTCGGCTCCAGTGCCCCTTCCCACGGCCTCCGTAACGCACCCGCCCCGCACTTCCACCGATCACCGGTACGGCGTCACACGCCCACCGCGCCCCGGTGTTCCGGCGTCGTCGGCCGTCGTCACCGCCGTCCGCGGCGCGCCAGGCGGCGGAACGACCGTGCGCTGCCCCTCGGGGTGGGCAGGCGGCCCGCCACCGCGTCGTCGAGCAGGGAGCCGACCGTCTCCGTCGCGCAGGTGCGGTTGGCGCCGATGCCGCCGGTGGCGCCGCGCTTGATCCAGCCGACGACGTAGACGCCCGGACGGCCCGTCACCCGGCCCCGGTCGTTCGGCACGGTGCCCGTGGACTCGTCGAAGGGGAGCCCGGCGAGGGGCGTCCCTCGATGGCCCACCGCGCGGAGGGCCAGGCCGGCCGGGATCTCCACCTCGCCCGCGACGCCGGTGACCCGTACGGCGCGGACCGACTCCTCCCCGCACACCTCGGCGGGCGCGGACAGGAAGCGGAACACGATGCGCCGGGGACCGTCCGTCGCCGGCGGCAGGGACCAGTCGACGGCCTCCCGCCGTACGTCCTTCAGCACGGCGGCCTTGTCCCGCGCCGCCGCCGCACCGATCGCCGCGCCCACGGCCGGATCGTGGTCGTCGACGAGCAGGTCCACGCCGGGCAGATGCGTCAGGGCGAGCACCTCGGTGCGCGTGTATGCCGCGTGCTCCGGACCGCGCCGCCCCAGCACCACCACCTCCCGCACCTTGCTGCGCCGTAGCTCCGCCAGCGCGTGCGGGGCGATCGGGGTGCCTTCCAGCGTCGCCGGGTCGGACACCAGCAGGCGTGCGGCGTCCAGCGCGACATTGCCGTTGCCCACCACGACGACCCGCCCCGCCGACAGGTCGAACGCGTCCGGGGCCACGTCGGGGTGTCCGTTGCACCAGGCGACGAACTCGGTCGCGGCGACGCTGCCCGGCCGGTCCTCGCCCGGGACGCCGAGCCGCCGGGCCTCCGGCGCGCCGACGGCGTAGACCACCGCGTCGTGATGGGCGGCGAGTTCGTCCGCCGTGACGCCGGCGCCCACCTCCAGGCCCAGGCACAGCCGGACCCGCGGATGGGTGAGGAAGCGGGCGAAGCTCTCGCCGGCCTTCTTGGTGGACGGGTGGTCGGGCGCGACCCCGTACCGGACCAGACCGCCGGCGACCGGCAGCCGGTCGATCAGCGTCACCTCGGCGGGGGTGTGCAGCAGCAGGTCCCGCGCCGCGTACATCCCGGCCGGCCCGGTGCCCACCACCGCGACGCGGAGCGGCCCGAAGTCCGGCGGCAGCACCCGGTCGAACGACGGCGCGCCCCAGTCGTGGAACACCGGACCCCGGACGGGCTGTTCGCCCCGGTGCTCCTCGTCCTCGTACCAGGCTGCGTTGATACGGGCGTACTCCCGCTGCGCCCCGGTCAGCCGGTCGACCGGGAAGACGGCGTCCACCGGGCAGGCGTCCGCGCAGGCGCCGCAGTCGATGCACGTCTTCGGGTCGATGTGCAGCATCTCCGTGCTGCCGAAGGCGCGTTCCTCCGGCGTCGGGTGGATGCAGTTGACCGGGCAGACGGACACACAGGTGGCGTCGCTGCAGCAGGTCTGGGTGATCGCGAAGGCCATCGTCGTCCGCTCCGCTGAGGGCCCGGGGTGGGCAGGCTGTACGTGGTCAGATGAGGTGGGCGCGCTTGTAGAAGAAGAGCGCGGGCCGGGTGAGCAGTCCGGCGGAGGACAGGAACTCCATCAGGCCCGAACAGCTCGCCCGCACCATGGACTTGTGGTGCTCGTTGGCACGGGCCTCGCGCAGCGCGCGCTTCTCGTCGAGCCCGGCGTTCGCGTACACCTTGCGGTTCACCATGCTGGTGACGATGACGTACGCGGCGATCGCGACCAGCAGCGCCTGGACGCGGCGGCGCACGCGCCCGGCGCGGGCGAGGTGCCGGCGGGTCTCCTCGCGTGCGAACATCATGTGCCGCGACTCCTCGACGACATGGATGTTGTTGATGGTGCGGACGAACGGCACGACCCGCTCGTCGCGCATCCAGTCGCGCTGCATGACGTCGAGGACCTCCTCGGCGACCAGGATCGCCGCGTAGGCGGCCTCGCCGAAGGCGGTGGTCTTGAACAGCCGGCCCAGTTCCACCGCGACCCGGTGCGGGCGATAGGCGGGCGCGCCGAGCTTCTTCGCACCGCGGGCGAACATGATCGAGTGCCGGCACTCGTCGGCGATCTCGGTCAGCGCCCACTGGAACGTATCGTCCGTGGGGTCCTTGGAGTAGATGTCCCGCAGGATCATCTGCTGGAGGATCATCTCGAACCAGATGCCGGTGCAGGCGACCGACGCCGCCTCCTGCCGCGTCAGCTCCTTGCGCTGCGCGTCGCTCATCTCGTCCCAGTACGCGGTGCCGTAGAGGGTGCTCCACTCCGGGCTGGCGCCGTGGAAGCTCTTGTCCAGCGGGGTGTCCCAGTCGACCTCGGTGAGCGGGTCGTAGGAGAGCTGCGCCGACGAGTCGAGCAGCCGACGGGCCACGTCGACGTCGTCGTCCGACGGCTGATCCGGGTGCTGTGCCCGGGAGGTGGTCAGGGCCATGCCGGGGCCTCCTCGAGTCGAGTCCGTACGTCATTACCACGGGTAACCGGCCTGCTTGCTGACGAACTGTATAGCAAGACCTTCCGTGTTCCCACCCCTTCGTCCGTCAAGCTCATGTGAAGGCCCGCACGGTGTCTTCACCGTGCGGGCCAGGGAGTGTGATGTACCGGGCGTCCGGTCAGAGGCCGGTCACCTTGCTGCTCGCCGACACCTCGTGCACGAGGGTGAGCGTGCGACGGCCGCCCGGAGGGAGCTGCACGTCCCAGCGGACGATGCCGTCCGCGTCCACCGAGTCCGGCGCGGGCGAGCACGCCTCCTCCCGCAGATGCACCTCCACCGCCGAGACCTCCGACACCGGCACCCGCTCCCGGACGACGACCACCCGGTCGTCCCGCTCGTCCGGCGCGGAGAACCGCGACAGATGCAGCCGGACGGTCCGGGTGAGCACCGTCCGCTGGGTCAGGCCCGCGGTGTCCCGGGTCTCCTCCGTCTCCCGCACGACCCGGTGGTCGTCCCTGCTCCCGAAGGCCAGCTCCACCACGGCCCCCGGAGCGGTGAACTCCAGCGTGCCGCGCCCGACGAACCCGCTGCCGCGGATCAGGTCCACCGGCCCGGCCAGCAGCGCGTGCCCGGACCGGTTGTCGCACCGGACCACCTGCGTCACCAGCGGCGACAGCTCCGGCGCACAGGCGTACTCGCTGCGCGCGGCCGTGGTGAAGGACGACACCGGCACCCGGTGGGCACGCCCGTCCGACGGTACGGACACCGGGTCGGGCGCGTGCAGCACCCGGACCTCGCCGCCGTCGTCCACACCCGGCAGCCCCGGCACGGGAGCGGGACCCAGGTCCGCGATCTCCTCCTCCCGCAGATCGACGTGCACGGCGCGGCGCTCCTCGGGGGAGCGGTCCCGCAGCGTCAGCCGGTCCTCGCCGAGCACCGGCGGCTCCGTGGCCGCGGCGGACCGCGCCGTGGACAGCGTCAGCCGTACGCCCGACCAGTCCTCGCCCGTGCGCTGCCAGACCATCGCCTCCGTCTCCAGCGTCAGCGCGCCCCCGTCCAGCGTGGCCCGGTACGCCGGCCGCCACAGCGCGCACGGCGTGAGATGGCTCAGCCGCAGCTCCGCCGGCCCCTCGCCGGACGCCTCAACGGTCAGCTCGACATGCCCGACCAGTTCGGCGGGCTCCGTCTCCGCCTCGGCCAGAGCCTGCTCGGCCTCGCGCAGCTCGCCGGACAGAGCCGTCAGCCGCGCCTCCACCTCGCGCAGTCGCTCGGCCTGCCGCTCGCGCTCCTCGTCCACCCGGTCCAGCTCCCGGGCCCACCGCTCCCGTTCGGCCTCGCCGGACCCGGCGCCCTCACCGATCTCCCGCAGCAGATCGCCGGCGAGCCGGCCCAGCGCGTCCCCGCGCGCCTTCAGCCGGTCCCGGCGCTGCTCCAGGACCAGCCGCTCCTCCTCCAGTGAGGTCACGCGGCGGCGCAGCGGCGAGTCGTCGTCGGCGGGCCCGGGCCCGCGCGGCGTCCACGCGCGCACGATCCGCACGTCGAGCACGCGCGCCGGGAAACCGGAGGTCAGCTCGGCGTGCAGGGTCCGGTCGACGGCCGTCGCACCGACCGGACCGAGCCGCATCCGCTGCGTCCCGGACCGCAGGCCGAGCGTCGCGGTGCGCTCGATGTACGCCCGGTCCTCGGTGCAGGTCACGGCGGTGACGGGGAGGGGGAGCGGGGCGGTGGGCTCCGCCGACGATGACGTAGACATGGCTGTGTCAGCTCCTGCGGTTGCCGCCGGTCAGGGCCTTGCCGGCCGGGATCCTGATCTCGTAGCCGCCGTCGAGGGCGACGGTGCCGCCGGCCGGCAGGTCCACCCGCCAGATCCGGGTGCCCGGGGCGTGCCGCTCCCGGGCCGCGGAGTCCTCGGGCTCACTCCAGTCGGCCCGCTCCTCGATCCGTACGTCCGCCTCCGAGGTGACCGGCACGCGCTCGCGCACCTCCACGCGGACCGCCGACGGCAGCCGGTTGGCCAGCTCCACATGGACGCGGTGGTCGAGCACGGTGACGTTGTTGCGCAGCCCGGCCGTCGACTCGGTGAGGTGCGTCCGCCGGGTGACGCCGACGGCCTCCGCAGGACCCAGTCCGAGGCGGCGCACCCCGCCCGGCGCGAGGGTGGGCAGCGCGGCGGTCAGCTGGTACTCCCCGTCGACGCTCACCTCGACCGGGCCGGCCAGCAGCGCCTGGTCCGTCGCGTTGGACAGCACCAGCGTCGCGTACACCGTCTGCTCCACCGCCGGAACGCACACGTACTCGGTGCGCAGACCCACCGCGATCTCACCGACGGTGACGGTGTGCCAGGTGCCGTCGGAGGGGATGTCGGCGGGCGCCGCGGCGTCGTGACGGTGGTCGAACGAGCCCGCGGACTCACGGGGCCGCACGGCATGCCCCGGCAGCGGCAGCGCGGCGGGCTTCTCGGCACGCCGGCGGTACTCGGCGGTCACCGGGTCGAAACCCCCGCCGGGGAAGAGCCGGCCCCGGCGGTCCCGCGGCTCGTCCGGACCGCTCAACACGAGCGCCGAGTAGTCGAGTTCGGCGTCGTCCGGGCGGGGAGGACCCGGGG
>MUNG01000318.1 GCA_002154585.1 Streptomyces pseudogriseolus
CCGGTGCGGGCGGCCGCACGGCCGCGGGTGGAGGGCCGCAGGCGGCGGGGGAACGGGGGCCGGATTCCGCGCGACGCCGGGACTGGCCGGGTCGAAGGCCGCCCCGGGAGCCGCGGGAGCCCCGGAGCCGCGGGTCCGACGGGGCACCGCTCAGAACGGGTACCAGCGCACGGTCTCGTCCCCGTCCCGCAGTGACGCCACACGGCGGCGGAACTCGGCCAGCGCCTTGGGGTTGCCCGGTGCGTGCTGGGCGACCCAGGCGCAGCTGGCGGTCTCCCGCGCCCCGCGCAGAACCGAGCACCCCTCCCACTCCCGCACGTCCCAGCCGTAGGTCCCGGTGAACGAGTCGTACGCCTCGTCCGGCAGCCCGTAGCGGTCGTGGGAGAGGGCCATCACCACCAGGTCGTGCTCGCGCAGGTCCGAGGAGAAGGTCTCCAGGTCGATCAGCACGGGCCCGTCCGGGCCGACGTGCACGTTGCGCGGCAGCGCGTCGCCGTGGATCGCCCCGCGCGGCAGCCGGGGCCTCAGCGCGGCCGCGGCCGCCGCGAACCCGTCGCGCCGCTCGCGCAGATACGCCGCGTCCGCCGGATCGATCGCGTCGCCCGCGAGCCGCAGCCAGCGCTCCACGCCGTCCAGCAGCGCGCGGGGCGGCAGCGCGAACGGCGGCGGGGGCAGCGCGTGCACGCGCCGCAGCAGCGCGGCCAGGTCGGCCGGCCCGGCGGGCCGCACCGGGTCGGGCAGCCGGTGCCACACGGTCACCGGATGCCCCTCGACCAGCAGCGCCTCGGACTCGGCGGGACGCACGGCGGGCACACCCTGCTCCGCCAGCCAGCCGGCGACGGCCAGCTCGCGGCGGGCCCGCTCCAGCAGCTCCGCGTCCCGGCCCACCTTGACCGCCAGGGCCCCGGCGGCGAACACCGCGTTCTCCCCGAGCGCCAGCAGCCGCGCCTCCCCGGCGCCCCGCGGCAGCACCCCCGCGGTCTGAAGAACCTCCCGCGCCCGCGCCTCGTCCATCGCTCCCGCCTCCGTGTCCTGCCGTGGCCCCGCCGGCCCCTGCCGGGCGCCCCGGCCCGGCCGTTCGCCGGCCAGTCTCGCATTCGCACAGGTCGGGTGGTGTGCGCGGCCCCTTGACGTGCGGTGTCGCGTTCACGACCATGACCGGGCCCACCCCCCACCGTGCAAAGGGGCTGATGCCGTGACGTCGGTGACCGAGGCGAGGAGATCCGAGCCCCGCGCGCCCGACCCGAGCCGGCCGGCGCGGCGCGCCGTCGATCACGGCCCGTGGTTCCTGGTGCTGCCCGCGCTGATCCCGATCCTGGTGCTCAGCGTCGGCCCGCTGCTCTACGGCATCCTGCTGTCCTTCACCGACGCCCAGTCCGGCCGTACCGAGCCGACCCGCTGGATCGGCACGCTGAACTTCCAGGACCTGCTCCAGGACACCCTGTTCTGGGAGTCGTTCCGCATCGGGCTCGTCTGGGCGGCCGGCGTGACGGTGCCGCAGTTCCTGCTGGCGCTCGGCCTCGCCCTGCTGCTCAACCAGGACCTGCGGCTGCGCTGGGCGGCCCGCGCCCTGGCTATCGTGCCCTGGGCGATGCCCGAGGTGGTCGTCGGCATCATGTGGCGCCTCACCTACAACCCGGACGCCGGCATCCTCAACGAGACCCTGCGCGACCTCGGCCTCGGCGGCGACCGCGACTGGCTCAGCGGGCTCGCCACCGCCCTGCCCGCCGTGATCGTCGTCGGCGTGTGGGCGGGCATGCCGCAGACCACGGTGGCGCTGCTCGCCGGACTCCAGAACACCCCGCGCGAACTGCACGAGGCCGCCGCCGTGGACGGCGCCGGCGCCTGGCGCCGCTTCCGCACGGTCACCTGGCCCGCGCTGCGGCCCGTCGCCCTCGCCATCACGGCGCTCAACCTGATCTGGAACTTCAACTCCTTCGCCCTGGTCTACGTGCTCACCAACGGCGGCCCCGGCGGCCGCACCCGCCTGCCGATGCTGTTCGCCTACGAAGAGGCCTTCCGGTACGGGCAGTTCGGCTACGCGGCCGCGATGGGCTGTGTCATGGTCGCCGTGATCGCGGTGCTGCTCGCCGTGTTCCTCGCCGGCCGGCTGAGGGGAGGTGACGACCGGTGAGGACCCGTCCCGCCGCCCGCGCCGGCCAGTACGCGGCCCTGCTCGCGTACCTGGTCTTCCTGGGCTTCCCGTTCGTCTGGCTGGCGTCCACCGCGTTCAAGCCCCCGACCGAACTGGCCGGGCTGCACCCCACCTGGATCCCGCAGGACCCCACCCTCGCCAACTTCCGACAGGCGTTCGACGAGCAGCCGCTGCTGCGGGCCGCCCTCAACTCCCTGCTCACCGCGTCCGCCGCGGCCCTCGTCGCGGTCGCCGTGGCCACCCCGATGGCGTACGTCATGGCCCGCCACCGCGGCGCGCTGGCACGCGCGGCGACCGGCTGGGTGCTGGTCAGCCAGGCGTTCCCGTTCGTGCTGCTGATCATCCCGCTGTTCCTGGTGCTGAAGAACCTGCGGCTCATCGACTCGCTGCCCGGCCTGGTGCTGGTCTACGTCGTCTGGTCCCTGCCCTTCGCCCTGTGGATGCTCACCGGGTACGTGCGTGCCGTCCCCGCCGAGCTGGAGGAGGCGGCGGCCGTGGACGGCGCCGGACGGCTGCGCACCCTGGTGTCGGTGACCGTGCCGCTGCTCGCGCCGGGCATCGCGGCGACCGCGCTGTTCGCGTTCGTCACCGCGTGGAACGAGTTCTTCTTCGCCCTCGTCCTGCTGAAGACGCCGGAGCACCAGACGCTGCCGGTGCTGCTCACCCGCTTCATCGGCGCCGAGGGCGTCGCCGACCTGGGACCGCTGGCCGCCGCCGCGTTCCTCGCGACACTGCCGTCGCTGGTGGTGTTCGCGCTCATCCAGCGCCGGATCACCGGCTCCCTCCTCGCCGGGGCGGTGAAGGGCTGATGACACGCCTCAGGATGCTCGTCGGGGCTCTCGCCCTCGCCCTGCTCCTCGCCGGCTGCTCCTCCGGCGGCACCCGCGACGACGGCCGGGTCACCCTGCGCTTCCAGTCCCTCGCCTGGCAGCAGGAGTCGGTGGAGGCCACCAAGGCGCTGGTCGAGGAGTGGAACGCCCTCCACCCGGACATCCGCGTGGAGTACGTCCAGGGCAGTTGGGACAGCGTCCACGACCAGCTGCTCACCTCCTTCGAGGGCGGCGAGGCGCCCGACATCGTCCACGACGCCTCCGACGACCTCGCCGACTTCGCCTACGGGGGCCACCTCGCCGACCTCACGGAGCTGCTGCCGAAGCGGCTGACCTCCGACATCCCGCCGCTCGCCTGGCAGTCCGTCACCTTCGGCGACGGCGTCTACGGCGTCCCCTTCCTCCAGGAACCGCGCGTCCTCATCGCCGACGCCGCCCGCCTCAGGGAGTCCGGAGTGCGCGTCCCCACCCCCGAACACCCGTGGAGCTGGGCCGAGTTCCGCCAGGTGACGAAGGAGCTGTCCGGCGACGGCCGCTACGGCGTGGCCTGGCCCCTCAAGGAGCCGGTCTCCGCCACCCTCAACCTGTCCCTCTCCGCGGGCGGCCGGCTCTTCCACCGCGACGCCGACGGGAAGGTCACCGTGCGGTTCGAGGAGGGCGACGAAGTCGTCCCGCGCACCGTCCACGAGCAGGTGAGCACCGACCACAGCGCCTCGCCCACCACCCTTGGCAGCGGCGGCTCCGACACCCTGCCCGGCCTCTTCGCCGGCACGTACGCGATGGTGCCGCTCGGCTTCTCCTACCGCCAGCAGATCGTGCAGCAGGCGCCGAAGGACTTCGAGTGGCAGGTGCTGCCCGCACCGGCCGGGGCCGGCGGACTCGCCCAGGGCGTCAGCCCGCAGACGCTGTCCGTCGCCGAGGACTGCCCGCACAAGAAGGAGGCCGTGGCCTTCCTGGACTTCCTGCTCCGGCCGCGGAACATGGTGCGCCTCGCGCTCGGCGACTGGATGCTGCCCACCGGCCGCCAGGCCCTCGCCGACCCGGCGCTGCGCACCCCCGAGCACGGCTGGGCCACCGGCACGGCGCTCGCCGCCCATCTGCGCCCGGCGCCCGCACAGTCCGTGCGGGGCTACCCGGAGTGGAAGGACAAGGTCGCCACCCCGGCGCTCCAGGAGTACTACAGCGGCGCGATCGGCCTCGGTGAGCTGCGCGAGCGGCTGGAGGAGGACGGGAACCTGGTGCTGGCCCGGTACCAGCGGTAAGCGGTGTGTGCGGGATTTGAGTTGCACGAGACGTATCGTCTCGCTTAGTCTCGTCGCATGACCGCTCCCGCACACATCGCCATGTTCTCCATCGCCGCCCACGGGCACGTGAACCCGAGCCTCGAGGTGATCCGCGAGCTCGTGGCGCGCGGGCACCGGGTCACGTACGCGATCCCGCCGCTCTTCGCCGAGAAGGTCGCCGAGACCGGCGCCGAGCCCAAGCTGTGGAACTCCACGCTGCCCGGTCCCGACGACGACCCGGAGGCCTGGGGCAGCACGCTCCTCGACAACGTCGAGCCGTTCCTCGCGGACGCGATCCAGGCGCTCCCGCAGCTGATCGAGGCGTACGAGGGCGACACCCCCGACCTCGTGCTCCACGACATCACCGCCTACCCGGCCCGCGTGCTCGCCCACCGCTGGGGCGTGCCCGCCGTCTCCCTCTCGCCGAACCTCGTCGCCTGGGAGGGATACGAGAAGGAGGTCGCCGAGCCGATGTGGGAGGAGCCGCTGAAGACCGAGCGGGGGCAGGCGTACCACGCCCGGTTCCGGGCGTGGCTGGAGGAGAACGGGATCACCCTGCACCCCGACGACTTCGCGGGCCGCCCCGACCGCTCCATCGTGCTCATCCCGAAGGCGCTCCAGCCGAACGCCGACCGGGTCGACGAGCGCGTGTACTCCTTCGTCGGCGCCTGCCAGGGGGACCGGAGCGCCGAGGGGGACTGGCAGCGGCCCGCCGGGGCCGAGAAGGTCGTCCTGGTGTCGCTCGGCTCGTCCTTCACCAAGCAGCCGGCCTTCTACCGGGCGTGCGTCGAGGCGTTCGCCGGGCTGCCCGGCTGGCATCTGGTGCTCCAGATCGGCAAGCACGTCGACCCGGCCGAGCTGGGGAACGTCCCGGAGAACGTGGAGGTGCGGTCCTGGGTGCCGCAGCTCGCGATTCTGCGGCAGGCGGATCTGTTCGTCACCCATGCGGGTGCGGGCGGCAGCCAGGAGGGGCTGGCCACGGCCACCCCGATGATCGCCGTGCCCCAGGCGGTGGACCAGTTCGGCAACGCGGAGATGCTCGAGGGGTTGGGGGTGGCGCGGCATGTGCCGGCGGACGAGGCGAAGGCCGAGGTGTTGAGGGCGGCGGCCCTCGCGCTGGTCGACGACCCGGAGGTTGCCCGCCGTCTGAAGGCCGTTCAGGCCGAGATGGCGGAGGAGGGCGGCACACGCCGGGCGGCGGACCTGATCGAGGCAGAGCTGCGGCGGTAGCCGCATAGCTGCGGGCAGTCGTGCCGCCCCAGCGGCACGACTGCCCGCGGCTGAGCGGAACGAGCGCCCGCGGCTGGGCGGGGATCACACCGGTACGCGGTCCCCCTCGTCCTCCCAGGACGCCCGCGTCTTCGGCTCCGCCGCCGGCGACTCGTCATGCGTCAGGTCCGGCAACCCCCGCAGCCACTTCGGGAAGTACCAGTTCCGCTCACCCAGCAGCGCCATCACCGCCGGCAGCAGCACCCCCCGGATGACCGTCGCGTCGATCAGCACCGCGGCCGCCAGGCCGACACCCATCTGCTTCATCGACTGCATCGACAGCGTCCCGAAGATCGCGAACACGGCGACCATGATGACCGCGGCGCTGGTGACCACACCGGCCGTGGTGACCACCCCGTGCCGGATCGCGTCCCGCGTCTCGAGGCCCCGTGCCCGCGCCTCGCGGATCCGCGACACGACGAACACGTGGTAGTCCATCGACAGGCCGAACAGGATCACGAAGAGGAACAGCGGCAGCCAGGTGATGATGGCGCCCACCCCCTCCGCGCCCACCAGGGACGCGCCCCAGCCGTGCTGGAAGACCGCCACGAGGATGCCGTACGCGGCGCCCACCGACAGCAGGTTCAGCACGATCGAGGTGACCGCGACCGTCAGCGACCGGAACGACAGCAGCATCAGCAGAAAGGCGAACACCACCACGAACGCGAACACCGGGACCACCGAGCCGACCAGCTGGTCGTTGAAGTCCTTGTTGCCCGCCACCTGGCCGGTGATCGGCGCCTCGACCCCGTCGACCTGGCCCAGCGTCGCGGGCCGCACCTCGTCGCGCAGCTTCTCCAGGCCGGCGCCCGCCACGTCCTGGTCGGAGCCGCCCACCAGCGGCACGTAGACGAGAGCGAGGTTCTGCCGCTCGTGCAGCTCGATCTCGACCGGGCCGCGCGAGGCGCCCGAACTGACCGCCTGCTCACGGAAGTCGGCCAGCGCCGCCCTCACCTCCGGCGCGTTGATGTCGTCCGCCTTGACGACCACCTCGGCCGGCTCCGAACCGCCAGGGAACGCCTCGTTGACCCGGTTGTACGTCTGCACGATCGGCAGCGAGTCGCCGAACTCCTGGTCCAGCGTGAGGTTCTGCGTCTTCATGCCGAGCGCGGGCGCGGCCACCGCGAGCAGCGCACCGGTCGCCACGGCCACCGACAGCACCGGCCGGGCGAGGACCCGCTTCAGCACGGCCGCCCAGAAGCGGCTGTCGTCGCTGCCGCTCGTCCGCCTGCGCAGGAACGGCACCCTGCCCTTCTCGACCCGCTCGCCCAGCAGCGACAGCAGCGCCGGCAGCACGGTCACCGAGCCGACCATGGCTACGGCCACCACCATCAGCGAGGCCAGGCCCATGGCCTCGAACTCGGCGATCCCGGTGAACAGCATGCCCGCCATCGCCACGCACACCGTGACACCGGAGACGACGATCGCCCGGCCGCTGGTCGCGGCGGCGATTCGCAGCGCCGTCTGCGCATCCCGGCCCGCCGCCCGCTCCTCGCGCTCGCGGCGCAGATAGAACAGGCAGTAGTCCACCCCGACGGCCAGACCCACGAGCAGCATCACCGAGTTGGCGGTGTCGCTCATCGGCTGGAGATGGCTGACGATCCCCATCAGGCCCATCGTCGCCATGATCGCGGTGATCGCCAGCGCCACCGGCAGCAGCGCCGCCACCAGTGCGCCGAACGCGATCAGCAGAATGCCGAGGGCGACCGGCACCGCCGAGTACTCGGCCTTCTTGAAGTCGTCGCCGTACGCCTCGGCGAACGTCCTCATCATGCTGGCGCCGCCGATCTCCTCGATCCGCAGCGAGCCGTGCTCCTTCTGGACGTCCGCCACCGCGTCCAGCACCGGTTCGATCCGCTCACCGGCCGTCCCCGGGTCGCCCCGCACGTCGAACTGGACCAGCGCGCTGCGCCCGTCCTTCGAGACCGTGCCGCTCTCGTACGGGGAGGTGACGTCCGTGACCTCGCCGGTTCCCTGCACCGCGGTGACCACCGCGGCGACCGCCGACCGGAACTCCGGGTCGGTGGACGTCACGGTGTCGTCCTTCGCCTGGACGAGCACGGTCTCCGAGGCCGGCTCCTCGATCCCGGCCTCCTCGACGATGCGGGCCGCGGTGCTGGTCTCCCCCTTGAGCTGTTCGCCGTCCTCGACGTCGACCCGGCCCGCGGCCGAGCCGAGCCCCATCGCCAGCACCACGAACAGCACCCAGATGCCGACGGCCGCCCACCGGTGCCGCGCGCTCCAGCCGCCGGCCCGGGCGGCGAGCCCCCGTACCCGCGCGTCTCGGTTCCCCATGACGGGTTCGCTCCCTCGTCCGCGGCGGCGGCCCCCTGCCACCACCTGACGTCTCGACGCTACGGGCGGCCCGGGTGCGTCTCGTCGTGCTGCCCGGTGAGCCCGCCGGGCCCCGGCTCCTCCCGACGGCGCGGCCCGCCTCCCCACAGGGGAGGACCGTGGCCCCTTACACATGTCCGGGGCACCGGGACGACGGATCAGGGACGTCGATCCCTGTCGGACACGTCACAGCGGTGTGCTCAGGTTGCTCCGGCCCCTGTCCGTCGGTCAGAGTTGCGAGGCTCGCCGCGCGCGGGCCCGGCCGTCGTGCCCGCCCCCACGGGGCACGGCGGCCGCACTACAGTCGGGGCCATGGCGACGAGATACGCGGCGCTGCTGCGCGGCATCAACGTGGGCGGCGGCAAGAAGGTCCCGATGGCCGAGCTGCGCGGCCTGCTGGAGAGCCTCGGCCTCCAAGACGTGCGCACCTACCTCCAGAGCGGCCAGACCGCGTTCACCGCCGGCCACGGCGACGAGGAGTCGCTGGCCGCCGACCTGTCCGGGGCGCTCGCCGGACGCTTCGGCTTCGACGTGGACGTGATCGTGCGCGACCACGCCTATCTGCGGAGCGTCCTCGACGACTGCCCCTTCCCGGCGGGCACCCTGGAGCCGAAGCAGCTCCACGTCGTCTACTTCTCCGCCCCCGTCACCGAGGACCGGTTCGCGGAGATCGACCGCGCGGCGTACCTCCCCGAGGAGTTCCGCCTCGGCGACCGCGCCCTCTACCTGTACGTCCCCGACGGCCTCGGCCGCTCCAAGCTCGCCGAACACGTCTCGAAGCCCCGCCTGAACAAGGGCGTCGTCGCCACCAGCCGCAACTGGAACACGGTCCGCAAGCTGGTGGAGATGACCGAGGCCTGAGCGGCCCCGCCCGGGCTCAGGCTCCCAGCGCCGTCAGCAGCGGCGTCCGCGCCTGGTCGTAGCGCTCCAGGAGGACCTGGGCGACCTCCGGCGACGGGCCCAGCACGTCCGCCAGGACGTCGGCCCCGGCCGCGCCCCGCACGATCCGGTCGGGCAGCCGGCCCGGCGCCAGCACGTACGGGGCGACGGCGACGCGGGCGCAGCCGAGCTCCCGCAGCTCCCGCACCGCGTCCTCGGTGCGGGGGACACCGCCGGGAACGACGGCGGAGGCGAACGCAGGCCGCACGGCGCACCAACCGGTGTGCCGCCACTCCCGCGCGATGTCTGCGATCACTGCGATCGCCTCCGGGTCGGAGGACCCCGCCGAGGCCAGCACGACCCCGGTCGAGGAGGTGTCGGCGGGCGTCAGGCCCGCCTCGTACAGGCGGCGTTCCAGGGCCGCCAGCAGCAGCGGGGACGGGCCCAGCACGTCCGCCTGCCGGATCCGCAGCCGCGGCGGGGCCTCGGCGAGCACCGCGGGGATGTCCGCCTTGGCGTGGAAGGCGCGGGTCAGCAGCAGCGGCAGCGCGACCACGTCGCGCACCCCCTCCGCGT
Source organism: Streptomyces pseudogriseolus (assembly GCA_002154585.1). GTDB lineage: Bacteria > Actinomycetota > Actinomycetes > Streptomycetales > Streptomycetaceae > Streptomyces > Streptomyces pseudogriseolus. The sequence goes on from MUNG01000318.1 coordinate 9,327, forward strand.
CCAGGGACGTCAGCACCGCGCCGACGGACGGCACGTTGAAGTCCAGGAACCCGGTCTCCACCCGCAGGCCGGGGCGCAGCGCGCGCACCCGGCGCACCAGGTCGTGCACGGTCGCGGCGTGCCGCGGGTCGCGGCTGCCGTGGGCGACGACGAGCAGGACGGGACGACGCATCACACGCACCTCAGCTCTTCACCAGCAGTCCGCGGGTGCGCAGCACCCGGCGTTCGAGGGGGCTGAAGATCAGCAGGTCGACGGCGATGCCGACGGCGAGGATGAGCAGGATCGCCTCGAAGACCATGGCCATGTCGCCGGCGTTGCGGCCGTTCTCCAGGAGCTGGCCGAGGCCGACGCCGAGGTCGGGGAAGGAGGCGATGATCTCGGCGGCCATGAGGGAGCGCCAGGAGAACGCCCAGCCCTGCTTGAGGCCCGCGACGTAGCCGGGGAGGGCGGCGGGCAGGGTGATGTGCCAGGTGCCCCTCAGCCCGGTGGCGCCCAGGGTGCGGCCGGCGCGCTGGAACAGCGGCGGGACCTGGTCGACGCCGGAGAGCAGGCCGTTGGCGATGGAGGGCACCGCGCCGAGCAGGATGACCGCGTACATCATCCGGTTGTTCAGGCCGAGCCAGATGACGGCGGGCGGCACCCAGGCGACCGAGGGCAGGGACTGGAGGCCGGACAGGATGGGGCCGATCGCGGCGCGGACGAGTTTCAGTCGGGCGAGGAGGAGCCCGAGCGGGGTGGCGATGAGCAGGGCGAGGCCGAAGCCGAGCAGGCCGCGGGAGACGGAGGTCCAGATGTAGCCGAGGAGTTCGCCCTGGAGCCAGGCCTTCTCCAGCACGTGCCAGACGTCGGCGGGCGCGGGCAGCTTGGTGGGGTCGTCGACGACGTCGAAGGTGATCAGCGACTGCCACACGGCCAGCACGAGCGCGACGGCCACGACCGGCGGGAGGACCTTCTGGGTGAGGGTCTGCCGCAGCGGCCTGCGGGCGGCCTGCACCGACTCCAGCGCGTCGAGGCCCGCGTTCAGTCCGGCCAGGTCGCCGGCGTCCTTGGGAGTGGTGTCAGTGCTGGCCATGTCGGCGGATCTCCCCACGGAGTTGCTCGGTGATCTCGGCGGACAGCTCGGCCACGGCGGTGTCCTCGATGCGGCGCGGGTGCGGGATGTCCACGGTCCACTCCCGGGCCACGCGGCCGGGACGGGAGGACAGCAGGACGACGCGCTGGGCGAGGCGGACGGCCTCGCGGACGTTGTGGGTGACGAACAGCACCGACAGGCCGGTCTCGCGCCAGATCCGGGTGAGTTCGTCGTGCAGGACGTCGCGGGTGATGGCGTCGAGCGCGGCGAACGGCTCGTCCATCAGCAGCAGCCGGCTCTCCTGGGCGAGGGCGCGAGCCAGGGCGACGCGCTGGCGCATGCCGCCGGACAGCTCGTGCACCCGCTTGCCGTGGGCGCCCTGGAGGCGGACCAGTTCCAGAAGCCGCTCGGCGCGCTCGCGGCGCTCGTTCTTGGGGGTGCCGCGCAGCTTCAGGGCGAGTTCGATGTTCTTGCCGGCGGTGAGCCAGGGGAACAGGGCGTGTTCCTGGAACATCAGCGCGGGCCGGCCGTCGGTGGTGATGGCGCCGGCGGTGGGCCGGTCGAGTCCGGCGACGAGGTTGAGCAGCGTGGACTTGCCGCAGCCGGAGGCGCCGAGGAGGGTGACGAACTCGCCGGGGGCGACGTCGAGGCTGATGTCGTCCAGCACGAGCTGCTGTCCGGCGGGGCCCGCGAAGGACTTCGAGACGTGCTCGATGCGGGCCGCGTGCGTGGCCGACTGCGTGCCGTCGGCGGCCTTGGCGAGGGTCGTGGCCATGGTCGTCACCTCCTGGGAAGCGTGCGGGATCCGGTTCAGGAGACGCCGAGTCCGGCGTCGTCGACGGCGGGCCGGCCGGCCGCCCGGAGGACCTTGCGGAGCAGGGAGAGGTCGTAGATGCCCTTCAGGTCCGGCTTCTCCAGCAGGCCCGCCCGGACGGCGTGGCCGGCCTGGGTCCTGAGGGTGGCGGCCAGCGGGTCGTCCAGGAAGGTGATCGACGTCCAGGCCGGGTCGAGGACGTCCGCCGGCAGCGGCTTGCCCGTGTCGGCCGCGAGCCGCGCGTTGGCGGCCTCCTTGGCCTCCTCCGGGTGGGCGTTGATCCACCGGTTGGACGCGACGGACGCCCGCAGCACGGCCTCGACGGCCTTCGGGTGCTCGTCGAGGAACTCCTGGCGGACGACGATGTTCGTGATCACGAACTTGCCGTCCGGCCACAGCGACGCCTCGTCCAGCAGCACCTTGCCGCCCTGCGCGACCAGCCGGGACGCGGTCGGCTCCGGCACCCAGGCCCCGTCGACCGACCCGGACCGGAAGGCGTCCGGCGTGACCTTGTTGTCGCTGCGGACGACGGTCACGTCGCCCTTGCCGCTCTGCGGGTCGACCTTCCAGCCCTGCCGGGCGGCCCAGTCGAGGAACGCCACGTCCTGGGTGTTGCCGAGCTGCGGGGTCGCGATCCGCTTCCCCTCGACGTCCCGGACGGACGTGACCTTGTCGGGGTTCACGACGAGCTTGACCCCGCCGGACGCCGAACCGCCGACGATCCGCAGGTTCTTGCCGTCCGCCTTGGTCCAGCCGTTGACCGCGGGGGAGGGGCCGATGAAGGCGACGTCCAGGGAGTCGGAGTTGAGCGCCTCGATCGCCGACGGGCCCGCGTTGAACACCGCGTACTTCGCCTCGGTGCCCCCGAGTTCCTTCTGGAAGAACCCCTTCTGGACGCCGACCAGGGCGGTGCCGTGGGTGAGGTTGCCGAAGTAGCCGATCCGGACGGCGTCCAGACCGTCGGTCCTCGGGCCCGAGACGGCCCGCGCGGTGCCGGCGTCCTTGGCCTGGGACCCGTACCCGCAGGCGGCCAGGGCCAGCAACGGCAGCACGGCCGTCACCGCGAGGGCGCGGCACAGGGCGGTCGTGGCAGGCAAGGGGAACGGTCCTCTCGGTGGCGGCCCGGCGGTCACGCGCGGTGGGTGCGTGGCCGGGCCGTCGGCGGGTTCAGGGCTGGGCGGGTGTGCGGCGGGCGGTCAGAAGTCCCATCCGTCGTCGTCCGTCTCGTCGTCGACCGGGTCGGGCGAGGCGAAGGACTCGCCGACCATGCCCGCGGTCAGCGTCGTCCCGTCGCTGGGGTCGATCAGGATGAACGACCCGGTGCGGCGGGAGTCGGCGTAGGTGTCGGCGGGCAGCGGTTCGGCGGTGCGGATGACGACCCGGCCGATGTCGTTGGCGGTGAGCCGGCCCGGGTGCGGGTGCAGGGACAGGTCGTCCAGTGTGAGCCGGGACGGGATGTCCTTGACGATCGCCTTGACCGTGCGGGTGCCGTGTTTGATCAGCACACGGTGCCCTACCGTCAGCGGCTCGTCGGCGACGTGGCAGACGGTCGCCTCCAGGTCCTGCGTGGTGGCGGGGGCGTCCTCGGCCGGGACGATCAGGTCGCCGCGGGAGATGTCGATGTCGTCGGCGAGCAGCAGCGTCACCGACTGCGGCGTCCACGCGACGTCGACCGGCTCGCCCAGCAGGTCGATGCCGGTGACCGTGGTCGACCGGCCCGACGGCAGCACGGTGATCTCGTCGCCGACGCGGAAGGCGCCGGCGGCGATCTGCCCGGCGTAGCCGCGGTAGTCGGGGTGCTCGGGGCTCTGCGGCCGGATCACGTACTGCACGGGCAGCCGGGCGTGGCAGCGGGTCAGGTCGTGGCTGACCGGCACGGTCTCCAGGTGCTCGAGCACGGTGGGGCCGCCGTACCAGTCCATGTGCGCGGACGGCTCCACCACGTTGTCGCCGACCAGCGCCGAGATCGGGATCGCGGTGACCTCGGGCACGCCCAGCTCGGTGGCGTAGGCGGTGAACTCCTCGGCGATCGCGGCGAACACGGGCTCGCGGTAGTCGACCAGGTCCATCTTGTTCACGGCGAGCACCACGTGCGGCACCCGCAGCAGCGCGGCGATCGCCGCGTGCCGGCGGGTCTGCTCGACCACGCCGTTGCGGGCGTCGACCAGGATCACCGTCAGCTCGGCCGTGGACGCGCCGGTGACCATGTTCCGCGTGTACTGCACATGGCCGGGGGTGTCGGCGAGGATGAACCGCCGGCGGGGCGTGGCGAAGTAACGGTACGCCACGTCGATCGTGATGCCCTGCTCCCGCTCGGCCCGCAGGCCGTCGGTGAGGAGGGCCAGGTCGGGGGTGTCCTGGCCGCGGCCGGCGGAGACGCGCTCGACGGCCTCCAGCTGGTCGGCGAGCACCGACTTGGAGTCGTGCAGCAGCCGGCCCACGAGGGTGGACTTGCCGTCGTCGACGGAGCCGGCGGTGGCGAACCGCAGCAGGGTGGTGGCCGAGAGCTCCTCGGTCGTGATCGTGCTCATGCTTAGAAGTACCCCTCGCGCTTGCGGTCTTCCATCGCGGCCTCGGACAGCTTGTCGTCGGCGCGGGTGGCGCCGCGCTCGGTGAGCCGGGAGGCGGCGATCTCCGTGATCACCTTCTCGATGGTGTCGGCGTCGGAGTCGACGGCGCCGGTGCAGGACATGTCGCCGACGGTGCGGTAGCGCACCAGGCGCTTCTCGACCGTCTCGCCGTCCTTCGGGCCGCCCCACTCGCCGGCCGTCAGCCACATCCCGGCGCGCTTGAACACCTCGCGCTCGTGCGCGTAGTAGATCTGCGGCAGTTCGATGTTCTCGCGGGCGATGTACTGCCACACGTCCAGCTCGGTCCAGTTGGACAGGGGGAACACGCGCACGTGCTCGCCGGGGGCGTGCCGGCCGTTGTACAGGTTCCACAGCTCGGGGCGCTGGCGGCGCGGGTCCCACTGGGAGAACTCGTCGCGGAGGCTGAACACCCGCTCCTTGGCGCGGGCCTTCTCCTCGTCGCGCCGGCCGCCGCCGAACACCGCGTCGAAGCCCTGCTCGCGGATGGTGTCCGTGAGCGGCACCGTCTGGAGCGGGTTGCGGGTGCCGTCCGGGCGCTCCTTGAGGACGCCGCGGTCGATGTAGTCCTGCACGGAGGCCACGTGCAGCCGCAGCCCGTGCTTCGCGACCGTGCGGTCGCGGTAGTCGAGGACCTCGGGGAAGTTGTGCCCGGTGTCCACGTGCAGCAGCGCGAACGGCACCGGCGCGGGCGCGAACGCCTTCAGCGCCAGGTGCAGCATGACGATGGAGTCCTTGCCGCCGGAGAACAGGATCACCGGCTTCTCGAACTCGCCCGCCACCTCACGGAGGATGTGCACGGCCTCCGACTCGAGGGCGTCCAGGTGGGAGAGGGCGTACGGGCTGTCCGTACCCTCCTCGACGGTGGCGACGGTCGTCATGCCAGTCCCCTTTCGCTGAGCACGGCGTAGACGGCCGCCGCGGACTCCTGCACGGTCTGGTGCTGCGACTCGATGCGCAGATCGGGCTTCTCGGGCTCCTCGTACGGGTCGTCGACGCCGGTCAGCCCGGACAGCTCACCCGCGGCCTGCTTGGCGTACAGGCCCTTCACGTCGCGGACGGAGCACACCTCGACCGGGGTGGCCACGTGCACCTCGACGTACGGCGTGCCGTTCGCCTCGTGGCGGGCGCGGACGGCCTCGCGGCTGTCGGCGTAGGGGGCGATCACCGGGACGAGCGCCAGCACGCCGTTACGGGCGAGCAGTTCGGCGACGAAGCCGATGCGCTGCACGTTGGTGTGCCGGTCCTCGCGGCTGAAGCCGAGGCCCGCCGAGAGGAACTCGCGGATCTCGTCGCCGTCGAGCACCTCGGCCGGCCGGCCCTGTTCCCGCAGCCGGGCGGCGAGTTCGTGCGCGATGGTGGTCTTGCCCGCACTCGGCAGACCCGTGAGCCAGACGGTGGCTCCGGTCGTCACGTGGTTCTCCTGGTTCGTCGAAGGCGCGGTCATGGGGTCAGCCGTGCAGTCCGCACTCGGTCTTGGCGCGGCCCGCCCAGCGGCCGGCGCGGGCGTCCTCGCCCTCCAGCACGCGGCGGGTGCAGGGGGCGCACCCCACGGAGGCGTAGCCGTCCATGAGCAGCGGGTTGGTGAGGACGCCGTGTTCGGCGACGTAGGCGTCCACGTCGTCCTGGGTCCACCGGGCGATGGGCGAGATCTTCACCTTCCGCCGCTTCTCGTCCCAGCCGACGACCGGGGTGTTCGCCCGGGTCGGGGACTCGTCGCGGCGCAGGCCGGTCGCCCAGGCCTGGTAGTCCTTCAGGCCCTCCTCCAGCGGCTGGACCTTGCGGAGCTTGCAGCACAGGTCGGGGTCGCGGTCGTGGAGCTTCGGGCCGTACTCGGCGTCCTGCTCGGCGACCGTCTGCCGGGGGGTGAGGGTGATGACGTTGACGTCCATCACGGCGTCCACGGCGTCCCGGGTGCCGATGGTCTCGGGGAAGTGGTAGCCGGTGTCGAGGAACACCACGTCCACCCCGGGCATCGCCCGGGAGGCGAGGTGGGCGACCACCGCGTCCTCCATCGAGGAGGTCACGCAGAACCGCTTGCCGAAGGTCTCGGCGGCCCACGTGAGGATCTCCAGGGCGGAGGCGTCCTCCAGGTCGCGGCCCGCCTGCTCGGCCAGCGCCTTCAACTCCTCGGTGCCGCGCTCTTCCTGAACCGTCGTCATGTGCGGTCCCCTCCCGTGTCGGATCGCTCAAGTCCGCGGGCCAGCAGCCCGAGGAACTTCAGCTGAAAGGCTCGGTTGCACGCGCCGCATTCCCAGGCGCCGTGGCCCTGTTCGGCCGGGCGCAGGTCCTCGTCCCCGCAGTAGGGGCAGTAGAACGGCGCCGCCCGCTCGCTCACGACAGGGCCTCCTCGGACGCGCGGCCGACCCAGGAGGCGAACCGCTCGCCGTCCTCGCGCTCGGCCTGGAAGCGGCCCAGGACCCGCTCGATGTAGTCGGGCAGCTCGTCCGCGGTGACCTTAAGACCGCGCACCTTGCGGCCGAAGCCGGCCTCCAGGCCGAGCGCGCCGCCGAGGTGCACCTGGTAGCCCTCGACCTGCTCGCCGCGGTCGTTCAGCACGAGCTGGCCCTTGAGACCGATGTCCGCCACCTGGATACGGGCGCAGGCGTTCGGGCAGCCGTTGAGGTTGATGGTGATCGGCTCGTCGAACTCCGGCATGCGGCGCTCGAGTTCGTCGATCAGGGAGGCGCCGCGCGCCTTGGTCTCGACGATGGCGAGCTTGCAGAACTCGATGCCGGTGCAGGCCATGGTGCCGCGCCGGAACGGCGAGGGGCGGGCGCTGAGGTCCAGCGCCTCCAGGGACTCCACCAGGGAGTCGACCTGGGACTCCTCGACGTCCAGGATGATCATCTTCTGTTCGACGGTGGTGCGCACCCGGCCCGAGCCGTGCGCCTCCGCGACGTCCGCGATCTTGGTGAGGGTGGTGCCGTCGACCCGGCCGACGCGCGGCGCGAAGCCGACGTAGTAGCGGCCGTCCTTCTGACGGTGCACCCCGATGTGGTCGCGCCAGCGGGACACCGGCTCGGCCGGCGCGGGACCGTCGGTCAGCTTCCGCTTCAGGTACTCGTCCTCCAGCACCTGCCGGAACTTCTCCGCGCCCCAGTCGGCGACCAGGAACTTCAGCCGGGCGCGGTTGCGCAGCCGGCGGTAGCCGTAGTCGCGGAAGATGGAGATGACGCCCTCGTAGACGTCGGGCACGTCCTCGATCGGCACCCAGGCGTTCAGCCGCACGCCCAGCTTGGGGTTGGTGGACAGGCCGCCGCCCACCCACAGGTCGAAGCCGGGTCCGTGCTCGGGGTGCTCGACGCCGACGAACGCCACGTCGTTGATCTCGTGCACCACGTCGAGCACCGGCGAGCCGGAGATGGCCGTCTTGAACTTGCGCGGCAGGTTCGAGTACGCCTTGTTGCCCAGGACGCGGCGCTTCATCTCCTCCAGCGCCGGGGTGCCGTCGATGATCTCGTCCTCGGCGATGCCCGCGACGGGGGAGCCGATCATCACTCGGGGCGTGTCGCCGCAGGCGGTGACCGTGGACAGCCCGACGGCCTCCAGACGGTTCCAGATCTCGGGCACGTCCTCGATGCGGATCCAGTGGTACTGGACGTTCTGCCGGTCCGTGATGTCGGCGGTGCCGCGCGCGAACTCCTGCGAGATCTCGCCGATCACCCGCAGCTGCCGCGTCGTCAGCGCGCCGCCGTCGATGCGCACCCGCAGCATGAAGTACGAGTCGTCCAGCTCCTCCGGCTCCAGGATCGCGGTCTTGCCTCCGTCGATCCCGGGCTTGCGCTGGGTGTAGAGGCCCCACCACCGCATGCGGCCGCGCAGGTCGCTGGGGTCGATCGAGTCGAAGCCCCGCTTGGAGTAGATCGTCTCAATGCGTGTCCGCACGTTGAGACCGTCGTCGTCCTTCTTGACCTGCTCGTTGCCGTTGAGCGGGGTGAAGTGCCCCGCTGCCCACTGCCCTTCCCCGCGGTGACGGCTCGCCTTGCGGCGGGGGGTCGCGGTGGCAGGCTGCTGCGCGGCGGCAGGCTTCTGCGGGGTGGCGGCCATGGTTGATACGTCCTTCGGGACAGCGGTGGATGGTCTCTCGGCGCGGGGCGCCATGCCGGGGGAGCGGCTCTGACCTGCGTCTGCGCGCACGCGGGCAGAACCGTGCGCGTCCTTGCGCAGGAGAGGGAAGGAGAGGGGTGTCGGGCGCTGCTGGGTGCTCTCAGCGCGCCGGACAGATGGCGCTGGACATGCGGCCGAGGTCGACGTGCCGCCGACTCACCAAGGCGATTCCAGTTCCAGGCATGACGGAAGCCTGGCACGGCCATCCGGAGGCAGTCCACCATCGTCCGTCATGTGGACGCCCTTGTCTCGCCGGGCAAGACAAGGGTGTCCTTGGTCACACGCGGCGCGAGCGGTCTTGCCGGAGCCGCTCAGGCGGAGTACGCACCCGGCCACGGGCCCGGCGTGGCCACGTCCGGCTCGTCCTCCACCGTGGTGTCGAACAGCCGGAAACCCCGCCGCAGATAGTTGTCCAGGGCGTGCTCGCCGTCCTTGCTGCACGTGTGCAGCCACACCCGCGCGGTCGGCTTCACCCCCGGCCACCGGTCCGCCAGGTCCCAGGCGCGCGCCACCCCGTACGACAGCAGATGGCCGCCGATGCGCCGGCCCCGGAAGGCGGGCAGCAGCCCGAAGTAAAGGATCTCCACGAGCCCCTCGGCCTGCGCCTCCAGCTCCACGTACCCGGCCGGCGTGCCCCGGTCGTGGGCGACCCACGTCTCCACGCCCGGCCGCTCCAGATGCTCCCGCCACCGCGCGTACGACCAGCCCAGCCGGTCGGTCCAGCGGATGTCGCCCCCCACCGACGCGTACAGGAACCGGCTGAACTCGGGGGAGGGCACCTCGGAGCGGACCACCCGCACGTCCCCCTCGGGCACGGCGGCCGGACGGAGATCGGTGGGCGCGGTCTGCTCCAGGGACCAGGTGGTCACGGAGAGGGTCGTCATGTCCGAAAGACAACCATCCGGCCCGCACCCGTGTCGAACGCCTGCCCGGAGAACGGACAGCCCCTACCGCTCCAGCGCCTCGTCGACCGCCGCCAGCGGCAGCGCGAACAGCATCCGCCCCGACTGCGACCACACGTCCCCGGTCGCCTGCCAGTACGACAGGGACGTCGCCGGCCCGCTCCAGCAGCGGTACGTCTCGTCCGCCCCGCACCGCACCGGGTCCGCGCCCTCGGTGTTCTGCCGCCACAGCGTGCCGCGCTCGTCCGCGGTCCCCGCGGCGCGGCTCACGTACCAGTCCGGCCCGTGCGCCAGCACCCCGCGCACCCGCGTCAGCTCCGTCTCGTACGCCGCGACCGGCTCCGGACGCAGCAGCGCGCCCCGGTCCGGGCGCGGGCCGAACGCGTACCGCCACAGCCGGGTCGGGCCGTCCTCGTCGGGGGCCGTCTCCTCGTGCACCACCAGGCTGTCCGGCGCGGTGCCCCGGTCCAGGGCTAGCCCGCCGGGCCGCGGCGCGCCCGCGCCCGCCGTCGCGTAGGAGGCCACCGCCGGCAGCACGTACCGGGCGCCGGCCGCCGACCAGCCGCCGGGCACCCGCCCCACGGTCACCGCGTCCACCGTGGCCCGCTGCACCCGGTTCAGGTCGAACACGTACAGCGCCTCGCCCTCGCCCCGGCCGGCGGTGACGAGCAGCTTGTCCTGGTACCAGACCATGCCGGACACGTCGGAGCCCAGCCCGCGCAGGTCCCGCCCCCCGTCCACCGGCACGGCGAGCACCGCCCAGGTGTAGCGGGGCGCGCGGCCGTCGTCGGCGGCCACGAAGGCGACCCGCGCGAGCCCCTGCTCGGCGGGCGTGCCGGTGGCGCGGGTCCAGCCGGACAGGACGACCCGGTGCGCGCCCCAGCGGCCGTCCTCGTCGGCGTCCCCGGAGGTGGTGACCGCGCCGGCCCGCCAGCCCTCGGTGTCCCGCTCCGGCCAGCAGTACGCCGCGGTCACGGCCGGCTCGACGGGCAGCGCCCGCCGGTCGTCCTCCGTGCACGCGCCGGCGTCCTGAAGGGTCCCGTCCGGGTCGGCGAGCACGGCGCCCACGCCCACGGCGGGGCCCATCGACGCGGTCAGCCGGTTCAGTTCGGCGCCGGGGACGGCGTGTTCGGTCAGTCTGAGCGGCACGGTGTCGGCGGCCGCGGTGAGCGGCTTCAGCGCGCCGGGGTCGTCGGCGTCGGTGGCCTGCGAGGTGCTGATCATGGTGGCGGTCGCGGTGAGCGCCAGGGCCGTACCGGCCAGGGTGGCGCGCAGCGCTCTGCCTCTGCGGCGCCGGCGGTGTCGGCCGCGATGCTTCATGACGTCCTCCCGAGCGAGCCAACTGCGTCCGGTGATCCGCGGGTTGACCGTGGAGCAGAAGGGACGGCCCGTCCCCGGATGCTACGACAGTGAACGGCCGGACGGGACGAAGACCCCGCGATTTCCCGCGCGGACCGCCCACGGGCACGTACCCACGTACAGATGTACCCCGTCGGCGGGGCGGTTTCCGGCCAGATCCTCAGCGCGAGCCGTGCACCAGGCCGGGGGACGCCGCCGTCCGCGGGAAGAGGTCCCCCGGGGCGTCCGGCAGGACCACCTCCACCTCGGCGGACTCGGTGAAGCGGTACGGGCGGTGCTCCAGCAGCGCCCCCAGATAGCGCCGTACGCGGGACATCTCCGCGCGGACCGTCACCGTGCGGGCCGGGTCGCCGAACACGTCACGGGCCAGGTCGGCGGCGCTGCGGCCCGACCGGTGCACCGCCAGCAGATACAGCAACTCGGCGTGCCGCGGACTCAGTTCACGCGTCCACGAACCGGCCCCGTCGGACACCCGCACCGACCGGCGGCGCGGCCCGCCCAGATCGAGCACGATCCGCGCGGCCGGACCCGCCGAGGGCTCGTCCGCCGCCCGCACCAGCCAGCCCCCGGCGAGCGGTTCGAGCGTGCACCGCCCCAGCGCCGGCAGCCACCGCCGGCCCGCGGACACCGACTTGGGCAGCGCCAGCCGATCCGTGTACGGCATCCCCGTCACCGCAGCCGTCCAGCCGTGCCGGTCCACCACCAGCGCCCGCCCCTCGGTCCGCGACAGCACCGGCGCCGCCACCGCGCGCAGCCGCTCCAGCGACCGCACGTGCATCTCCCGCAGCCGCGCCTCCGCCAGCTTCGCCACCGAGTCCACCCACGCCAGCGTCGCCGGATGCATGCTCTCCAGCGGCCCGCTCACGTCGACCACGCCGATCAGCCGCCCGTCCCGCGGGTCGGTGATGGGCGCGCCGGCACAGGTCCAGGTGGCGTGCGACCGTACGAAGTGCTCGGAGGCGAAGACCTGCACGGGCCGTCCCGTCACCGCGGGCGTGCCCACCCCGTTGGTGCCGACGACGTCCTCACGCCAGTCCGCGCCGATCTCGAAACCCAGCCCGTCCGCCTTGCGCAGCACCGGCGCGCTGCCCTCCCGCCACAGCACCCGGCCCTCGTCGTCGGCCACCACCATGATGTGGCGGGCGATGTCCGCCACCGACAACAGCCCCTCGCGCAGCACCGGCAGCACGTGCCGCAGCGGCGACGCCTCCCGGCGCCGCCGCACCTCGTCCATCGACAGCAGCCCGCTGCGCGAGCCGTGGTCGGGGTCCACGCCGCTGCGCAGCACCCGCTCCCAGGACTGCCCGATCACCGGGCGGGGCGGGACCGGCGCGGGCCGCCCCGACAGCGCGGCGTTACGGACCTCGTCGAGCACCCGTGCCGCGCGCACGGTGTCGACGGCGGCCAGATGCGACACGTCCATCGGCGAGAGCGCCACCGGACCTCCCGGAAGAAAACCTGTCGGACCCCATACTGCCGCCTGCCCCGGGCGCGGACGCTCAGTACCGGCACGGAAACAGCAAGTTGCAACCCCTTGCAACTCTGGTGACGGAAGACGTCACTGTTTGAAACTTGAGCGACGCCGTCCCGAGCGGCGTGCACGGCTCTTCGGGAGCCCGTGGCGGCGGGGGTGGTGCCGTGTCGGCGCAGCACCACCCCCGTGGCATGCCACGGGG
>MUNG01000319.1 GCA_002154585.1 Streptomyces pseudogriseolus
CGGCTGGAGTCCCGCGCCGCGAAATCCAGCTCCAGGCGGATCTGCTTGATCCGTTCGTCGACCACCAGCGAGCCGTGGCCCGCGTCGTAGCGGTAGACCTCGTGGACCGCGGCGCGGGACTCCAGCCGCTTCACGTAGTTCTCGATCTGCTGGATCGGGCAGCGCGGGTCGTTCACCCCCGCCGAGATGTAGACCGGGGCCTTGACCTGGTCGACGTAGGTGATCGGGGACGACGCCTCGAAGCGCTCGGGGACCTCCTCGGGCGTGCCGCCCAGCAGGGTGCGGTCCATGGCCTTCAGCGCTTCCATCTCGTCGTGGTACGCCGTGACGTAGTCGGCGACCGGGACCGCCGCGATGCCCAGCGCCCAGTGGTCCGGCTGCGTGCCGAGGCCCAGCAGCGTCAGATAGCCGCCCCAGGAGCCGCCGGTGAGGATCAGCCGGCCGGGGTCGGACAGGCCGGAGGTGATGGCCCACTCACGGACCGCCGCGATGTCCTCCAGCTCGATCAGGCCCACCCGGTGCTTCAGGGCGTCCGTCCAGGCGCGGCCGTACCCGGTGGAGCCGCGGTAGTTGACGCGGACCACCGCGTAGCCGTGGTCGACCCAGGCGGCCGGGCCGGCCGCGAAGGAGTCGCTGTCGTGCCACGTGGGGCCGCCGTGGATGTCGAAGACGGTCGGCAGCGGGCCGGTCGCGCCGGCCGGCTTCTGCACGAGCGCGTGGATGCGGCCTCCCGGGCCCTCCACCCACACGTCCTCCACCGGCACCGACCCGGGCGACTTCATGCCGGGCGGGTCCAGGACCACGCCGCCGGACGTGGAGCGGACCGCCGGCGGCTGCGCGGCCGACGACCACAGGTACTCCACGCTGCCGTCGGGCCGGGCCGTCGCACCGGAGACCGCGCCGCGCGGCGTGGGGATCTTCTCCAGCCGGCGCCCGGCGAGGTCGTAGCGGAAGAGCTCGCCGCGCGCCTCGAAGCCGTGGGCGATGAGCAGGGCGCTGCCGTCCGGGTACCACTCGGCGCTCACGTCGCCGGGGAGGTCCAGCTCCAGGTCGGTCTCCTCGCCCGTCGCCACGTCCCACACCAGGGGCTCCCAGCGGCCGCGCCTCTGGTGGCCGATGAGCAGCCGGGTGTCGCCGGCCACGGGCGCGAAGCCCAGCACCTCCAGGCCCAGCTCCTCCGTGCCGCCGCGGGTGTCGTCCAGCTCGGCGACCGTCGAGCCGTCGGGGCGCATCACCCGCAGCGCGGAGTGCATCGCGTCCCCGTGCTCCGTGTGCTCCACGGCGATCAGCGAGCCGTCGTGCGAGAGGTCGCCGACGCCCGCCGACTCGCGGTGCCGGTACAGCTCCACCGGCGCCTCGCCCGTGCGCACCAGGTGGATCGTCGTACCGTCCTCGTCGGTGGAGCGGCCGACGACCGCCGTGCGGCCGTCACGGCCGAGCGCGAGGCCCGCCGGGTACGAGGGGTCCAGGCCCGGGGCGGCCAGCTCGTCCTCCCCGCCGGAGAACCGCTGCCGGCGCCAGACGCCGAACTCGTCGCCGTCCTTGTCGTCGAACCACCAGATCCACTCGCCGTCCGGCGAGAGCACCCCGTCCGTCGTGCCGTTCGCCCGGTCCGTCACCTGGCGCTGCTCACCGGTCGCCCGGTCCCAGGCGTACAGCTCGTACGTCCCTGTCGCGTTCGACACGAACAGGGAACGGTCGGGGGCGTCCTCCGCCCAGTCGGGGAGGGACACCCGGGGCGCGCGGAAGCGCTTCTCCCAGTCCGGCATCTCCCCGGTCTGCTGCACTCGCTCGGTCTGGTGGTCCGCCCGGTCCGGCGCGTCGGACCCGTTGCTCTCAGTCATGACCCCATACTGCCCGTCCGGACGGGCATCGCGCGTCCTCGGTCCCCAGCCTGTGGACAACTTCGTCCGGAACTTCCACCGGACCTCTCACACAATGTGACGAACGCACCGCGCGCCACCCGCCACCAGGCACTCGCGCCGGCCCGCCGCGCGGGCGACCCCCGCGGGACGGGAACCGTCCGCGGGCCCGTACCGTTGAGGGCGTGTACCGGTTTCTGCTGACCCCCCGCTGGTGGGCGATCAACGTCTTCCTGCTGCTCTCGATCCCGTTCTGCGTGTTCATGGGGTCCTGGCAGCTGGGCCGGTTCGAGGACCGCGTGGACAATCACCGCCAGGCCGAGGCGCAGGTCGCCGACGCCAAGAAGGAGCAGCCCCGGCCGCTGGACGGCCTGCTGCCCGTGACCAAGGCCACGTCCGGCAAGCAGGCCACCGCGACCGGCCGGTACGACACCCAGCTTCTCGTCCCCGGCCGCACGCTGGACGACAAGGACGGCTACTACGTCCTGACCCTGCTGCGCACCGACACCGGCCGCGCGCTGCCCGTCGTACGCGGCTGGCTGCCCGGCGAGCCCGACCCGGCGAAGGCGCCCGCCCCGCCCGCCGGCGAGGTCACCGTCACCGGAGCGCTCCAGGCGTCCGAGACCCCGGGCAGCAACGGCGTCAGCGCCCGCAGCGGCCTGCCGGAGGGCCAGACCGCCGCGATCAGCGCCGCGTCCCTCATCAACCTCGTCCCGTACGACGTCTACGACGCCTGGGTCACGCTGAACCGCGGCGACTCGGGCATGCGCGCGGTCCCCGCGTCCGCGCCCGGCGGCACCGGCCTCGACCTGAAGGCGTTCCAGAACCTCGGCTACACCGCCGAGTGGTTCGCCTTCGTCGGCTTCGTGATCTTCATGTGGTTCCGGCTGTTCCGCCGCGAGGTGGAGCTCGCACGCGACGCGGAGCTGGGCATCCTGCCGGACGAGGCAGAGGCGGAGGCGGAGGCAGAGGCCGCTTCGAACCGCGAGCCCAGCCGCGTGCACAACTGACCGGTCTTCCTTCGGTCCCCGGGTGGGTGGAAGCGCGTCATCCGTGTGCTTCCGCCCGCACATGGCATCCACGCGGCCGCCGTCTTCCCGGCGGTCAGACCTGGGCCAGCAGCCCTGTCCAGTAGACCGTCCCCGCGCAGGCGTTGGTGACCGTCGCGGTGGCCGAGCCGGAGCCCGTGGCCGCGGTGTAGGTCACCGCCACGCTGCCCTCGGTGCCGCCGTCCTCGCGCAGCAGTTGCGTCGTCGTGCCGGTGCCGGAGCCGGTTCCCGTGGACGCGCCGGTCGTGTTCGTCGGCTCCTCGGTCGGGGTCGGGTCCGCCGAGGGGCCGCCGGTGCCGCCGCCCGTGGTGTCGCCGGGGACCGGACAGGTCTCCGAGGGCACCCAGGCGAACCGCACCTCGTACGCGCCGCCCGGCTCCAGGACCACGGTCGCCGCCTCCAGCGACGGGTCGGGCAGGGCGGCCGCCGCGTCGCCCGCGACATGCCGAGCCGTGCCGATCTTCGCCGCGTCGGCCGTGCCCTGCGGGGTCACGCTCACGGTGCCCGCGTTGTCGACCACGCAGCTCGCGCCGGAGACGTTGGTGACCCGGAAGGAGCCGTAGACCGCGCCCGCCGTGTCCGGGGCGGCGCTGGTCGCGATGGCCGGGCCGAGCTGGGCAGCGGTACAGACGGGAGCGTCCGTCGTGGTGCCGGCCGAGGGTTCGCCGCCCTCGGAGGCGCCCGTGCTCGTGCCGCTGCTCGCACCGGCCTTGTCGCCCTCCTCGGCCGGGTCCTTCTTGTCGCCGCCGACCTGGTCGGAGGCGCCGCCGGCCGTGGTCTCGCCGTTACCGGGGTCCTTGCCCTCGCCGGTGCCGCCCTGGGCCTGCGACGCGTGGCCGACGGCGGAGGGGTTGGCGTCCGATCCGGAGGTGGTGGAGACGTGCACCGCCGCGGGGACGGCCGTGCCGAGGAAGAGCACGGCCGCCGCCGCGCCGACGAGTGCCTGGCGTTTGCGCGCGCGGCGGGCGGGGACCGCCCGGCGCAGGTAGTCCAGGGTGCCGTCGCTCGGCTCCACGTCCTGGACGGCCTGGTGCAGAAGGGTGCGCAGATGCAGCTCGTCCGAGTCGAGCCCTTCGAGGCTCTGTTCGTCCCGGCCGTCGTTCACAGTTCCGTTCCCAGCGTGCGTATGTGTCGGGTTCTGCCCGTGCGGTGTCACGAGCGCGCGCAGCCGCGCGAGCCCGTCCACTTCGGACACGCCCCCGTGGTCCGGATGCCGCAGGGGCTCCGGACGGTTCCCGGCGTCGGGCTCCGTCGCCGCCGCTTCCGGCTCCGGTTCCGTCGCCGGCTGAGGCTCCGTCGCCGGTTTCCGGTTCGCGTCGGGCTCCGGTACGAGCTTCAACCCAGCGCCCTTCGCCTTCGGCTCCGGCGCGGGGTCCACCCCGTCCTCGGCGGAGTGCTCCCCCGTGCCGGAGTCGGACTCGGAGTCGGGGCCATCCTCCCCCGCCGCGCGCGGCTCCCGTCCGGATCCGGCCGGTCGCCGGTCGTCGTCGGCGCCGTCCGCGGGCCGGCCGTCGCCGTCACCACCGACGCCCGGTCCCGCCGCGCCGTCCGCCGCGCCCCCGGAGGCCTCCCGCGAGCCCTCCGGCTCGCGCGGCTCCTCCGGGCGCGGGTTCCGCGCGTCCTGGGCGTCGCTCATGACGACGCCTCCATGGCCAGCCGCAGCGCGGCGATGCCGCGTGAGCCGTACGCCTTGACCGAGCCGAGCGAGATGCCGAGCGTCTCGGCGACCTGGGCCTCCGTCATGTCCGCGAAGTAGCGCAGCACCAGCACCTCGCGCTGGCGGCGCTGGAGGTTCTTCATCGCCTTGATGAGGGAGTCGCGTTCGAGCTGGTCGTACGCGCCTTCCTCCGCGCTCGCCATGTCGGGCATCGGCTTGGACAGCAGCTTCAGGCCGAGGATGCGGCGGCGCAGCGCGGAACGGGACAGGTTGACGACCGTCTGGCGCAGGTAGGCCAGGGTCTTCTCCGGGTCGCGGACGCGTTTGCGGGCGGAGTGGACGCGGATGAACGCCTCCTGGACGACGTCCTCGCAGGAGGCCGTGTCGTCGAGGAGGAGCGCCGCGAGTCCCAGCAGCGAGCGGTAGTGCGCGCGGTAGGTCTCGGTGAGGTGGTCGACGGTGGTGCCGGCGGCCACCGTGTCGTCGGCGCTGTCGCGCTGACCGGGGATGCGGGCGGGACGCGCTGCGGGCATGGGCGCGATCACCGGCATGCCACCGGACGCACCGGCCACGCGGGGCCGGAGCGTGCCGCGGGGCGGCCGGAGGGCCGTGCCGCGGGGCGCTGTGAAGTCGAGAACCTCTGCCACGCCAGTTGGACACGCTTCTCCCCGTAAGGGTTGTACGTGCCGGGCGTCACGTGTGCGCCGACCGGTACCGTCCACCGCCCACCCGCGTCAGGCAGCACCACCGACAGCACCTCGAATGCCCTCATGCGTCCCGCTCTTCCCCTGTGTTTCCTATGACCGGACGTCCCCACGCCCGGCTCCAGACGTCCCCACGTCTGGGAAGCAGCGTCCCCACGCCCCGGAGAGGGTGACCGCAAAGACGCTCCCCGCCCTCCGCTCGGTTGCGGCTGGCGGGGAGGTGAAACCTCGTCTGCAATCCTCGGCCCAGGAAGTTGCATGTTCAAGTGGTTCGGACCGACGGGTCCGCCTCACAACTCCCTCACAGATCCTACAAATGAATGCTCGATGATCCAGACCTTTTAGCCGCGCTCCGCCGCCACCAGCTCGGCGATCTGCGCGGTGTTCAGCGCGGCGCCCTTGCGCAGGTTGTCGCCGCACACGAACAGCTCCAGCGCCGTGGGGTCGTCCAGGGCGCGGCGCACCCGGCCCACCCAGGTGGGGTCGGTGCCGACGACGTCGGCGGGGGTCGGGAACTCCCCGGCGGCCGGGTTGTCGAAGAGGACGACGCCGGGGGCGGTCGCGAGGATCTCGCGCGCCTTGTCGACGGTGACCTCGCCCTCGAAGCGGGCGTGCACGGTGAGGGAGTGCACGGTGACCACGGGGACGCGCACGCAGGTGACCGCGACCGGGAGGGCGGGCAGGCCGAGGATCTTGCGGGACTCGTCCCGCACCTTCATCTCCTCCGACGACCAGCCGTCCTCGCGCAGCGAGCCGGCCCACGGCACGACGTTCAGCGCGACCGGCTCCGGGAACGGTCCGGTGTTGTCGCCCACGGCCCGCCGTACGTCGCCGGGGTTCGTCCCCAGCTCCGTGCCGGCCACCAGCGACAGCTGCTCGCGCAGTGTCCGCACGCCGGCCTGACCCGCGCCGCTGACCGCCTGGTACGACGAGACGACCAGCTCGCGCAGCCCGAACTCGGCGTGCAGCGCGCCCAGCGCGACGATCATCGACAGGGTGGTGCAGTTCGGGTTGGCGACGATGCCGCGCGGGCGGTTGCGTACGGCGTGCGGGTTGACCTCGGGAACGACCAGGGGGACGTCCGGGTCCATGCGGAAGGCGCCGGAGTTGTCGACGACGACCGCGCCGCGCGCGGCGGCGACGGGCGCCCACTCGGCGGAGACCTCGTCGGGCACGTCGAACATGGCGACGTCGACCCCGTCGAAGGCCTCCTCGGTGAGCGCCACCACCTCGGTCTCCTCGCCGCGCACGGCCAGCTTGCGGCCGGCCGAGCGCGGGGAGGCGATCAGTCGGATCTCGCCCCAGATGTCCGCGCGCTGGGACAGGATCTGGAGCATGACCGTGCCGACGGCCCCGGTCGCTCCCACGACCGCGAGCGTCGGCCGCCCGGAACGGCCGGGTCCGGCGGTACCGGTCATCAGCGGCCGGTGCCTCCGTAGACCACGGCCTCGTCGCTGTCGGAGTCGAGACCGAAGGCGGTGTGCACGGCGCGCACGGCCTCCGGCACGTCGTCCTTGCGGGTGACGACCGAGATGCGGATCTCGGAGGTCGAGATCAGCTCGATGTTCACACCGGCGTCGCTGAGCGCGGTGAAGAAGTCGGCGGTGACCCCGGGGTTGGTCTTCATACCGGCGCCGACCAGGGAGATCTTGCCGATCTGGTCGTCGTAGCGCAGGGAGTCGAAGCCGATGGCGCCCTTGTTCTTCTCCAGGGCGTCGATGGCCTTGCGGCCCTCGGCCTTCGGCAGGGTGAAGGAGATGTCGGTCAGGCCGGTGGACGCGGCGGAGACGTTCTGCACGACCATGTCGATGTTGATCTCGGCGTCCGCGATGGTGCGGAAGATCGACGCGGCCTCGCCGGGCTTGTCGGGCACGCCGACGACCGTGATCTTGGCCTCGGAGGTGTCGTGTGCGACACCGGAGATGAGAGCCTGCTCCACCTGCTTGTCCCCTTGCTCGATCGGGTCGCTGCTGACCCACGTGCCCTGCAGTCCGCTGAAGGACGAGCGGACGTGGATCGGGATGTCGTACCGGCGGGCGTACTCCACGCAGCGGTGGAGCAGCACCTTGGAGCCGGAGGCGGCCAGTTCGAGCATGTCCTCGAACGAGATCCAGTCGATCTTCCTGGCCTTCTTCACCACGCGCGGGTCGGCGGTGAACACGCCGTCGACGTCCGTGTAGATCTCGCACACCTCGGCGTCGAGCGCGGCGGCGAGGGCGACGGCGGTGGTGTCGGAGCCGCCGCGGCCGAGCGTGGT
>MUNG01000032.1 GCA_002154585.1 Streptomyces pseudogriseolus
ATGTTGTACGCCCCGTACCCCGCCCCGCCGATCATCACGGCGAACACGCCGCCGACGACGGCGACCTTGACCCCCTTGCCCATCGGACGTCCCTCCCCCGGCCGGACCCCGCGCTCATTGAACACGTTCAAAAGCCCGGCACGCCCCGAACTCTAGGCGCTGCCCGCGCCCAAAGGGACACCGGTGAAGGATCGTTGTCCCAAAGAGACCCTCACCATCGGCCCGCCGGGCCGTGTCCGAGCGGCCCCGTTACACCCACGTGTCCAGCCACATCCGCGCACGCCAGTCGTCGATCGGGATCGGGGTGCCCGTGTAGATCGGCCAGAAGTAGATAAAGTTCCAGACGATCAGGAGCGTCAGGACGCCCGCCGCCGTCGCGCCCGCCACGCGGCGGGTGTCCGAGGAGCGGGGCGGGCCGACGATCGCGCCCAGGAGCATCGCCACCGCCAGGCACAGGAACGGCAGGAAGACGATCGCGTAGAAGTAGAAGATCGTGCGTTCCTGGTAGAGGAACCAGGGGGCGTACCCGGCGGCGATGCCGCAGGCGATCGCGCCCGCGCGCCAGTCGCGGCGGAAGAACCAGCGCCACAGCACGTAGAGGAGGGCCAGGCAGCCCACCCACCACAGCATCGGCGTGCCGATCGCCAGCACCTCCTGCGCGCACTTCTCGCCCGCGTCCGCCGGGCAGCCGTCCACGCCGGGCGCGGGCGACTCGTAGAAGTACGACACCGGGCGGCCGGCGACGATCCAGCTCCACGGGTTGGACTCGTACGTGTGCGGCGAGGACAGGCCGACGTGGAAGTCGTACACCTGGTTCTCGTAGTGCCACAGGCTGCGCCACCAGTCGGGGAACAGCCACGACCAGTCGCTGCGCCGCCCGTCGCGGGTCGCCCAGTCGCGGTAGTAGCCGCCGCTGCCGTCGGTCGCGGAGAGGATCCAGCCGATCCAGGACGCGAAGTACGTGACCACCGCCACCGGCACCGTGGTCAGGAACGCCCAGCCCAGGTCCCGCTTCAGCACCGCGACCCGCGGCCGGACCGCGCCCGCGACCCGGCGCGCGCCGACGTCCCACAGCACGGCCATCACACAGAACGCGGCCGTGATGTACAGGCCGTTCCACTTGGTGCCGATCGCCAGGCCCAGCATCAGGCCCGCCGCCAGACGCCAGGGGCGGAAGCCGATCCGGGTGTGCTCGGCGGCCTCCGCGTCCGGACGGGCCCGCCCGTCCGCGTCCACCGGCAGGGCGGCGGCCAGCTTCGCGCGCGCCTTGTCCCGGTCGATCAGCAGACAGCCGAACGCCGCCAGCACGAAGAACATCAGCACGCCGTCCAGGAGCGCGGTGCGGCTCATCACGAAGTGCAGCCCGTCCACCGCCATCAGCGCGCCCGCGAGACAGCCGAGGAACGTGGAGCGGAACAGCCGCCGCCCGATCCGGCACAGCATCAGCACCGACAGCGTGCCGAGCAGCGCCGTCATGAACCGCCAGCCGAACGGGTCGAAGCCGAACATCAGCTCGCCCAGCCCGATGACGTACTTGCCGACCGGCGGATGCACCACGTACGCCGCGTCGGTCGGGATCGGGACGTCGCCGCCCGATTCCAGGACCAGCCGGTTGGCCTCCTTGGCCCAGTCGACCTCGAACCCGCGGTGGACGATCGCCCACGCGTCCTTCGCGTAGTACGTCTCGTCGAATATCACCGCCTTGGGGTGGCCCAGGTTCCAGAACCGCAGCACGCCCGCCACCAGCGTCACCAGCAGCGGCCCGCCCCACGCCGACCAGCGGACGAGCCGGTCGGCCGTCTCCGGCGGGACGCCGAGCGTCTTCCACAGCCGGCCCGACGGCTCGGTGTACGGCGGGACCAGGCGGTCGCGGACGTCGCCTCTGACGGCCGGCGTCCGGTGGCCGAAACGCCGCAGCCGGTGCTGCCACGTCTGCCGCTGCGCGAGCGGCGACTGCTCCTGGCGGGTGTCCGTGGAGGACGCGGTACTGGTCACCGCGCCATCGTAGGGAACGGCGCTGTGTGAGTCCCGCGCATGGGCGGTATGCCCCGCCTCCGTCCGCTCCTGGGAGGATGGACGCGTGACCGGAACCCTCGTACTCGCAGGCACCCCCATCGGCGACATCTCCGACGCGCCGCCCCGGCTCGCCGAGGAACTCGCCGGCGCCGACGTCGTCGCCGCCGAGGACACCCGGCGGCTGCGCCGGCTCACCCAGGCGCTCGGCGTCACCCCCAAGGGGCGGGTCGTGTCGTACTTCGAGGGCAACGAGGCCGCCCGCACGCCCGAGCTGGTCGAGGAACTGGCGGGCGGCGCGCGGGTGCTGCTCGTCACCGACGCCGGCATGCCGTCCGTGTCCGACCCCGGTTACCGGCTGGTCGCCGCGGCCGTCGAGCAGGACATCCGGGTCACCGCGGTGCCCGGACCGTCCGCCGTGCTCACCGCGCTCGCCCTGTCCGGGCTGCCCGTCGACCGCTTCTGCTTCGAGGGGTTCCTGCCCCGCAAGGCGGGGGAGCGGCTGGGCCGGCTGCGGGAGGTCGCCGACGAGCGCCGCACCCTCGTCTACTTCGAGGCCCCGCACCGCCTCGACGACACCCTCGCCGCGATGACCGAGGTGTTCGGCGCCGGCCGCCGCGCCGCCGTCTGCCGCGAGCTGACCAAGACGTACGAGGAGGTCCGGCGGGGCCCGCTGGCCGAGCTGGCCGCATGGGCGGCCGAGGGCGTGCGCGGGGAGATCACCGTGGTCGTCGAGGGCGCCCCCGACAAGGGTCCCGAGGAGATCGACGACGCCGAACTGGTGCGCCGGGTGCGGGTGCGCGAGGAGGCGGGCGAGCGGCGCAAGGAGGCCATCGCGGCGGTCGCGGCGGAGGCCGGGCTGCCGAAGCGGCAGGTCTTCGACGCGGTGGTGGCGGCCAAGAACGCCGGTCGGGCGGAGAGCGCCGGTCGGGCGGAGAGCGCCGGTCGGGCGGAGAGCGCCGGTCGGGCGGAGAGCGCCGGGAGCACCGGCGGAAGGTGACGCGCACCGTCTCCGCGTCATGAGAACTCCGGGCATCGGTAAAGAGGCCGGGGCATTCGGGCAACGCACGGCCAAATCGGTGCCAATACTCCGCCGCACCCCGTGTGCTCACGGCTCCCGAGGAGTCCACTGGTCGACGGGGCGGGCGCACGCCCGTCCCATCAGCGGACCGACAGGAGCCGGCATGACCGAGATCTCCGGACCGGACGGACTGCGCGCGGGAGCCACCGCCGTGGTCACCGAGGCGTACGCCTTCGCCTGCATGCGCTGCGGATACGGCTGGGAGCAGTCGTACGAGATAGAGCACCACGTCGACGCCGACGGCCGCACCTTCGTGCTGTACGTGGCGGACGGCCGGATCGTGCCCTCCCCGCTCAACCGGCCCGCCTGCCGCAGCTGCGACGGCCGTGTCGTACGGATACTGCGCCCGGGCCGGGTCGCCTCGGCCCGCGACGCCGCCCACCGGGAACGCCGGGTGCCGGCCGCGGGACCGGTCGAGGCGCCCTGGGCGCCGGAGACGTCCGCGCCGCTTCCGTAGGATCGGGGGCATGCCTGCCAACGCCCCCGACAAGAACGCCGCGCCGCCGCTCCCGGAGCCCCTGCGGGTGCCGGTCGCGGACTCCCACACGCACCTCGACATGCAGTCCGGCACGGTCGAGGAGGCCCTCGCCAGGGCGGCGTCGGTGGGGGTGACGACCGTGGTGCAGGTCGGCTGCGACCTCAAGGGGTCCCGGTGGGCGGCGGACACGGCGGCGGCGTACGACGCCGTGCACGCCACGGTCGCCCTGCACCCCAACGAGGCCCCGCGGATCGTGCTCGGCGATCCTGGGGGCACCTCCCAGCCCCCTGGGGCTGGGGGAGGCTGGTCGCGTCAAGGGGCCAGGCAGCCCGGCGGGGACGCGGCGCTGGACGAGGCGCTCGCCGAGATCGACCGGCTGGCCGCGCTGCCGCAGGTCAAGGGCGTCGGCGAGACCGGCCTCGACCACTTCCGCACCGGCGAGGACGGCAAGGAGGCGCAGGAGCGGTCCTTCCGCGCCCACATCGAGATCGCCAAGCGGCACGGCAAGACGCTCGTCATCCACGACCGCGACGCCCACGCGGACGTGCTGCGCGTGCTGAAGGAGGAGGGCGCCCCCGAGCGCACCGTCTTCCACTGCTACTCCGGGGACGCGGAGATGGCGGAGATCTGCGCCGCCGCCGGCTACTACATGTCGTTCGCCGGCAACGTCACCTTCAAGAACGCCCAGAACCTGCGGGACGCGCTGGCCGTCGCCCCGCTGGAACTGGTCCTGGTGGAGACCGACGCGCCCTTCCTGACCCCGGTGCCCTACCGCGGCCGGCCCAACGCCCCCTACCTGGTGCCGGTCACCGTGCGCGCCATGGCCGCCGTGCGCGGCATCGACGAGGACGCACTGGCCACCGCGCTCGGCGCCAACACCGCACGCGCTTTCGGGTACTGAGGGACCGCCGACGGGGCGCACGCACGTTCCGTAGTCGTGTCGCTTGGGAGAGTGATCGGCGCTCGGCCAGGTTGCGGAAGCCCCAGGGGGCCCCGTGCGGTCCCCTCGGGCGTCCCCGTGGCCGGCCCTGGAGCGCGAGACCGTGCCCGCCCTGCCCCGCCGCGCGCCCGCCCCCGCGCCGCCGCGGCGGTCCGCGCACCGGCGCCCCGGACGGTACGCCGAGCGGGCCGAGGCCGTGCGCCGGATGCTGCCGCGGGCGCTGGTCGTCGCCTTCCTCGCCGGAGGCACCAGCGCCTTCGTCGCCGAGGACAAGGGCGTCGAACTGACCGTCGACGGCCGCCCCCGCACCCTGCACACCTTCGCCGACGACGTCACCGGACCGCTCGCCGAGGAGGGCGTCCGCACCGGACCGTACGCGGACGCCCCGGCGCCACCGACCCCTCCGGCGCGTACGGCGGGCTGTACCAGTTCGACGCCCGCACCTGGCGCGACCTCGGCGGCGCCGGCCGCCCCCAGGACGCGCCCCCGGCCGAACAGACCTACCGCGCCCAGCGGCTGTACGCCCGCAGCGGCGCCGCCGCCTGGCCGCACTGCGGGGCCAGGCTGCGCGGGTGACGGCGCCGGCGGTGACCGGGGCGGACCCGCACGCCCCGTACCCTTGTCCCGTGACCAGCCCCACCCCCGACGCCCTCCTGGGCCCCGCCGACGTCCGTGAACTGGCGGCCGCCCTCGGCGTACGGCCCACCAAGCAGCGCGGCCAGAACTTCGTCATCGACGCCAACACGGTCCGCCGTATCGTGCGCACCGCCGGGGTACGCCCCGACGACGTGGTCGTCGAGGTCGGCCCCGGGCTCGGCTCGCTCACGCTGGCGCTCCTGGAGGCCGCCGACCGGGTCACCGCCGTCGAGATCGACGACGTGCTGGCCGCCGCGCTGCCCGCCACCGTCGCCGCCCGCATGCCGGAGCGCGCCGACCGGTTCGCGCTGGTCCACTCCGACGCCCTGCACGTCACCGAGCTGCCAGGACCCGCCCCGACCGCGCTGGTCGCCAACCTCCCCTACAACGTCGCCGTGCCGGTCCTGCTGCACATGCTGGAGACCTTCCCGAGCATCGAACGCACCCTGGTGATGGTCCAGTCCGAGGTCGCCGACCGGCTCGCCGCCGCCCCCGGCTCGAAGGTGTACGGCGTGCCCTCGGTGAAGGCCAACTGGTACGCCGAGGTCAAGCGGGCCGGCGCGATCGGCCGGAACGTCTTCTGGCCCGCCCCGAACGTCGACAGCGGTCTGGTGTCGCTGGTCCGCCGCGCGGAGCCGCTGAAGACCACCGCCTCCCGGCGCGAGGTGTTCGCCGTGATCGACGCGGCCTTCGCCCAGCGCCGCAAGACGCTGCGCGCCGCCCTCGCCGGCTGGGCGGGCTCGGCGGCCGCGGCCGAGGCGGCGCTGGTCGCGGCGGGCGTCTCCCCGCAGGCGCGGGGCGAGTCGCTGACCGTCGAGGAGTTCGCGCGGATCGCCGAGCACGGCCGGAACGAGGAGCAGGGTCAGCAGTGAGCGTCACCGTCCGTGTCCCCGCCAAGGTCAACGTCCAGCTCGCGGTCGGCGCGGCCCGCCCCGACGGCTTCCACGACCTCGCCAACGTCTTCCTCGCGGTCGGCCTGTACGACGAGGTGACCGCCACCCCGTCGCCGGACGGACCGCGCATCACCTGCGACGGCCCCGACGCCGCCCAGGTCCCCCTCGACCGCACCAACCTCGCCGCCCGCGCCGCGCTCGCGCTCGCCGAGCGGTACGGCCGGGATGCGGACGTCCACCTCCACATCGCCAAGGACATCCCCGTCGCCGGCGGCATGGCGGGCGGCAGCGCGGACGGCGCGGGCGCCCTGCTGGCCTGCGACGCGCTGTGGGGGACGGGCGCCTCGCGCGAGGAACTCCTCGACATCTGCGCCGAGCTGGGCAGCGACGTGCCGTTCAGCCTGGTCGGAGGGGCCGCGCTCGGCACCGGGCGCGGGGAGAAGCTGACGGAACTGGAGGTCGGGGGGACATTCCACTGGGTGTTCGCGATGGCCGCACGGGGGCTGTCCACACCCGCGGTGTTCCGGGAGTTCGACCGGCTGGCGGAGGGGCGGGAGATCCCGGAGCCGGTGGCGTCGCAGCCGCTGCTCGACGCCCTGGCGAAGGGGGACGCGGAAGCGCTCGCGGCCGCCGTCACCAACGATCTTCAGCCGGCGGCGCTGTCGCTGTTCCCGGAGCTGGCGGACACGCTCGCCGCGGGGCGCGCGGCGGGGGCGCTGGCCTCGCTGGTGTCGGGGTCGGGGCCGACGACGGCGTTCCTGGCGCGGGACGCGGAGGCGGCGGAGGCCGTCGCGGGGGCGCTGCGGGCGTCCGGCACCTGTCGGGACGTACGCACGGCGTCGGGGCCGGTGCCGGGGGTTACGGTGGTCTGAACGGCTCAGGGCCGCGCTTCCACCGGGCTCAGGTCGATGGCGATGGCAGAAGGCCTGTCGACCTTGATCCGGTCGCGGTGCACGCCCTGCCACTTACGGTGGCCGCCCGTTTCCGATCACGTCATCACGAAGAGTGACTGTCTCCTCGTGTCCCGGCCCCCTCCCGGCAGGGCCTACGCTTGAAAGCTGATCGATCCACCGGGCAGGAGCAAAATGGCCGTCAATCTGGTCAATGTCGAGAACGTCAGCAAGGTGTACGGCACCCGTGCGCTGCTGGACGGGATCTCCCTCGGCGTCTCCGAGGGCGACCGGATCGGGGTCGTGGGGCGCAACGGCGACGGCAAGACCACCCTCATCCGCATGCTGGCCCGGCTGGAGGACGCCGACACCGGCCGGGTGACGCACTCCGGCGGGCTGCGGCTCGGCGTGCTCACCCAGCACGACTCGCTCGACCCCGAGGCCACCGTCCGGCACGAGGTCATCGGCGACATGGCCGACCACGAGTGGGCCGGCAACGCCAAGGTCAGGGACGTCCTGACCGGGCTGTTCGGCGGGCTCGACCTGCCCGGCTTCCCCAAGGGCCTGGACACCGTCATCGGGCCGCTGTCCGGTGGTGAGCGGCGCCGGATCGCGCTCGCCAAGCTGCTCATCGAGGCGCAGGACCTGATCGTCCTCGACGAGCCGACCAACCACCTCGACGTCGAGGGCATCGCCTGGCTCGCCGAGCACCTGCGCAACCGCCGCTCCGCGCTCGTCTGCGTCACCCACGACCGGTGGTTCCTCGACCAGGTCTGCACCCGCATGTGGGACGTGCAGCGCGGCGTCGTCCACGAGTACGAGGGCGGCTACTCCGACTACGTCTTCGCCCGCGCGGAGCGCGAACGCATCGCGGCCACCGAGGAGGCCAAGCGGCAGAACCTGGTCCGCAAGGAGCTGGCCTGGCTGCGCCGCGGCGCCCCGGCCCGCACCTCCAAGCCGCGCTTCCGCGTGGAGGCCGCGAACGAGCTGATCGCGGACGTGCCGCCGCCGCGGGACAGCAGCGAGCTGATGAAGTTCGCCTCGTCCCGGCTGGGCAAGACGGTGTTCGACCTGGAGGACGTGACCGTCCAGGCCGGGCCGAAGGTGCTGCTGAAGCACGTGACCTGGCAGCTCGGCCCCGGCGACCGCATCGGCCTGGTC
Organism: Streptomyces pseudogriseolus; assembly: GCA_002154585.1. Taxonomy (GTDB): domain Bacteria; phylum Actinomycetota; class Actinomycetes; order Streptomycetales; family Streptomycetaceae; genus Streptomyces; species Streptomyces pseudogriseolus. The sequence continues at coordinate 8,093 of MUNG01000032.1, forward strand.
GGGGTCAACGGCGCCGGCAAGACGTCCCTGCTGCGGGCGCTCGCCGAGGCCGCCCGCAGCGAGGGAGAGACGCAGCCCGCGGCGGGCAGCATCCGCGTCGGCAAGACCGTCAAGCTGGCCTATCTGTCGCAGGAGGTCGCCGAACTCGACCCCGAGTGGCGGGTGTTGCAGGCCGTGCAGCAGGTGCGCGAGCGCGTCGACCTGGGCAAGGGCCGCGAGATGACCGCCGGTCAGCTCTGCGAGACCTTCGGCTTCGGCAAGGAGAAGCAGTGGACGCCCGTCGGGGACCTCTCCGGCGGTGAGCGCCGCCGCCTCCAGCTGCTGCGGCTGCTGATGGACGAGCCGAACGTCCTCTTCCTCGACGAGCCCACCAACGACCTCGACATCGAGACCCTGACCCAGCTCGAGGACCTCCTCGACGGCTGGCCCGGCTCCATGATCGTGATCTCCCACGACCGGTTCTTCGTCGAGCGGACCACCGACCGGGTCTTCGCCCTGCTCGGCGACGGCACCCTGCGGATGCTGCCGCGCGGCATCGACGAGTACCTGGAGCGGCGCAAGCGCATGGAGGAGGCCGCCGCGGCCGCCTCCGCACCGGCCGCGGCGGCCCCCCGGGACGCGGCGCCCGAGAGGAGCGCCGCCGACCAGCGCGCCGCGAAGAAGGAACTCCAGCGCATCGAGCGTCAGCTGGACAAGATCTCGGCCAGGGAGGCCACCCTCCACACCGCCATCGCCGAGAACGCCACGGACTTCGCGAAGGTGGCCGAACTGGACGCCGAACTGCGGGACCTGGCCGGTCAGCGCGACGAACTGGAGCTGCGCTGGCTGGAACTCGCCGAAGACGCCTGACCGGCGCGAGAGTTGCGCCGCGCGCCTGCGTGCGGGGAGCGCACGCCGTGTGAAGAGGGCGTGGAGGCACGTAACGGGGGCATCACAGGCCGGTCCTCCCTTGGGAACAGGGGAGGACGCGGCCCGGTGGCGTGTCGGTGCCGGGTGATAGAAAGAGCCGTCCGGTAAGTGACCGACGACGACTCTGGGTCATCACGTATCTCAGGGCGTGGCTAAAAATCAGTGAGCAAGGGGGAACGCGCTGATGACTCAGCCGCCCAGCCAGCCGCCTCAGGGCGGCTTCGGACCGCCGCAGGATCCGCCGCCGGGCGGGGGTTTCGGACCACCGCAGACCCCGCCGCAGACGCCGCCGCCCCCGCAGGGCACGCCGTCCGGCCCCCCGCAGCCCGGGTACGGCTACCCGCAGCAGCCCGGCCCGTACGGCCAGACCCAGCAGCCCGGACCCTACGGACAGCCGCAGCAGCCCGGTCCTTACGGACAGCCCCAGCAGCCGGGGCCCTACGGCCAGCCCGGGTACGGCTATCCGCAGCAGCCCGGCTTCCCCGGCGCGCCCGGCACCCCGCCCGGCGGCGGCTCCCGCAACCCCTTCAAGGGCAAGCCGCTGTTGATCGCCGCCGCCGCGGTGGCGGTCGCGCTGGTCGTCGGCGGCACGGTGTGGGCCGTCTCCGGCGACGACGACAAGAAGGAGCCGGTCGCCCAGCAGACCGAGGACCCCAAGCCGGGCGGGTCCGGCGACGCCCCGGTCAACCCGGGTGACGGCAGCGGCGACGGCGGCGAGGAGACGGAGGACCTCAACGAGGGCCGCCAGGCGGGCGAGTCCAAGGTGCTCTGGTACAAGGAGGCGCCCGACGCCCCGGGTTCCGGCGCCGACGCCCCCGGCCAGTGGATCACCGACAGGACCGCGGTCAAGGCGGCCTACAAGGACCTCTACGGGTACAACGTCTCCGACGGCAAGCCCGCCTGGGACACCATCAGCTTCCCCCACAAGATCTGCGCGGTCACGCCGGAGAAGACCGCCGACAACAAGATCGTCGTCGCGTCCATGAGCGGCAGCAGCGACAGCGCCAAGTGCAACCAGCTCCAGCTCGTCGACCTCGTGACCGGCGAGAAGGGCTGGACGCAGGAGGTCGCCGACGGCGAGCTCTTCGACAGCGTGATCTCCATCGAGATGTCCCTCGCCGGCAACACGCTGATGGTCGGCCGCTCCCAGTCCGGCACGGCGTACGACGTGCGCACCGGCAAGAAGCTGTGGGACTCCAAGCGGTACGGCAACGCCCCCTGCTTCCCCGCCGCGTTCGCGGGCGGCGAGCGGCTGATCCAGGTCGCCTCCTGCGGCGCCGGCGGCACCAACGCGCACGACGAGGTCCGAGAGCTCGACCCCGCCACCGGCAAGGCCAAGTGGACCTACCAGTACGCCAAGGGCTGGCGGGTCGAGCGCACCTTCTCCGTCGACCCGCTGGTCGTCTACGCCACCAAGGAGGAGGAAGGCAGCGACAAGAAGTCGTGGAACATCGCGGCCTTCACCGCCGCCGGCAAGCTGCGCTCCCAGGTCGCCGTCGACGAGAACTTCGACCCCGGCTGCGGCTGGGCCATCCTCGCGCGCGACCTCCAGGGCTGCGAAGGCGTCGTCGTCGAGGGCGACACCCTCTACCTGCCGACGGCCGCCACCACCGGCGCGAACGAGCTCGTCGCCATCAGCCTCGCCAACGGCAAGGAGCTGTGGCGCGAGTCCTCCCCCGTGGAGGAGTCGATGGTCCCGGTGAAGGTCGAGGGCGGCAAGCTCGTCGCGTACGTCGAGCCCTCCTACGACGCCGGCGGCCGTGTCGTCGCCCTGCCCGTCAGCGGCGCGAACCACAAGCCGGCCACGCTCATGCAGAACCCGCAGGCGGTCGCGGACATCGAGAACGGCTTCTTCAGCAAGGCGATCGACTGGGTCGACGGCCGGTTCTACCTGTCGACCACCCGGCTGAACGGCAATGACGACGCGAAGGAGAAGTTGATGCTCGCCTACGGCAAGTGAGGCCCGTGAGCGCACTCGCGTCACTTTCCCGTCCGTCGTCCCCTTCCCCCGAGGTACCCACGTCATGAGCCAGCCGCCCTG
>MUNG01000320.1 GCA_002154585.1 Streptomyces pseudogriseolus
CCCCGGGGGCGACCCCAAGGTCGCCCCCGCCCCCGCTTTCGGGCCCGCGCCCAGGCGTGAACGTGGCGTGCGCGACAATGGGGGGATGGAGATGCCGAGGAACGAACGGTCGCCGGAGAATCCGCAGATTCTGGTCGTCGGCCAGGACGGTATGGCGCTCAGTGGCGGCGACGAGGACTCCCGTGAGACCCCGTTGACGGAGCAGGTGGAGCAGCCGGCGAAGGTCATGCGGATCGGCAGCATGATCAAGCAGCTGCTGGAGGAGGTGCGGGCCGCTCCTCTCGACGAGGCCAGCCGCAACCGCCTCAAGGAGATTCACGCCAGCTCGGTGAAGGAGCTCGAGGACGGCCTGGCGCCGGAGCTGGTCGAGGAGCTGGAGCGGCTCTCCCTGCCCTTCACCGACGAGGCCACCCCCAGTGACGCGGAGCTGCGCATCGCGCAGGCCCAGCTGGTGGGCTGGCTGGAGGGGCTGTTCCACGGGATTCAGACGACGCTCTTCGCGCAGCAGATGGCGGCGCGGGCCCAGCTGGAGCAGATGCGCCGCGCCCTGCCGCCCGGCGCCGCCGAGGGCCTCGACGACTCCCAGGCGGGCGGTCGCTCGGGCGGCCCCTACCTGTAACAACAACGCACGGAAGGGGCCCGGCGTCCGTGCCGGGCCCCTTCCCTGTGCGCGTTTCTCGTCCGACCGGAGCCCTCAGTAGCCCTCCGTAGCCCTCAGCTCGTCGGCGGGTTGCCCGTCGAGACCTTGAGGGTGATCTGCGGCATGTCCTCCGGGTCGACGTCCGTGCCGGCCGGCGGGAACTGCTCGCGGACCGAGCCCTCGCCGTAGGTGTTCTCGTCCACCGTGACGACCTTGAGGCTGCCGCCCCAGCCGGCGGCCTGGAAGCACGCCTTCACCGAGGAGATGTGCTTGAACTTGAAGTCGGGGAGCCGGATCAGCTCGGGGTCGTTGTACGACTCCTGCGGCTCCTCGCACTCCTCCGGGTCGATCGTCTTGGACGTGTCCGGGCCGCGGTAGCCCTCCGGCTTCACCGAGGCGGACGCGGTGCCGCCCCCGGCCTCCGGGTCCTTGCCGCTGTCGTTGTTCAGCGCCAGCGCGGTGACCAGACCGCCGACCGCCAGCACGGCGACGATCACGGAGGCGACGATCACCGGGGTGTTCCGGCCGCGCTTCTGGCCGCCGCCGGAGCCCTGCGGTGAGATCGCGTACGGCGGGGGCGTCGACGGGCCCTGCTGGGCGTACGGCGACGGCGTGGGCGTCGCGTAGCCGCCCTGCTGCGGGTAGCCGTACGACGGGGCGGGCGTGGCGGGGGCCGGTGCCGGGGTGCCGTACGGGTTCGGCGTCGGCGTCGGCTGGTACGGCGTCTGGACGTGGGCGGCGGGCGTCGGCCCGGACTGGTCGACCGGCGGGAACACCGCGGAGCCGACGCCCGCGCCGCTCTGCGCCTGCGCGCCCGGCACGATGCTCGGCGGGGCCGCCTGGAAGGACTGCGCGACCCGCAGGCACTCCCCGCGCATGGACTCCGCGCTGGGGAAACGCTCGTTCGGGTTCTTCTTCAGGGCGCGGGTGATCAGCGCGTCCACGGCCGGCGGCAGCGAGCGGTTGATGGAGGAGGCGACCGGCGGCTCCTCCTGCACGTGCGCGTAGGCGATGGCGAGCGGCGAGTCCGCGTCGAACGGCAGCCTGCCGGTGACCAGCTGGAACAGCATGATGCCGACCGAGTACAGGTCGGAGCGGGCGTCCACACCCCGGCCGAGCGCCTGCTCCGGGGAGAGGTACTGCGGGGTGCCGACGACCATGCCGGTCTGCGTCATCGACGTGACGCCGGACTGCATGGCGCGGGCGATGCCGAAGTCCATGACCTTGACCACACCGCGCTTGGTCATCATCACGTTGCCCGGCTTGATGTCGCGGTGGACCAGCCCCATCTCGTGGCTGATCTCCAGCGCCGCCAGCACGTCGGCGGTGATCTTCAGCGCCTTGTCGGCGGGCATCGCGCCGTGCTGCCGTACGTCCTCGTCGAGCACGGAGCCGAGCGGGCGGCCCTCGACGTACTCCATGACGATGTACGGCGTGGTCATCCCGTCGACGTCGTCCTCGCCGGTGTCGAACACCGAGACGATGTTGGTGTGCGTGAGCTTCGCCACGGACTGGGCCTCGCGGCGGAAGCGCTCACGGAAGGCCTGCTCCCGGCCGAGTTCCGTGTGCAACGTCTTGATGGCGACCTGACGGTCCAGCACCGTGTCGTAGGCGAGATGCACCGACGCCATGCCACCCTGGCCGAGCAGGTCCCGCAGTTGGTAGCGTCCGCCCGCGAGCGCCCGCCCCGTGTGCCGGCCCTGTGCGCCGTCCTGGCTCATGTTCCGCGTCCCCCGTAGCCTCTCCGGCGTCCGGCGCCGCCGTCGGTGACTTGTCGTCGTGACTTGTCGTTGTCGTAGATCGAAAGTGCTATTCCCGGCCAAGTCTGCCCCAGGGCACCGACACGTCAAGCGCGGTGCCCGTTCCGTGACCGTACGCGAAAGAAGCGTCGCGGAAGCGTTACAGCGGTCGTACGGCCGGTACACGGAATTTGCACGACGGTACGGACTGCGGGTTTGATGACCGGTCCCGTCGTGTGCCCGATCCGGCAGCCCGACCCGGACCGGAGGCCCCGGCAAAGGCTGTAGCGTGGCCGACGGAGACCGTGACAACACCGCGCGCACCGCGGGCAGAAACGACGGCGAGGACTGATGGCACAGCAGCAGCGCGCTCAGGGCCCGTCCGACCCCGAGGCGACTGGCGGCGGCATGTCGGACGCGCCGGACAACTGGGGCAACGGCGGGCTGGTCGGCGACGGCCGGTACCGGCTCACGCACCGGCTCGGCCGGGGCGGCATGGCCGAGGTGTTCGCCGCCGAGGACGTACGTCTCGGCCGCACGGTCGCCGTCAAACTGCTGCGCGCCGACCTGGCCGAGGACCCGGTGTCCAAGGCCCGCTTCACGCGCGAGGCGCAGTCGGTGGCCGGTCTCAACCATCACGCGATCGTCGCCGTCTACGACTCGGGCGAGGACGTCGTCGGCGGCCAGTCCGTGCCGTACATCGTGATGGAGCTGGTCGAGGGCCGCACCATCCGCGACCTGCTGATGAACGCGGAGGCGCCGGGCCCGGAGCAGGCGCTGATCATCGTCTCGGGCGTCCTGGAGGCCCTGGCCTACTCGCACCAGCACAACATCGTGCACCGCGACATCAAGCCGGCCAACGTCATCATCACCAACAACGGCGCCGTGAAGGTGATGGACTTCGGCATCGCCCGCGCCATGCACGGCGCGTCCACGACGATGACGCAGACCGGCATGGTCATGGGCACCCCGCAGTACCTCTCCCCGGAGCAGGCGCTCGGCAAGGCCGTCGACCACCGCTCCGACCTGTACGCCACCGGCTGTCTGATGTACGAACTGCTGGCGCTGCGCCCGCCGTTCACCGGCGAGACGCCGCTGTCGGTGGTGTACCAGCACGTCCAGGACATCCCCACGCCTCCCTCCGAGGCGTCGGACGCCTGCCCGCCGGAGCTGGACGGGATGGTGATGCGCTCCCTCGCCAAGGACCCGGACGACCGGTTCCAGACGGCCGAGGAGATGCGCGGCCTGGTCCAGTACGCGCTCCAGATGCTCTACGAGCAGGGCGGGCACACCGGCACCTGGAACACCGGCCCGGTCGACATGCACGAGGGTCCGCGCACGCCCGCGGCCGGTTACGCCGGCACCGCGGCCATGCCGCACCCGGAGCACTCCGGCACCACGGCCATCCCGCAGCCGATCCTGCCGGGCGGGTACGGCGGCGGGGACGACGGCGGCTTCGAGGGCCACGGCAACAAGGGCAGCGGACGCGGCAAGCTGTGGATCCTCGCGGTGCTCGCGGTGATCGCGGTCGCGGCAGGCGTCGCCCTCGCGCTCAACAACGGCGGGGGCGGGGGCGAGGGCGGCAAGACCGACACCTCGCCGTCCGTCTCGCAGAGCACGAAGGACGAGCCGGCGAGCGAGTCGCCGACCGACCAGGAGACCGAGGAGACCACCGGTCCCGACACCGACCCGGGCTCCGGCTCCGGCTCCGGCGGCAACGGCGATTACACCCCCAGTTACGAGCCGTCGTACACCCCGACCCAGCCCGATACGGAGGAGCCGACTCAGGAGCCGACGGCGACGCAGCCCACCCAGACGGGCGGCACCGACGACGGCGGCACGGAGAACGGCGGCACCGAGGACGGCGGCACGGAGAACGGCGGCACCGAGACCGGGGGCACCGAGACCGGCGGCACCGGTCCCGGCGGTGCGGGCGCCGGCGGCGCCGACGCGGGCGGGGCCAACGCCGGAGTGCCCGGCGGCTCGGGCGGCTGACCGGCGTCACCGTCCCCCGCCCCGAACGATTCGCCCTCGCCGAGGGCACCCCGTGACGTCCCCGGCGGCACCCCGTGCCGCCGGGGAAGTCTGCTCTTCCCGTGCCCGGCTCGGCCGGGATAACGTGCCGTTGCTCCGGCCTCCTGCAAGGCTGTGACCAGCGCGCCTTCCGGGCCTACCCCGATTTACTTGGATATCCAAGCAAAATCGCAGGTCAGAGGGGGTTTCACAGAAATGTGGAGCACTGGGTAACGTGCGTTGTGCAGGGCGCTCGCCGGGGCACCTGTCACGCCTGTTCCCGGCCGAGTGGCACCCACCCCGTGCCCGGTGGTCGAAACAGGTGAGCCGCACTGGCCTACCGGCAACCCCGGGGGCCGGACCGACGGAGGAGCACACGTGACCGTGGAGAGCACTGCCGCGCGCACACCGCGACGCAGCGCCGGAAACAAGGCCGGCACCACCGGCACCAAGCGCACCACCAGCACCACCAAGAAGGCCGCCGGCGCGGACAAGAGCGCCGAGCCCGCCCTCGTCCAGCTGCTGACGCCCGAGGGCAAGCGCGTCAAGAACGCCGAGTTCGACACGTACGTCGCCGACATCACGGCCGAGGACCTGCGGGGTCTGTACCGCGACATGGTGCTCACCCGTCGCTTCGACGCCGAGGCCACCGCGCTCCAGCGCCAGGGCGAGCTGGGCCTGTGGGCCTCGCTGCTCGGGCAGGAGGCGGCGCAGATCGGCTCCGGCCGGGCGCTGCGCGACGACGACTACGTCTTCCCCACCTACCGTGAGCACGGCGTCGCCTGGTGCCGCGGGGTGGACCCGACGAACCTGCTCGGCATGTTCCGCGGCGTCAACAACGGCGGCTGGGACCCGAACGGCAACAACTTCCACCTGTACACGATCGTCATCGGCTCCCAGACGCTGCACGCCACGGGTTACGCGATGGGGATCACCAAGGACGGCGCCGACAGCGCGGTCATCGCGTACTTCGGCGACGGCGCCTCCAGCCAGGGCGACGTGGCCGAGGCCTTCACCTTCTCCGCGGTCTACAACGCGCCCGTGGTGTTCTTCTGCCAGAACAACCAGTGGGCGATCTCCGAGCCGACCGAGAAGCAGTCCCGCGTGCCGCTGTACCAGCGCGCGCAGGGCTTCGGCTTCCCGGGCGTGCGCGTGGACGGCAACGACGTCCTGGCGAACCTGGCCGTCACCAAGTGGGCCCTGGAGCGGGCCCGCGCCGGCGAGGGGCCCACGCTGGTCGAGGCGTTCACGTACCGCATGGGCGCGCACACCACCTCCGACGACCCGACCCGCTACCGCGGCGACGAGGAGCGTCTGGCCTGGGAGGCCAAGGACCCGATCCTGCGCCTGCGCCGCTACCTCGAGGCCGCAAACCACGCGGACGAGGGATTCTTCGCGGAACTGGAGACCGAGTCCGAGGCGTTGGGCAAACGGGTGCGCGAAGCGGTCCGTGCCATGCCGGACCCGGACCACTTCGCCATCTTCGAGAACGTGTACGCGGACGGTCATGCGCTGGTGGACGAGGAGCGGGCGCAGTTCGCCGCCTACCAGGACTCGTTCGCGGACGAAGACGGGGGTAAGTGACATGGCTGAGAAGATGGCTCTGGCCAAGGCGATCAACGAGTCGCTGCGGCGCGCCCTGGACGCGGACCCGAAGGTCGTCGTCATGGGCGAGGACGTGGGCAAGCTGGGCGGCGTGTTCCGGGTGACGGACGGCCTGCAGAAGGACTTCGGCGAGAGCCGCGTCATCGACACCCCGCTCGCCGAGTCGGGCATCGTCGGCACGGCGATCGGTCTGGCCCTGCGGGGCTACCGCCCGGTGGTGGAGATCCAGTTCGACGGCTTCGTCTTCCCCGCGTACGACCAGATCGTCACGCAGCTCGCGAAGATGCACGCCCGCGCGCTGGGCAAGGTCAAGATGCCCGTCGTGGTGCGCATCCCCTACGGCGGCGGCATCGGTGCGGTGGAGCACCACTCCGAGTCGCCCGAGGCGCTGTTCGCCCACGTCGCCGGTCTGAAGATCGTGTCGCCGTCGAACGCGTCCGACGCGTACTGGATGATGCAGCAGGCCGTCCAGAGCGACGACCCGGTGATCTTCTTCGAGCCGAAGCGCCGCTACTGGGACAAGGGCGAGGTCGACACCGAGGCGATCCCCGGCCCGCTGCACAAGGCGCGCGTGGTGCGCGAGGGGACGGACCTGACCCTCGCCGCGTACGGCCCGATGGTGAAGCTCTGTCAGGAGGTCGCGGACGCGGCCGCCGAGGAGGGCCGCAGCCTGGAGGTCCTCGACCTGCGCTCGGTCTCCCCGATCGACTTCGACGCCGTCCAGGCGTCGGTGGAGAAGACCCGCCGTCTGGTCGTCGTCCACGAGGCGCCGGTGTTCTTCGGCTCCGGCGCGGAGATCGCCGCCCGGATCACGGAGCGCTGCTTCTACCACCTGGAGGCCCCGGTGCTCCGGGTGGGCGGCTACCACGCCCCGTACCCGCCGGCCCGTCTGGAGGAGTCCTACCTCCCGGACCTGGACCGGGTGCTCGATGCCGTCGACCGCTCGCTGGCGTACTGAGGAGAGGGTCGTGACGACGATGACGAACGCGTCCGTACGCGAGTTCAAGATGCCGGACGTGGGCGAGGGCCTCACCGAGGCCGAGATCCTCAAGTGGTACGTCCAGCCCGGTGACACCGTCACCGACGGCCAGGTGGTCTGCGAGGTGGAGACGGCGAAGGCCGCCGTCGAGCTGCCCATCCCCTACGACGGCGTGGTCCGTGCCCTGCACTTCCCCGAGGGCACCACGGTCGACGTGGGCACCTCCATCATCGCGGTGGAGGTGGCGGGCGGAGCGGCCCCGGCGCAGACGGAGGCCCCCGCGGCCGCCGTCCCCGCCGCGGAGCCGGAGAAGCCCGCCGAGCAGCCCGCGGCCCGTCAGCCGGTGCTGGTCGGCTACGGCGTCGCCACGTCCTCCACCCGCCGGCGCCCGCGCAAGCAGGCGCAGGACCCGGTGGCCCGGCAGGCCGCCTCCGCGGTCCAGGCCGAGCTGAACGGCCACGGGGCGGCTCCGGCTTCCCCCGCCGCCCCGGTGGCTCCGGCTGCCCCCGCGGCTCCGGCTCAGCGTCCGCTGGCGAAGCCGCCGGTGCGCAAGCTGGCCAAGGACCTGGGCGTCGACCTGGCGACGGTCACCCCGACCGGCCCGGACGGCGTCATCACCCGCGACGACGTCCACGCGGCCGTCGCCGCGGCCCAGGCCCCGCAGCAGGCGGCTCCCGCGGCCCAGCCCGCCGCGCCGGCCGCCCCCGCCCCCTCGGCGGCCCCGGCGGCGTACGACTCCGTGCGCGAGACGCGCATCCCGGTCAAGGGCGTCCGCAAGGCCACGGCGGCGGCGATGGTCGGCTCGGCGTTCACCGCGCCGCACGTCACGGAGTTCGTGACGGTCGACGTGACCCGGACGATGAAGCTGGTCGAGGAGCTGAAGCAGGACAAGGAGTTCGCGGGCCTGCGCGTGAACCCCCTGCTGCTGATCGCCAAGGCGCTGCTGGTCGCGATCCGGCGGAACCCCGACATCAACGCCTCCTGGGACGAGGCGGCGCAGGAGATCGTGGTCAAGCACTACGTGAACCTGGGCATCGCGGCGGCCACCCCGCGCGGCCTGATCGTGCCGAACATCAAGGACGCCCACGCCAAGACGCTGCCCGAACTGGCCGCGTCCCTGGGTGAACTGGTGTCCACGGCCCGGGAGGGCAGGACCTCCCCGTCCGCCATGCAGGGCGGCACGGTCACGATCACCAACGTCGGCGTCTTCGGCGTCGACACGGGCACGCCCATCCTCAACCCGGGCGAGTCCGCGATCCTCGCGGTCGGCGCGATCAAGCTCCAGCCGTGGGTCCACAAGGGCAAGGTCAAGCCGCGTCAGGTCACCACCCTGGCGCTGTCCTTCGACCACCGCCTGGTCGACGGCGAGCTCGGCTCCAAGGTCCTCGCCGACGTGGCGGCGGTCCTGGAACAGCCGAAGCGGCTGATCACCTGGGCCTGACGGCCGGCAGGCACGAGGGCACGAGGCACGAGGCACGACAGAACGCCAGGAGGGGCGCCGCACACCGGGTGTGCGGCGCCCCTCCGCGCGTCCCCGGGATCCCGTCATCCCGGGGGATCCCGTCAGGTCAGATCTTGCTGAACGCGTAGTTCATCAGCGCCTTCGCGTCCTTCTCGCGCTGGGCGGCGGAGGAGGAGGCGAGGACGGTGCCGACGACCGTCTTGCCGTTCCGCGTCGCGGCGAAGACCAGGCAGTACTTGGCCGTGGGGCCCGAGCCGGTCTTCACGCCGATGGTGCCGCTGTAGCTGTTCAGCAGGGTGTTGGTGTTGACCCACGGCGCCATCGTGCGGGTGCCGCCCGTCTTCGTCTTCGTCTTCGCCGTGTACTTCTTCGTCTTCACGATCGCGCGGAAGGTGGCGTTCTTCATCGCGCTGCTCGCGATCTTCGTCAGGTCGCGCGGCGTGGACCAGTTGCTGCCGTTGCCGATGCCGTCGAACGAGTCGAAGTGGGTGTTCTTCAGCCCCAGCTTCTTCGCGTCGGCGTTCATCTTGCCGATGAAGGACTTCACGCGGGCCGAGCGGGTGGAGCCGGTGCCGAACTTGTCGGCCAGCGCGTACGCGGCGTCGCAGCCGGACGGCAGCATCAGCCCGTACAGCAGCTGGCGGACGGTGACCTTGTCGCCGACGATCAGCCGCGCGGACGAGGCGTTCTTCGACACGATGTAGTCGCTGTAGGCCTTCTGGATCGTCACCGTGGAGTTCAGGTTCAGGTTCTTCTGGGCGAGCACGACCTTCGCGGTCATGATCTTGGTGGTGGAGCCGGTGGCGCGACGGGTGTCCCCGAGCTTCGTGTAGAGCGTCCCGCCGTTCGCGTTGTTGATCACGAAGCCGCCCTTGGCGACGACGGACGGAACGGGGGCGGCGGCCTGCGCCGGCGCCGCGTAGAGGGCTCCGGAGGCCAGCACGGCGCCGGTGGTGACGACGACGCCGGCGGCTCTGCGGAAGCGAATGCCCTGAATGTCGATATTCAAGTCAGATACCCCGATTTACCTGAATGGCCGTTCTGCCCGGCCTGGTTGAGGGACGGTCGCGCGGACATGGCCGCACGTGTCTGACGCCTGCGCCGAAGAGATGGTTGTACGGGAGAAGGGCGCATTTTCCCGGCACGCGCCGTTCCGCATCGTGGACGCGCCCCTCCATGCGTACGTGTTGTATCTATGCTGTCCGCATGAGTGTGTCCGCCGCCGTGAAACGTCCCCCCGCCGCCGATCGCGTCTACGCCCACGTCAAGCAGGGCGTGCTGGAGCGCACGTACGAGGGCGGGACGCTGCTCACGGAGGGCGAGCTGGCGGAGGCCGTGGGGGTGTCCCGCACGCCCGTGCGCGAGGCCCTGCTGCGGCTGGAGGCGGAAGGGCTGATCAAGCTCTACCCGAAGAAGGGCGCACTCGTGCTGCCGGTCTCCGCGCAGGAGATCGCCGACGTCGTGGAGACGCGGCTGCTCGTGGAGGAGCACGCGGCGCGCAAGGCCGTGCCCGCGCCCCCGGGTCTGCTCGCGCGCCTGGAGGAGCTGCTCGCGCGCCAGAAGGAGGAGGCGGCCGCCGGCGACTTCGCCGCGGCCTCCGTCACCGACCGGTGCTTCCACGCGGAGATCGTCCGCAGCGGCGGCAACGAGATCCTCTCCCGCCTCTACGACCAGCTGCGCGACCGTCAGCTGCGCATGGGGCAGGCCGTGATGCACTCCCATCCCGACCGCGTCAACAAGACCCTCACCGAGCACGAGGAGATCCTGCGGGCGCTGCGCTCGGGCGACGCGGACGCGGCCGTGGACGCCGTCCACCGGCACGTCGGCTGGTTCTCCCACCTGGCCCGGGGAGAGGTGCGATGAGCGGCGCCACCACGCGCGGCGCCGGCACGCTGCCCGGCGATCCCCCCGGGGGACGGCGCGCGCTCGCCGTCTGGGGGATCGGCGTCTCCGTCTACTTCGTCGCCGTCATCTTCCGCACGTCCCTGGGCGTGGCCGGTCTCGACGCGGCCGACCGGTTCGACGTGGGCGCGTCCGCGCTGTCCACGTTCTCCATCCTCCAGCTGCTGGTCTACGCGGGCATGCAGATACCCGTCGGCCTGCTGGTGGACCGGCTCGGCACCAAGAAGGTGCTGAGCCTGGGCGCGGTGCTGTTCACCCTCGGACAGCTCGGCTTCGCCCTCTCCCCGTCGTACGGCATGGCGCTCGCCGCACGCGCGCTGCTCGGCTGCGGCGACGCGATGACCTTCATCAGCGTGCTGCGGCTCGGCACACGCTGGTTCCCGGCGCGGCGCGGGCCGCTGGTCGGGCAGATGGCCGGACTGATCGGCATGGCCGGCAACCTCGTCTCCACGCTGGTGCTGGCCAGGCTGCTGCACGGCGTCGGCTGGACGGCGGCGTTCGCGGGCAGTTCGCTCGCGGGTGTCGTGGTCCTCGTCCTGGTCCTGCTGTTCCTGGAGGACCACCCCGAGGGCCACGAGCCCCGGCCGGTGTCCCATCAGGGCGCCGCGTACGTCCGCCGGCAGATCGCCGCGTCCTGGCGCGAGCCGGGGACCCGGCTGGGGCTGTGGGTGCACTTCACGACGCAGTTCCCGGCGATGGTGTTCCTGCTGCTGTGGGGCATGCCGTTCCTGGTGGAGGCGCAGGGGCTGTCCCGCGCGGTGGCCGGCGAGCTGCTCACCCTGGTGGTGCTCGCCAACATGGCCGTCGGCCTCGTCTACGGCCAGGTGGTGGCCCGGCATCACGCGGCCCGGCTGCCGCTGGCGCTCGGCACGGTCGGCGCGACGGCCCTGCTGTGGGCCGTGACGCTGGCCTGGCCGGGGGACAGGGCGCCGATGTGGCTGCTGGTCGTGCTGTGCGCGGTGCTGGGGGCGTGCGGTCCGGCGTCGATGATCGGCTTCGACTTCGCCCGGCCCGCCAACCCGCCCGAACGGCAGGGCACGGCCTCCGGCATCACCAACATGGGCGGGTTCGTCGCCTCCATGACGACGCTCTTCGCGATCGGGGTCCTGCTGGACGCCACGGGCGACGACTACACGGTCGCGTTCTCGGCGGTGTTCGTCCTCCAGGCCCTGGGTCTCACGCAGATCCTGCGCCTCCGCGGCGAGGCCGCACGCCGGGAGCGGGAACGGCTGGTCGCCAGCAGGGTGGAGACGGTGCACGTCCCCGCCTGAGTCACCGCGCGGGAACCAGCGTGAGGTAGGCGAGCCCGAGGATGCCGCGGTAGCTCATCCACTGGGCGCGGTGCCGGTCGAGACGCTCCCGCGTCTCGGCCGCCCGGGGATGGTCCGGGTGCTCGGCCAGCCACACCTCGGTGTCCGCCTGGTACGCCGACTCGAACTCCTCCCACTCCCCGGCGTCCGCCGTCTCCGTCCACTCCGGGCGGAATCCGGCCTCCACCGTGAGGTCCAGGAGGGTGCCCAGGTCGTAGTGGTCGGTGGCGCGCGCGCC